>PBXZ01000037.1:0-36963 GCA_002729415.1 Candidatus Poribacteria bacterium | reverse complement strand
CCATCTTCATTCCANTCACCNAACTGNACATAAGCACCNAANCGACCGATACGNGCNATAANTGGNANNCCAGATTCNGGATCAANGCCNATTTCNCTCTTCTTTATGATATCTTCTCTNTTGACNGTNTCAGANTTATTCTCGAGATTNTCCTTAAACGGCCCATAGAATTTTNTGANANCNGNCTGCCAATNATGNTTNCCTTCTGAGATAGTGTCAAAATCNNTTTCCAATCGGGCNGTAAATTCATAATCTATAATATTAGTGAAATGTTNGGTNAAAACNTCGTTAACNAACNCNCCAATATCTGTTGGACNTAAACGATTCTGNTCCAANCTNTCAACATAACCACGATCAATAANNGTGCTNATAGTTGGGGCATANGTAGATGGNCGTCCAATNCCATACTCCTCCAATTCTTTAACAATNCTGNCATCNGAATANCGTGCTGGAGGTTCAGTAAAATGTTGTTTNGNTGTGANTTGCNCAAGCAACATATTGGNNCCCTCTTCCAANCGNGGTAATATCGTTTCNTCAAGCTGNTCCGANACAACNCNNAAGAANCCATCAAANTTGATTATTCCGCCAGAAGCCCTNAACGTNTAGTAATCATCAGANGTATTAATNTCAANNGTAGTCCTNTCNANNATTGCNGGATTCATCTGACTAGCAACAGCACGCTCCCAAATTAATTNATAAAGTTTAAAGGTCNTATCATCTAAATANTCCTTAANTGACTGAGGNGTACGNGCAACTGAAGTTGGACGAATCGCTTCATGTGCTTCCTGNGCCCCTTTCGATTTACTTTTAAAGACCTTTGGTTTGCTTGGGCAATAATCTGGACCAAACTCAGANACAATATACTGTNGTGCCTCACTCANGAAACTTGGGGACAAATTNANAGAATCCGTTCTCATATAAGTAATTAAACCCTGTTCACCNTCACTACCAACATTAATGCCTTCATACATTTTCTGGGCAATAAACATTGTCTGCTTAGCCGAAAAACCTAGCTNACGATTTGCATATTGCTGCATGGTAGAAGTAATATAAGGTGGNGCCGGATTTCTTGTTTGTTGTTTTTTTGTAATCTTNTAAACATNATATTCACTAGCCCTTAACCGTGCTACCATTGCATCTGCTAATTCTTGGTGAGGAATATCAAATTTCTTCAGCCTTTNACCTTCNTTAGCATAAATTTCGGTCGCTAACTTAACACCTCCACTATCTTTGCATTTAAAATCTGCGTTAATAGTCCAATATTCTTGCGGTTCAAAATTCTTTATTTGATCTTCTCTTTCAACAANCAGACGTAACGCTACTGATTGGACTCGGCCCGCTGACAATCCTTTGGCAACCTTTTTCCACAGGAATGGCGAAAGTTCATAACCAACCAGCCGATCNAATACACGCCGAGCNTGCTGCGCATCNACCAAATCCANGTTGATATGCCTAGGATTCTGNATNGCANTCTGGATNGCAGTTTCGGTTATCTCATGGAAGACAATCCTTTCAGTCTGATNGAGATCAATGCCCAAAGCTTCTGTCAAATGCCAAGCAATGGCTTCTCCNTCCCGGTCTGCATCTGTTGCTAAATACACCCTATCAGCGCTACTGGCAATTTTTTTCAGTTTGGCTACAANNCTTGCGGCCTTATCAGGNATTTCGTAATCCGGTTCAAAGTCATTTTCTATATTAANCCCCATCTTTCTTTCCGGTAGATCTCTGATATGTCCAAACGATGATTCGACTAAATATTCGTTACCCAGAAATCTGGAAATAGTTCTCGCTTTGGTCGGCGNTTCNACNATAACTAGTTTTTTACTCATACCTTTTANAAATAACCTNATACTNNATGANAGGTTATATAAATTCTCCTTCTTTATTCAGCTTCAANATCATATTCAAAGTCAAAAAACACACAGATNCTAAATTTTCAAATTAAACGTTAATATTTTCAGATGTNCTACAGAAATCGAGTAAATCTACNANAAGATCTCTCATCTCATGTCGGTGNACAATTTGATCGATCATCCCATGCTCCANTAGAAATTCAGCTTTTTGGAAATTTTCCGGGAGTTTCTCCCGNATACTAGCAACAGCTCTCGGCCCAGCAAATCCNACTCGNGCCCTCGGTTCAGCAAGAATAACATGACCNAGTGAAGCGAAACTNGCCGTTGTCCCACCAAACGTAGGATCTGTAACAATAGACAGATGAAACAGTCCAGCTTCAGAATGTCGTACACANGCTGCCGCAGTCTTTTCCATCTGCATTAGGGCAAGAGTCCCTTCCTGCATNCGCATACCACCGCTAACAGAGACAGTAANCAACGGTAATTTNCGGTTCGTCGCACATTCAATAATACGAGTCAGTTTTTCGCCAATAACAGATCCCATACTACCACCCATGAATCGGACATCACCAACAGCAATTGCAACGAGGAAACAGCCAATCTCCGCCACACCGGTCATCATTTCGGATCGCCTGCCAGTTCTTTCAGCATCACGAGCGAGTTTCAATTCATAATCAGGGAAATCGAGAGGATTTACCGAAAACAATCCGGTATCCAGTTCAACGAAGCTATCCGAATCAACCAGATGACTAAGCCTTTTCTCAGGGCTTATGGCAAAATGATAGTTACATGTGGTACAAACTTGCTTGACCGAAAAATACAAATCTGAAGGGATTTCTGCGCTACAATCTGGGCAGGTAACCGTAGTTAAGTCAGACATCTAGGGTATGGATTTCTGCGTAAAATAGTCCTAGCAACAAATAAGCGTTTGAACCAAACTACTGCCAGTAAAAAATGCAAGCCGCTAAAGTAGCACAATAGCTGATTCGACGGTTTCNTCAAGNNNCACTTACAATANCTACAAACATACGTTGCTTAAGAACACGTTAAATTTAATTCAATGTAATATTCAGCACCAACAAATCCGTATAATATCTTTCGACATTATTGTTGTCAAGTAAAAAGGTAAGCCCAAATCGGCTCTTGGACTACACTTCCACTCATAAAATGCATCTTGCATGAAGTTAAAGAATTATGATACCATTTGTTAGATTTTTCTAAGAATATATGCCCTCGAAATGCTTTGGTATGCTGGTCAATGTGAGTATGCAAATTTCCTAATGTCTCTCCGAAACTCGCGGCTGTTTTTGATCTTTGTTACTGGTATGTTGGCAGTCTGGAACTTTGCTTGTCACGATGGAGACAATTTGAGAGACCTCGAACCTCCCGCCATACCCCGTGGAGTTAGAAGCATCACAGGAAATAATGAGATAACGATTGAATGGTTTCCAAACAGTGAACATGATTTGGCTGGTTATAGAATATGGAAAGGAAGTGACGGACAGAACTTCGACCTGTTAAAGGAAGTGTCAATGTCGAAATCATTAATTGAACAGTATATCGATCAAAATGCACAAAATGGGGTTACTTACCATTATGCTGTTTCAGCCTTCGATATCAATGGCAACGAAAGTGATCTAAGTCCAGAAGAAGTATATGATACACCTCGACCATCAGGACAAAACGTCACTCTACATGCTTATGACTTATTTCCTACACGAAGTGGATTTTACTTTGGGACGACAGAAAGGGGAGCCATAGACTGGAAAGACTCTGACATCTATTTTGCATTTGATGAGGAAATCAACGTTCGATACCTATACACGGATAATGGTACGCAGATGCAAGACATGGGGTATCATGAATACTTTGAAGAGATCGACGTATCCCCTATAAAAGGATTTACAACTTCCTTTATAGAATTGATTGAAGGACATATCTACGTTTTACTTCTCCCTTCAGGCAATTACGCTAAACTGTGGTTACTTTCTGTTTCATCCGAGACTATTACCTTTGACTGGGCATATCAAGCTGACCGGAAAAACCCTCAACTCGCACCACCGTTCCGGACAGAATCCAGAGTATATGACTAATAACTTAACTAGCACACTGGAGGTTTTTTTCTTTCTTTGCATCTCGATGGTCGCTGCAGAANCAACCTCGCTTCTGGAAAGCGAAAATTTCACATCAATACGTGTTGGTGAAGAATTAATTTATAAAGCGAAATTCGCCGGATTGGTGGCCGGCAGACAGATTATAGCAATTGATAAGGAAACCAGATTAAACGGCCAGAAAGTCTACCACGTTCGGTCGGAATCCCAGACGGGAGGTCTATTTGGTAGACTATACCACTTTCTCGATCACAAGGAGAGTTACATTACAACAGACAAGTTGTTCCCAATTCGGCATACGAAATATCTAGAAGACCGGGATTACAGAGCAAATGTGGAAGTGAATTTTGATCAGAAAAATGGGAAGGTTTATTACGTAAAAAACAAAAAGCATGATGATTTTTCAGCACCTGTCGGTATTCAAGACGAGTTATCAATGATATTCCTTGTCCGGACAAAAAAATTAGAAGTTGGTAAACAATATCAATTCCCATTATTTGTTAGAGGTAAACCTCAACACGTCACCCTTAACGTTAGTAAACGTGAAACTTTAAAGACTAAAATTGGCCAAAAACGAACAATAGCTTTGGAAACTTCTCACGGTCATAGGATATGGTTGACAGACGACAATTTGCGGATCCCTGTCCGAATTGAAGCCAAATTGCGATTTGGGAAACTGACCGGGACACTTGAAAAAATAAACCTTAAATAAGTGAAAGAACTTTTTCGTCAAACACAATCTTACCAATCAATCGTTTCATCGCTAGGTTCTAAGAATATTAAACCTTGGATCAGAGGTTTACATGGTTCTTCTATTGCTTTCCTTCTCGGTTCGCTTTTTCAAGACTTAGCCAACCAGTCATTCATGGCTATCTTCCCATCACAAAGCGATGCAGAAAAGCTAGCACAGGATCTCAGTAATGATGTAGATGTATCTGTGTTTCCAGAATGCCATAATTTTCTGTATCAAGGTATTTCACCACCAAAAAAACACACCGCTGACCGANTGGCGTGTTTTGAGAACNTGATGAATGGCAAACCTACTTTTATTTCTACCTCTATCAAAGCACTGCTCCAGAAGGTACCGCCAAANCCAACTATCAATTCATATTTCCGTANAGTGAAGATTGGACAGGAAATTGATTTGGCGGACATCACCGCATATTTGGTTGACGGCGGATATGGTAAAGTTGAACTTGTTGAAGCAAAAGGGGATTTCGCTAGACGTGGTAATATCCTTGATATTTATCCTTTAAATTATGACCAGCCAATACGAATTGATCTATTCGGCGATGAGGTCGATGACATCCGCTTATTCGACTCTAACACACAAAGATCTACCAAAAACATNAATCAAGTTACCCTCACCCCTGTTCGTGAAATCATTTTTACCGACGAAATCGTAACCCAATGGAGGAAGCGATCAGAGACTTTGATTACGTCGAAATCATCTCCCAAGTACACATTTGAAATTGAACAAATCACATACCGATTGGAAGAAGGAAGAGATCTAGAAGGACTTGAGTCGATTATACCAATGTTGCACAGTCATATGTCCACTTTGCTAGACTACGTGTCTCCTGACACAATTCCTATTCTANTCGAGCCAAGCTGGGTGGACCGTGAAGCGAAACAACTAATTGAACAGGCAGAACAAATCTATCAAAAAAAGTGGGATTCCAATCAGTTCATGGTTTCACCAGATGAAACATTTCTACCTTTAGGCTCTCTAATTTCGAAATTGGAAGAATTACAGACTATTCACATATCACTGACACCTCCGCCAACTTCATTTACTAATCAGGTTGAAGAAATCCAATTTGGAATGCGTCCACTTGGCTTGCAACGTGGTAATTANCAAATGAATTTTGAAAAAATCAAAAAATGGGCAGAAGATGGCTATTCTACCACTATATTTTGCGAAAACCAGAAACTCTCGCAACGATTTGGGCAGATCCTGAATGAACGCAATTTTCCTGATTCAAGAACGCATGTGCGTACAGGTAACCTTAGTGAAGGATTCNTCAGTGAAGATGACAAAATTGTTGTGATGTCCGACCACGAAGTNTTNGGNCGAGCACACCGGCCGACGAAAAAGCCAAAATTCAAGGATGGCACGCCAATTTCGAGCATCATTGATCTTCAAGTAGACGATTTTGTGGTACATGTCTCACANGGTATTGCTGTCTACAAAGGTATCAAAAAAATCGAAGTGGATGATAAATTACAGGATTTCATCAAGCTTGAGTACGCGGCCAGCNACATTCTTTANGTACCNATGTATCAAATTAATCTAGTACAAAAATATATCGGTGGAAGNAAAAAGGATCACAAACCGAAAATAGACCGNCTTGGTGGGACAGCTTGGAAAAATACGAAGTCAAAAGCACAAGCAGCGATCGAACAAATGGCTGAAGAGCTATTAAGTATATATGCTAAACGGAAAAGTACGGAAGGCTTTGCCTTTCCCAACGATTCACCATGGCAACAAGAATTTGAAGCANTATTCCCGTTTGAAGAAACCCCCGACCAGATTGAATCGATNTCCGATGTAAAATCAGATATGGAACAATCTCAACCCATGGACCGATTAATATGCGGAGATGTCGGTTATGGCAAAACGGAAGTTGCGTTACGTGCTGCTTTTAAAGCTGTAGCAGCCGGCAAGCAAGTTGCCGTCCTCGTTCCAACGACAGTACTGGCCCTACAACATTTCAANACATTCCAAAACCGATTCAATCCATTCCCAATTTGTGTAGAAATGCTGAGTCGCNTTAAAACTCCAAAACANATGCAAANGACAAAANNNGGCATCACAAAAGGCACTGTCGACATTGTTATNGGCACGCATGCATTGATTTCCGAAACGGTTAAGTTCAATGATCTCGGTTTACTCATCATTGATGAAGAACACCGTTTCGGGGTGAAACACAAGGAAAAAATCAAGCAGATCCGATCAACAGTTGATATATTGACATTAACGGCTACTCCCATTCCCCGAACGCTACATATGTCGATGGTCGGAATTCGAGATTTTAGTTTGATCAATACACCACCTGAAAATCGTTTGCCCATCGAAACCTATATCATGGAATACAATCCGGACATTGTACAGGAAAGCATTCTACGGGAAGTTGAGCGAGGGGGACAGGTCTTTTTTGTCCATAATCGCGTCCAGAGTATTGCTAGTATCGCAACACGTCTAGAGGAACTCCTGCCAAAGGTAAAGATTGCCATTAGTCATGGGCAGATGCCGGAACGACAACTTGAAACAGTCATTACTGACTTCATGGATCATAAATATGATGTTCTTGTTTCTACAATGATCATTGAATCCGGTGTTGACATTCCCAATGTAAACACGATTATAATCAACCGAGCCGACGCACTTGGGCTGGCACAACTGTATCAACTTCGAGGACGCGTTGGTCGTGCAGACTTGCAAGCATACGGTTATCTGTTCTATCCACAAGGCCAGGCCATTACTGAAGGCGCTCAGAAACGTTTGCGAGTTATCGAGGAGTTTACCGATCTAGGATCCGGATTCAAAATCGCGTTGCGTGACCTTGAAATCCGGGGTGCTGGCAACATGCTTGGCCCACAACAGCATGGTCACATCGCAACAATTGGTTATGATCTCTATTGCCAATTGCTTGAAGAAACCATACAAAAATTGAAAGGAGAAGAAATTAATGAAAAGATTGATGTACGAATTGATCTCCCATTGGAAGCGTACTTACCAGATAATTATGTTCCTGACAGCCGACAAAAGATTTCGTTCTACAAAAAGATCGCCAATTTGGAAACAGCAGCAGAACGTCAGGAATTGGAAGTCGAATTCCAAGATCGCTTTGGCGCCATTCCAGAACCTGTACATGTTTTATTAGACACAGCTGAATTGAAACACCATTGTCAAGAAATTGGAATCGAGAGAATATCTGCAGGTAAGGACAAAATCAACATCACTTTCAACCCAGAAAGGACTCAGATCAATCCACAACAAATAATTGTACTCATTCAACAAGATAAACGAATTTCCCTCATACCACCGTCTCGGCTACAAATTGATTCAAGAGGTTTAAGTGGAAGAAGCCTTATCTTGGTAATTAGGAGTATTTTAAAAAAACTTCAAAGCAGTTAAAACAACACATAAGCAACCCCTTTGTTAACTTT
The DNA here is from genome assembly GCA_002729415.1 of Candidatus Poribacteria bacterium. Classification (GTDB taxonomy): domain Bacteria; phylum Poribacteria; class WGA-4E; order WGA-4E; family UBA9662; genus UBA9662. The sequence goes on along the minus strand of PBXZ01000037.1, from coordinate 28,826 downwards.
ACACGAAGGAGCTTAGACACTACACTACGGAGGAAAAATTGTTAAAATATAGTTTCACCAATATAGTTTTCTTATTGTTTCTATTGGTTCACCTCAACACTTCAACTCATGCGACAGAGGTCGTGGCAGAATTTACCTGGAATGGAAAAGTCCAAAAAATTACTGTCGAAGATCTAGAAGCAGAGATTGAAAAACTACCTACCTATCGACAAGAAAACGTCAATAGAGCTATATCTGACAAAATTGAGTTTCTTAATGAATTTATCAATGAGAAGCTACAATTGCTCAATGCAAAACAGAATGGTTTTAATGACAATAAAGAGCTACTTGAAAAAGTTGAAGATTATCGTCATCAGTTAATGGTTGAACAACTCACAAAGATCGAAGTAGACGAGAAAGTATCCTACTCGGAACAGGAGCTTCAGAACTATTACCAAGAACACTCGGATGATTATATCGTGGCCGAAGAGGTGCGCGCTACCTGTATAAGCATAAAAGAGGATGAGGAACTTGCTCAAGAAATGCTTGATCAGATAANAGCAGGNACNGATATTNTTGATATAGCGAAGAAACTTTCNGAAGAAAACAAGCTTGAAGGCCCGGGNTCNGGGCAGGAAAATCCAGGNGATACAGGTTTTTTCGACAAAGATGTCTCGGAAAGCTGGNNGCCCTTCATTGATGGTGTATTTGAGCTGNAAGTTGGAGANATGACCGAAGAGCTNGTAGAAGTCGAATATGGGGANGAATATTATTATATGATCTTTCGCAAGGAGGAATTCCATCCAGAACGACAGGAAACTTTTGAAGAAGTAAANGATCAAATTGAAAGAANTATTGAAAGGGAAAAGAAACGTGAGCGCATTCTNGAGTGGGTTGAGGAAGTNACAGGAAAGGGAAACCTCAGGAAANACCCTGACCGNATTCCTGAATCTNCAGTAAAAACNAGTGAAGAAAATGACGAAGGTGANAGCTCTGATGATGACGAAGGTGATAGCTCTAATGACAACGAAGAAACTAATGAGAAAACAGAAAAGGAGACCGACAATGAATAGGATTATCGCATTTTTTTGCTTACTATTAACTGGGACTCTTTTAATCGGTTGTGGCAGTAAAACCGAAAAGATTNAAGGNACAATAATTGCAGAATTCGATTGGAATGGNGNAAAGCATCATATTACACTTGAAGAAATGATGCANGAAATTTCTGANCTACCTGAGTACAAACAGGAACAGTACCAAGAGACTAAAGAAGGCCTTGAAGAATATATGACACTTATGGCNGAGAGNCGTCTGATCCTAATGATTGCCCAAGATAATNATCTGCAAGAAAACGAAGAGATCCAAGAAAAAATCCAAGATTATCTTCAAGAACTGATGCTGGAAAAAATAACTGATCTTGAAGTCGAACAAAAGATAAAGCTCACTGAAGACGATCTTAGACTTTACTACGAAGAAAACAAAGAGGAATACATCGATCNGGAACAGGTTCGATTAACTTGTATCACTGTTAAAAACGAAGAGCGGGCAAATGAAACTTTCCAACAAATAATAGAAGATGGCGCTGATATTAAAGAGTTAGCTCAGACGCTATCGGACCGCGGCGANCTTGAAGGACCTGGAGCAGATCCAGAGGANCCGGGAAATACCGGTTTTATCACCTACAACAGTTTCTCTGANGTCGTCAAACCTTTTGTTGATGCCGCTTTTGCCCTTGAGATTGGGNAAACCCATGACGAGGTCATTCACGCAGAAGTACGTGGAGAACCCTATTTCATGATATTCCGAAAAGAAGAAGAGAAAGCNGAACGCCANNAACCTTTCGAAGAAGTTCGCGATAGTGTTGAGAGTAGTGCAGAACAGGANAAACGGGANAAACTGCTAGAAAGCTGGCTTTCCAACCTCCGAGACAAAGCTCAGGTCAAGGTNCATGAAGACCTCATTCAAGTTCCAGTTGAACTAGAAATCGAACCCGATGATCCAGAANCTCCAACGGAAACAGGTACNGAAGAATCAAACGAAGAACAAGAAGGTTCATCTGGCGAAACTGAATAAATCACGTCGANAGAATATGCTAAATTCTAAANAATACCAATCTCGCCTTAAAAAAACNGGTTTGATGATTGTTATTTTCGCTTCTTTAATTCANATAGCGCATGGTCGAACATTCGACCGCATTATTGGCTTTGTGAACGATGAAGTAATTACTGCTTGGGAGATAGAAGCGCTGGTAAAACAACGAGCAATGGAACTCCAGCGTTTCTATAACTTCAGTGAACAAGAAGCANGTCAACAAGCCGNNAAAGACCGACNTCAATTNCTTGATCAATTCATCCGTCAGATGCTACTGGTCGAAACTGCGTTAACNCTTAAAATTGAGGTNACCGAAGAAGANATAGATCTTGCAATACAAAACTTCAAAGANCAGACAAAAATTACAANCGAAGAAGAGTTTCTTAACCAANTNAAACGTGAAGGGTTCACAACAATGTCTTATCGTGAACAAACCAAACGGAATCTAATGGCGGAACGACTTGTAATGCAGCGAATTCTACCCAAATTACAAGTTCGCGACTCTGATGTCCAGAAGTTCTTTGACGAAAACCGAGACCAATTCGATAAGAAAAGCGATCTCATCAACTTAAGGCACATTTTCATCGCNTTTCAGCCAACTGAANTCGATCGTCAAAAAACAATCAGNACATTNAATGAATTTATAATCGCTGTTAAAAATGGNGAAGATTTTGAAACTCTNGCCAAGCAAATTATCAAAGATANAATTACTGAAGATAAGGTTGCTTCTTTGGTAGAGATTCCCATTTCTGAAGTCAAGAAGCTTTCCGAACCTTTTTTAACTGCATTGACAACACTAGAAGCAAATAAAGTCAGCGAGCCAATTGAAAGTCCTGAAGGATTCTATGTTTTCAAAATCGANAGNAAGAGCAATGAANANATTGCTTTTCGTCACCTCAACGTGCCNTTCGAAATTAATGAAGATTCGGTTAATATCACCAATAATACTGTAGAAACTATCATTGAAAAATTGGATCAAGGCGAAGATTTTTCTATCTTAGCCCAAAATTTTTCNGNCGATACTAAGACAAAAGAAAANGGNGGNGATCTTGGTCCCCATTCANTGGACGATTTGACNCNCAACATNCGCCNTGTNATCGAGAAACTTGGGAAAGGAGAATACAGTAAACCTGTAAAAACTTCGTCAGGCATCCACATTTTTAAAGTTGACAGTCGCCTTCCTTCTNAACTCACACAANCAGAAAAGGATCAAATCCGAACTCTCTTNCGCGAAAAAAAATTTCAAGATGAGTGGAAANCCTACACAGACCTTCTTCGAAGTATAGCCTTCATCAANATCATCGAGTGAACCGTGCAAAAACACAGTTGAATAAGCAGGAACANCAATTGATTNGCTTATTCCAGTTACATAANAAATGGGNATTNAAAAAGAAAAANACCTCTTATCAGGTNAAACTCATAGGTCAACCCTACATTCGTTTCTGTCGCTCTCAACTCACGTATTCNGCTGTTTTCTTAAGCNTACTCCTCTGTTTATCAACTGGAGTCCGNTCCCAAAANACCGTTCCACCTACCACCCCCAANTGACNCTGAAATCAGCGAAAAAACGACTGANAATGCNACTCGTAAGACAGAAGCTTTGCGAGAGAAACCACCAGCCCGTCTNGANCCAGAAAACGCTTCNGGAGAAAAAGACCGCATTATTGGTAAAGGCCAAAACCTTATTGTGAACAAAAACCTTGTAGAAATCCACGGACAAGCANTGGTAAAAACAGAAGAAATTGTACTTCGATCAGACCANATTTGGGCTGACTTTGACAAGNANATGGTAAAAGCTTACGGGAACGTGAAACTGGTCGTTGGTGANGAGGAGACCTTCTCGAACNAGCTANTTTACAATATGACAACCAANGAAGGTNTNGTNCATGAAGGATTTACCTACAGCGAACCGTGGTACTATCGAGGCAAAGAGATTTTTAAAATCGGNGAGAATGAATCCTATATACGCGGAGGATCAATTACTAGTAGTCCATTGAAATACCCACACTACGANTTTTTGGCTTCNAAAATCATCGTTAAAACCAACAAAGAACTCATTGCCAAACACGTTATACTGAGAATTGGTGGATTTCCACTTTTCTATTTTCCTGCCTATCGTCGGGACCTTCGCAAAGANAAACANGCAAAAATTATCTTCAGACTGGGCACAGANAGTTACCAAGGACCGTTTATGAGTATCGAACTACCNATTTCNCGACGTCGGAGACTTAACGGATCAATTATGTTCGATCAAAGTTCTCGNCGTGGACGNGGAGGCGGTACTGACGGTGGATATCGCGTCAATGATGTTGGATTCGATGAGATATTTATTCCATTTCTGCCAGATGCAACACCGAGTGAGAAAGTAAAGTTAAGGGATCTCGCATCAGAACTTGTCGATCGATTAGACGGAGAGTTTGATCATTACAAGCTTCGTCAGTTATTCTTTGAATATATGATTACAGAAGAAGATGTCAAACGTGCTCACACAAAGATAAAAGAAGTCCACGCTAAATTACAGGCTGAAAACGCTGATTTCGGAAAAATTGCCGAGGCTAACTCTGATGATGATCAAACCCGTTACCAAGGAGGAGATCTAGGGTTTCTAGTTCGAAGGGAAAGAAATCAGGAAGGTAAGTTAAGACTCGATCCAGTTCTGGAAGAAGCGGCCTTTGCGCTCAAAGTAGGCGAAACCAGCCAGATATTGCAAACAGACCACGGATTCCATATCTTGAAGGTTGACCAAATTCTCGATATTTATGGTGAGCACGAGATTTCGCTACGCCGTATTGACATCAATATTAGCCCTAGCGAGAAAACACGAGAAACTACTAGAGAAACGGCTGAGAAGATACAGGAACGTGCTGCCGCAGGTGAAAATCTCTCACTACTTGCAAACGAATTCGAGGAAGCAGCCGTTTCTGACGTAAATAATGGAACTATGATCCCACTCAACAAAATGGACAGCCAATGGAAGTATTCAGTACGCCGTCTCGAAACGCTGGGTGAAGTAACACCAACTGTGATGACAGATCAAGGTATCTATATTTTCCAACTTATTGAAAAAGAAGAAACTCCACCTTTCGATGAGATCGCACGCGAATTCGAGGAAAAGGTTGGAAAATCTATGATCGAGGAGTTTGAAAAACGACGAGTAAAAAAAGCAGAGACTGAAAAAAAAGCGCCCGAGTCAAAAGAAACAGGTCAAGATGAAGAACAGAAAGAAGAAGAAAAAGTTAAAACCTATACGAAACACGGATTTAAAGGTCGATGGGAACACGAACGTGCAGTTACACGAGAAGCACAACAACTCGATCGAGGTGAATCAAGCAACGTCATTGAAAGTAAAAAAGGGTATCATCTAATTAATGTTAAGAAAAAGCGAACTTACCGTGGGGATTTATTCTTCTACACTAATGATCAATACTCATTTTCACGAGAAGAAGCAACCCGAATTGGGCAACGAACTGCCTTACGCTGGGGGCATTACCATAGTATCTATACACCATGGGACAATCGAGAAGAAGGCCGAAAACCACTGAATTTCATGGGGCGCGTCGAATTGCAATCTGAAAATTATAAGGAAGGATTCGGAGATTCAGAATCAGCAATCGATTCGTTTGGTATGTTTACTTGGGGATCCGCATTCTCAGCAATCGATGAANTGGATACTGATGATGACGGCAACCTGACGTTCTCAACACAAACAATTGGTGAGTTTCTGGGCAGACTTCAGGTAAACCACAGCCTCGATCTAACCGGTGAAGGTTCAAGCGCTCTGCAGAAACTTCCAGAAGCAAACATTTCCTTATCCCGAATGCGAGTTAGTAATTTACCAATATTCAAAAATATCAATGACCGAATGGTTAAAATAGCAGATAAAGTAAATACCGACACGCCAATTCTGTCTCTCTTAAGCTTTCCGACCTTGGAAAATGCCAGCTTTGATCTGGACTTGAACCTTGGAAATTTTTTCCGCGATCGATATCAGGAAGAGAAAAATGTATACTTGCTCGCAGGAGTCGTTGGTTTCGACGTTCGAAAACAGTCGACGCTAAAAGTATCATCGACTCGTGAAGCAAAACTGGATCTGAATCTAAATACTAATTTCGTTTGGCATGATAAAGACCGCGAAGGAAACCAACACATACTTCGTCGGGTTTACGACGTACAAGCTGATATCAGCAATATTCTGTTTCGAATTTATGACATCAGCTTTATTCCGGGTACTAGACGAATGAGGCACCAAATGAATTCCACTGTCTCTGCCAGCTACGCTCCAGCTGTCGACCGTGAAGACAACTTATATCCATTTGGACCAAGTACCTATTTCTACGAAGCAAAGGATCTGACCTACCGCTTCGATACCAGTATTGAGATTAAAACGAAAAAAAACAAAACGCCGTTACGAATCCTCCAGTTCCGAACACGGTTACGAGCAGACTATACTGATTACGCTGCTGAATGGAATCGGAAGTATGATTTCATTGAAAGCGACATAACAATTACGCCATCAGCCAACCAAAATATGAATATCATGATTCGTACAACACACGACCCAAATGAATCCGAACTCGATAAAAAACGATTCAAACAAGTTGGGTTTAGGTCAAATGTTAGCTATCGACGAGAAAAATGGGATTTTTCGCTTGGTAACTCATTTAGTAAAAGAATATCTCGTGCATCCCGTCGAATTAACTTCAGTTTTCAGTTCCGACCTAATTCGTTGATTGAAATCGATTTAGGAGCGGACTACGATTGGATTGAAAAACAGTTCTATTCACAACGCATGACACTACGTCGCAACTTGAACGTCTGGGACCTCCGAATCTCGTGGCACCGTGTTGGAATCAAACGTAGACCTCCCTATAATAATGTGCGACAAGATTTCACATTCCAACTTAATTTACTGGCTGACCCAGCAGTTGCAGTCGGTCTTGGCTACGATGCGACAACTGAGACGTGGGGATTCCGTAGCCTGCCAGTAGGTGTACCTTATAACGCCTTTGGGGTTGGTAACGGACTAAGTAGATCTTATTTCTAACATGACTAAATATTGGTTTGAGGAATCTGTTTCCAACATTCGACATGGTGGAATAGTCAGTTTACTCAGTATCCTCATTATTACACTTACCGTAATCATTCTGAGCAACCTGACTATTATTCGAAACTACTTGCACAGAGAAATGGCAACCCTTAAAGAAGATGCTCCAATCATCGCCTTTCTAGAAGACAATTTAGATATGGAAACATTCAATAAACTACGAACAGATCTCCAAAGAGCAAATGAAATCACTAATATTACTTACGTCTCAAAAGAAGCAGCACTTAAAAAAAGCCAAGAGACATTCGGAAAATACAGTCAGGCTATTATGGAAGGCTTTGCAGACATGAATCCACTTCCTGCCTCATTTGAAATCCACTTGAACGAGCTTATTCTCGATCCAAATACCCTTCCAGATATCGCCAGCTGGATCGGTGGGCTTGCAGGTATTGAAGACGTGACCTATGAACAATATAGTTCCAATTTCATCAATAAGGCAGAAATGATCATCTTAATATTTAGTATATTGATGGGAGGATCTTCAGTCATAATTGTTTCATTCTCAATTATGCTGACCATCTATTTTAGGAGGGAAGAAATTAAGATCTTGAGAATGGTCGGTGCAGGACACTTGTATATTATTCTGCCGTTGGTCACTCAAGGAATCTTTCTGGGCTTCATCGGCAGCGTATTGGGATTATCGGGAATGTACCTGACATTCTATCTGCTGTTCTCACAACAAATAGGCGATATCGAATTTATTACATCAACTCAATTTCTTTCTATCATCCTCATTGGTACTTTGCTTGGTTTGATCGGCAGCTTGTTACCTATCAAACGTTACATGGAAGTTTAGACCACTAGAGAAACATTACACGTTTACATGTGACAAATTTTGAACTTGACCTTCCATAAGCCACTGTATCAGACTTGCTCACCGAAATCATCAGTAATTGCGTTTAGAAACTGATTATTTTCTTCAGTCGTACCAATTGTCACGCGCAGACAATCTTCGAGTAGCCCAGGACGATTGAGATTTCGGATTAGCACACCGTGGCTTAATACTTTATGAAATACCAAGTTTGCAGGTTTTCGAGTTCGGAAAAGGATAAAATTAGAATCCGTCGGTGTTGGTTGACACCAATCTATTTTAACCAGCCGATCATAGACTCGTTTTCGTTCCTCTAAAATCGATTTTATGTGGAGCCTAAGATTCTCCCTATACTTAATCATCAACATGGCAACAGTCTGCGAAAAGCTATTCAAATTATAAGGCATCCGGACTTTGTTGACCTCAGATACAATATCCGGATGTGCTACCAGATAACCACAACGAATCCCCGCTAACCCATAAGCTTTAGAAAATGTGCGAGTCAAGATCAAATTCGGATGCTGATGGACTCGACTGAGTAATGATTTCCCTGAAAATTCGCAGTAGGCTTCATCCAGAATTAAAATGGTATCCGAACGCAACAGAATTTTGTGAAGGATATCCTCCGAAAACAGATTTCCAGTCGGGTTATTTGGATAAGCCAAAAAGACCAGNTTNTTGANGTATTGATCAAGNCATGATTGCCATGTTTCGTCTATCAGTTCGAAATTTGAGCCAAGTGGTATTTCAGNAAACGGTATTCCACAAATCTGAGCGAAAATTCGGTACATCGAAAAGGTTGGACTTGGAAACAAAGCCTGCACATCAGGCTTAGCAAATATCTGAAAAATGTAGCTGATCAGNTCATCTGATCCATTACCAACTACGATCAGATCCTTATCAACGTTAATCATTTCAGATATTGCAGTTCTAAGCCGATCGGCACGCGGNTCAGGATAACGATGAAAATTTAANTTTNNAATTTCCTTTAAAATTTCCTTTAAAATTNCCTTTGGCAGGCCAAAAGGCGACTCATTGGCATCCAATTTNACACAGTGGTCAGGCTGTTCCACGTGATAAGGGTTGAGTCCCGCAAGNTCNGACCGAAAAAATTNTCTTAGNTCCATTACCTATTTGNCATTTNCTNAATAAAGAGTATCCAATATATCCTCTGAACAAATTAACNATTCCNNNTCCCTCGGATTATATCATNCCGCACAAATCAGGTCAACACAGACCAACCCCATCAANCTAACAGTGTTGCATATTCGTTTGCTTGCACGAGACCAATCGAAANAGTATAATATTGNGATTATTTCAGCTAAATTGAGACGCAGAAAACAATCTGANATTTCGCGTTTGNCAGTGTGTCCNCAATNGNAGACATAAGTGAATAAAGTGGCTCTATCTTTTCATGAAGANGTTGGATCATCTCTGTCTATCTTTAATGATTCNGACCTGATTCTGACNTACAATTACCATAGCGATCTGTGCAAACCGTACTTTCATCCNGTCAATGCACCTAATGCAAAAAGTGTTACAANTAATACNCCCGAAGATAACGTTAANCATCATGGACTTTGGTTCGGGTGGAGCAACGTAAACGGCATCGATTTCTGGACAGGGAACGAAGGCAGAATTACGCACGATAAATTTCAAAACCAGGAGATTTCAGAATGCTCCGCAAAAATTATCAGTATGAGTAATTGGTCTACGGCAGACGAAATAATACTAATTGAGCAAACCAGTGAGATAATTGTTCACGAACCTCTGGCCGATCAGCATATTATCGACCTTAATTTCTCGTTTCATCCCCCATCAGAAGATATTCTTTTAGCGGCAAGCAAAAGCAGTTATGGTTTATGCTATCGGTCATCTTACCGAGAAAGACAAAAATTAATCAACTCAGACAGCCGTATCGGAGAATGGGAAGCAAACAACAAACCAGCTTCATGGTGCGATTTCCTCGGTTTAGCAGACAATATAACGGTAGGAACAGCAATTTTCGACCATCCATCCAACCCACGATACCCAACAAAATTTATTGCGCTCGATGAAAGTTTTGGCTTTATTTCCCCCTCACTTACCATGGACGAACCATACACGATTAAAGCTGGAGAATCGCTGCACCTGAGATACCAAGTTCTAATCCACCTTGAAGACCTGTTCACGTTTGATTTATGGAAATGCTACGAGGAATACGTCAAATGAAAAACCCTTTGCCTTTGTATAAGAGCGCATCAATTCCTAAGCTTCAATCAGATCCGCATCAATCAAACGAGTCGGTCTATATTGAAACTTATGGCTGCCAAATGAATGTCAGTGATAGCGAGTTGATGGCAGGAATCCTAACAAGGGCCGGATACCAGATAATCGATGATGCCAATTCAGCTAATGTTGTTTTGATAAACACTTGCGCAATTCGAGAAAACGCCGAGGAAAAAGTCCTAAATCGACTTGAACATTTAAATGCCATCAAACGCCGAAATCCAAAGATGATCCTGGGAATCTGCGGATGCATGGCGCAACATATGCGAACACTGCTTCTTGATGCTGCACCATATATTGATTTGGTTCTTGGACCAGACGCTTACCGAAACCTACCACAAGCCATCGCTTCCATCAATTCAAAAGACGCATTTGTGAATTTGAGACTTGATAAATCGGAGGATTATGCTGACGTAGCTCCGATTCGAAAAGATGGCATTCGAGCGTGGTTAACTATTCAACGAGGTTGTGACAAGATGTGCACCTTTTGTGTGGTCCCATTTACACGGGGACGAGAGCGAAGCCTATCTGTTCCTACGTTGGTTCAAGAAGTAAAATCCCTTGTAGATGACGGTTTTAAAGAAGTCGTTTTGTTGGGACAAACAGTAAATTCATACTACGACGGCACTCATAATTTCGGAGACTTGCTTTTCGCTATCAATCAAGTTGAAGGAATTGAACGAATTCGCTTTATATCCCCACACCCCAGCGACGCTACAAAACCAATGATTGACGCGATAGCAAGCTGCGAAAAAGTCTGTAAACAAATTCACTTACCCTTACAATCTGGATCGACAAGAATCTTGTCCGACATGCACAGAACCTACACTGTCGATGAATATCGAGAACTTGTATTTGATCTTCGCAACCAAATTCCAAATTTGGCCATTTCCACAGACATTATCGTTGGTTTTTGCGGCGAAACCGAAGAGGATTTCCAAAAAACACACGACTTGATAAATGAGATCCGCTATGACTCAGCATTTATGTTCAAATACTCAGATCGAAATGGGACTCTTGCCAATCGAACACTAGAAGACAATGTCCCAGAAGAAGAGAAAATACGACGTTTACAAACTATTATAGATCTGCAATACCATATTTCACACGAAATTAATCAGGAACGAGTTGGTCAAACTGTAGAGATTCTAGTCGAAGGCGAATCGCGCAAATCCAAGTTAGATTACTTTGGAAAAGATGATACTTTTAAAACTACTGTTTTTCCACGACAGAACACCCAAATTGGTGATACTGTAAATGTCAAAGTTCACACGGCTTCTGCACACACCCTAATTGGAAACGTAATCACTTGAAGAAAAATAATGTCTGAAACTGTTGCAATAGTCAAATGCTCAAATTATGATCAGCGAGCCGTCGACAATGCCCTAAACGAACTCTTGGATTACTTAGGAGGAATCAGCCAATACGTAAAACCGGGAAATCTAGTACTCATCAAACCAAATTTACTTAAAGCAACTTGTGTTGGTGATATCCCCTCAACACACTTTGCAGTGATCAAATCGATAGTTGATCAGGTCCAATCAGTTGGAGGGAAACCGATTATCGGNGATTCTCCAGCATTAGGAAATGTATCAACAGTGGCCCGCCGTTCCGGACTATTGGAAGTCGCCGATCAAATGGGAATTCCTATTATTAATTGGAGCACATCTGTCAAGGTAACACCTAAGCCACACTATAGTATGCGATCATATAAAATCGCCAAAGAGGTCATCGACGCAGATGTGGTAATCAATGTCCCGAAATTCAAGAGCCACAAACAGATGCAGCTTACCGTAGCCATTAAAAACCTGTTTGGATGTGTGCCCGGAAAATTAAAGTCAAGGTTACACTTGTGGTGCGGTAAAAACCGACGGACTTTTGGGAAAATGCTGGTTGAATACGCAGAGTTGGTTGGCCCTCAACTTACAATTGTCGATGGTATCTTGGCAATGGAAGGCCCCGGATCGGGATCCTCTTATCCACTTGGCATATTGACTGGAGGCACGGATGTAGTAGCGCTAGACCGTGTGCATTGTGAAATCGTCGGTTTACCAGCAGAGGAATTTGATATAATTCAAGCCGCACGCGAAATTGGTTTTGGAGTAGCTGACCTTAATCAAATCGAGATTCTCGGTCATGGTTTATGTGACGTTGCGGTTTCCAACTTCGAATTCCCACCAATGATTCCAGTTAACTTCTCACCTGTTCGCATTGTCACAAGTGCACTTAAACACTTGTGGGCAAAGCAAATCGCATAAGACCAAGGGGCTAGAACCATCTAATGAGGAAAATTAAGCTCAAATCAAAAGCTCATGTTGAGACCATGAGAAAAAGTGGGAAGGCGGCCTCAATTATGCTTCAACGCATCGGAGAAGCAATAGAACCAAATATTTCCACTTACCAATTAGATCAGATATGCCGACAAACAATTAAGGAACTCGGTGGTGAATCTTCATTTCTAGACTATCAACTACCAAATCACCCTCCGTATCCAGCAACAATATGTGCCTCAATTAATGAAGAGATTGTACATGGCATCCCACATAAAGACAGGATCTTAAAAACAGGTGACATTGTTAGTATTGATACCGCTATTTTCTTAGATGGATTTCATGGTGACAACGCTTTTACGTTTGCCGTAGGCAGAATCTCCGATCAAGCACAAAAGCTTCGCGAGGTTACAAAAGCATCATTATATGAGGCAATTGACCAAGCTAAGTCCGGCAATCGTCTTGGTGATGTGTGCCACGCTGTTCAGTCTTACGTTGAAAACCAAGGGTTTTCAGTCGCACGTGACTTTGTTGGTCATGGAATTGGGCGTCAAATGCATGAAGCTCCACAGGTGCCAAATTACGGAGAACCAGGTACAGGAATCCGTTTAAAACCAGGCATGGTACTAGCAATTGAACCAATGATTAACATTGGAACTAGTCAATCAGTTGTACTAGAGGACGGTTGGACTGCAGTTACAGCTGATTTGAGTTTGTCTGCACATTTTGAACACACGGTCGCAATTCTTTCAGATGGTCCCGATATTCTGACCGATAATTTTGAACTTTGGAATAATTTTTGATTTTCAGGAGATTTAAATGCCAAATATTGTGAAGATTCATGGGAGGGAGATACTCGACTCGCGCGGTAACCCGACTGTAGAAGTAGATATTGTTTTAGAATCAGGAGCATTTGGACGAGCAGCAGTTCCATCAGGAGCATCAACCGGCGAACATGAAGCTGTCGAACTTCGGGATGAAGATGCTGATCGATACCTCGGCAAAGGAGTTAGGAAGGCAATACAAAATATCAATTCAGTTATCGCTGACGCATTAGTTGGAACAAATGCTCTTGACCAAGGAACCATCGACCAAACAATGATTGATCTAGATGGCACCCCAAACAAAGAAAATTTAGGGGCTAACGCAATATTAGGAGTTTCTCTAGCAGCGGCAAAAGCAGCAGCACGCAGTCTGAATCTGCCACTCTACAAATATATTGGTGGAACCAATGCTAAGGAACTTCCGTTACCAATGATGAATATCCTAAACGGTGGTTCACACGCTGATAATAATGTTGATTTACAAGAATTTATGATCATGCCAGTCGGATCGGAAACGTTTAGCCAAGCATTACGGATCGGAACCGAGATCTTTCACAGTCTCAAATCAGTATTGAAAGCTAAAAATTACAATACTGCTGTTGGTGATGAAGGAGGATTTGCACCCAACCTAGGTTCTAATGAAGAAGCTTTACAAGTAATTATTGAGGCTATTGAACTAGCAAAATATCAACCCGGCGATGATATCCTAATTGCTTTAGACCCAGCATCCAGCGAATTCTATCAAGACGGAACCTATATACTTGAAGCAGAATCAAAACCCGAAAAGTCACCAGAAGAAATGGTAGAGTTTTACGTTGCGCTTTCCAAGAAATATCCAATTATTTCAATTGAGGATGGTATGGCCGAAGATGACTGGAATGGATGGAAGATGTTAACAGATGCCATTGGCGATAGAGTACAACTTGTGGGAGACGACCTTTTTGTAACCAACACCAATCGACTAAAACAAGGAATTGAACGTAAGGTTGGAAATGCAATTTTGGTCAAGGTTAATCAGATTGGGTCTCTGACTGAGACACTTGAGGCCATTGAATTAGCAAAACGTTTCAACTACACTGCTGTAATATCACACAGATCAGGTGAAACCGAGGATACAACGATTTCCGATATTGCTGTTGCAACTAACGCGGGCCAAATTAAGACCGGTTCGCTTTGTCGAACCGACCGCGTTTGTAAATACAATCAACTCCTCCGAATCGAGGAAGAACTTGGCGATCACGTTGTCTTTAAGGGGAAAGACGTGTTTTACAACCTCCAATAACAGAAATGGTGGACGAGGAAACCTTATGAGAATTATCCAATCATGTCTTGTTATCATTGCCACGCTGCTATTTTTAATAAACTTACGCTGTTCTTTCGATGAATTCAGTAGATGGCGTAAAGCGATTTATGCCCAAAAATGTTATTCACAGGACATTGCTGACCTCGAAGAAAGATGGGATCAATTAAAGATAGAATTTGCCAATTTGCAGACGGATCCGCTAACACGAGAACGCCTTGTTCGCCAATATGGATATAGCAAACCCAATGAACGAACATATCGCATTCTACATTACTAAAAAAAAGTTGACAAATCTAAGCACGATAATTTATTATTTACCATCTGTTTACCGGCCTAACATAAAGGGCGAGTGGTGAAATTGGTAAACACAACGGACTTAAAATCCGTCGCTCCTAATACGAGCTTAAGGGTTCAAGTCCCTTCTCGCCCACCACTCAGCGTGAACTTGTCGCAGGGTAGAGCAGTCTGGTAGCTCGTCGGGCTCATAACCCGGAGGTCGCAGGTTCGAATCCTGCCCCTGCAATTTGGGAGATGGGGAGCGTGATTGAAACACGTTTCCCCATTTCTTTTGCCTGCCGGTGTAGCTCAACTGGTTAGAGCGTACGACTCATAATCGTGAGGTTGGGAGTTCGAGTCTCCCTGCCGGCAATCCTTCCATAACATGAGGAATATTCCCGAGCGGTTTTCTCATCGTATATGTCAGTTCATATACAAACACAATATGATTTCCTCTNGGGAAACTGTTCTTGTCGCTGTTTCTGGAGGGCCAGATTCACTNGCATTACTCCACTCGCTCAATAATTTAAAAAGCCAACTTGGCTGTCGTCTNCACNTCGCACATTTAAATCACGGCCTAAGANCTAANGCTACTAAGGACNCAACTTACGTTTGTCAACAGGCCCAAAACTTGAATCTTTCGGTGACAGTTAGAGAAATTTCTTTNCCAAGCGCTTCCGAAGCGAGTGCNCGACNAGCCAGATATCAATTCCTTGAGCAAGTTTCCAATCAAATAGGCGCGTCAAAAATCGCGCTCGGCCACCACCTTGAAGACCAAGCTGAAACAGTTCTAATGCGTCTCTTCCGCGGCTCAGGTACAACAGGNCTCCAAGGGATGCTTAAGGTGAGGGAAGGCAAATTCATCCGACCACTCCTTACCTCTTCGCGCACNGAGATTGAAGAATTCACCGATTCGTTAGATTTAACACCATGCCTTGATGAATCAAANATGGATCGAAGTTACTTGAGAAACCGAATTCGGATTGANCTAATACCGCATCTCAAAGAGANCTACAATCCNAATATTCAAGAAGCCCTAAACCGGGTGGCCGAGATTNTTCAANTAGAATCGGATTTTATGGATACGATTGCTACTACAGCTTTTGANNCGTGCAAAACTNGAGACAGCATACTAGACCGAAATAAATTTCTCAANCACCATCCCGCTATTCAACGTCGAATTCTTCGATTNGCTATGATAGAACAAANGGGNCACACCANNGATTTCTATTATAAACACATTGAAGCTATGATTGACTTNATTAANGGTCATTTGCCAAACGGCAGAGTTCACCTACCAAATAACCTNATTTTCTCTCGTGCTTANAANCAATTGNTGCTGGACCAATCTCCTTCCCAAACTGANACATTTCAATATGAGGTTACTGTCTCANATATTACTGATCTCCCTGCNATTCANGGAAGAATTTCAACTNCAGTNAAAAANGACTTACCTACAAACTATCCTNATGGCAAGTTTGCAGCAGTCTTTGACTGGNATATTAGCCGANTTCCACTCTATGTCCGCAACCGCCGTAANGGNGATTACTTCCATCCCTTTGGAATGAAAGGNCGAAAAAAAATAAAAGACCTACTTATCGACGCCAAAGTACCACAATCAGAGCGTGACCGCTTACCATTGCTGGTCTGCGGCACCCAAATCATGTGGGTTATTGGCTACCGAATGAGTGACCTATTTCGGATCAATAAAAACACAAAAAGAGTATTATATGTGACCTATGAAAATCTTAATCAGTGAATCCGAGATTCAAGATCGTGTTCGTCAACTTGGGTCAGAGATCTCTCAAGATTACAATGCACGAATGCCAACGCTTGTCTGTGTGTTGAAAGGATCCATTATTTTCTTCGCTGATGTCGTGAGGGCTATCACATTGGATGTAACCTGTGAGTTTGTCCAAATCTCAAGTTATGATGATAAATCAGTATCTTCCGGAGAGGCCAATTTGGTTTTTAATTCCAAACCAAATCTGACAAATACTGATGTCATTATCATTGAAGACATCATTGATACAGGTCTTAGCCTCACCTTGTTAATCGATGAAATTCAACGTACAACTCCAGCAAGTCTCAAAATCTGTAGCTTACTAAACAAACCATCTCGTAGGGTAAAACCTGTACAAATTGACTACCTAGGATTTGAAATTGACAATCACTTTGTTGTTGGTTACGGCCTAGATTACGCTCAAAAGTACAGAAACTTGCCGTACATCGCAATTTTGGATCCAAACGAAATTAGGCACAAATCAGTATGATATACTATGAGAGGAATAAGCCCACACACCAAGAGTTAAGATGAATTTCAAAATAATTCCTATTCAAAATGCCAATAACACGGAACTGTTACGCATTAGTCAGAATGGATTACTATCACTCAACCTGATAGAGATGCAAGCAATTCAATCGCACTTTGCAGGACTTGGCAGAGATCCCACCGACGTGGAAATCGAAACTTTGGCACAAACCTGGTCAGAGCATTGTGTCCACAAAACTTTTCGTGGTGTAATCGAATATATCGAAAACGATAAGCAACCCATTACAATAAATGGATTACTTAAAACAACAATTATCCAAGTAACAGAAGAACTAAATAAAAGTTGGTGTGTATCCGTTTTTGAAGACAATGCAGGTATTATCGAATTTGACAATGAACACAATATTGTTTTCAAAGTCGAAACCCACAACCATCCATCTGCGATTGAACCTTACGGCGGTGCAGGCACGGGAATTGGAGGCGTGATTCGCGACTCATTGGGAACAGGTTTAGGCGCAAAGCCGATTCTCAACACAAACGTTTTCTGCTTTGGATTACCAGATTTGGACTATAACCAACTGCCCAAGGGCACACTTCACCCTAAGCGTGTTTTTAAAGGTGTAGTCTCTGGCGTCAGAGATTATGGTAACCGAATGGGAATTCCAACAGCAAACGGAGCAATTCTTTTTGATTACCGGTATACTGGAAATCCACTTGTTTACTGTGGAAATGTTGGTATTATCCCAGCAGACCGGTGTCAAAAAAAAGTTGAACTTGGCGATGCAATTGTTGTTATTGGAGGAAAAACTGGTCGCGATGGCATTCATGGCGCAACGTTTTCATCGCTTGAACTTGATGATTCGTCTGAAAACCTTGGAAGTGTCGTCCAAATTGGCAATCCAATCGTGGAGAAAAAGATTACAGATGTGTTAATTCAAGCACGAGATCTAAACCTATACAATTGCATCACTGACTGTGGAGCAGGTGGATTATCGTCAGCTATCGGTGAAATGGGATCGGATTTCGGAGCCGAAGTTTATTTGGACGATGTCTCGTTGAAATATGAAGGGTTGGCTCCGTGGGAAATCTGGCTATCAGAAGCACAAGAACGAATGGTGATTTCTATTCCACTACATAACCTTGATCCGTTTTTAGAAATCTGTCAAGCCGAGTCTGTAGAGGCTACGGTTCTAGGGAAATTCACCGACACCAAGCAATTACAAATACATTACGATAGTCAAATTGTAGCGGATCTTAGTATGGACTTTCTTCACCATGGAATCCCTCGAATTACCAAACAGGCAGTTTGGAAAAAGCCCATACACCCTAATCCTAATTTCGAGAGACCTAAAGACCTGACTGNAATCCTCCACAANATTCTCGCCTGNCCAAATGTCGCCAGTAAGGAATGGGTAATACGTCAATATGACCATGAGGTACAAGGAGGNATGGTAATTAAGCCTCTAGTTGGAATAGAAAATGATGGTCCAAGTGACGCCTGTGTAACNCTACCAGTGCTCGGTTCAAAGAAAGGAGTCGTTATAGCTAACGGTATAAATCCTCTGTTCGGAGATATTGACCCATACCACATGGCCGCTTCAGCCATTGATGAAGCAATCCGCAATGTAATTTCAGTCGGTGGACGTTTTGATCGTGTCGCACTTTTGGATAATTTCAGTTGGGGTAATCCTGACAAACCGGATCGGCTAGGAGGACTCGTTCGTGCAGCACANGCATGTTATGATATTGCCNTGGCTTATNGNACCCCATTTATTTCNGGTAAGGANAGTCTGTATAATGAATACCATGACACTTCAACCGGAGACCAATTAGCAATTCCTGGCACTTTACTCATCTCAGCAATNAGTGTTATCGACGATGTGGACAAAGCAATCACTATGGATGCCAAATCGCCGGGAAATCTGATTTACGTTATTGGCAAAACCTACGACGAAATTGGGGGAAGTCACTATACAGCCATCCACAATTTCGTCGGAAANAGTGTACCNNTAGTTCGGCCAGAAACAGGGAAACGNATAATCCAATCTTTGAACCATGCTATTGACCAGCGACTTATTAGATCATGCCATGATTGCTCTGANGGAGGAATTGGCGTAGCATGNGCNGAGATGGCATTCGCCGGCGGGTTTGGAATGNACCTAGATTTATCCAANGTTCCTAGAAGTAACCAAACAAATGCTGATGAATTAATTCTNTTCTCAGAGTCAAACAGTCGATTCATCGCTGAAATCTCCCCNAAAAACCAGAAAGAATTCGAGCATGCGCTAATCGGCGTACCATTCAACGTAATAGGTCAGGTAACCGAAGGAAAAGAATTCATCATAAACGGTATGACTACTGGAGAGAAAATTGTTGACACAACCANTGANCAACTTAAAGCAAGCTGGCAAGGAACCTTCAACTGGTAACCCAATAACAGAGTAAAGACAACNGTCTATGGCCAAACCCAAAGTCCTAATTCTCCGTACAGCAGGAACAAACTGTGATTATGAAACAGATTACGCCTTTCAATTGGCAGGNGCCNGNACAAGNCTAATCCACATAAACCAATTAATCAATAATCAAGTGTNCCTTACNGATTACCATATCATGGCAATTCCAGGTGGGTTTTCATANGGAGACGANATCGCTGCTGGAATTCTGCTTGCCAACGAGTTGAANTTCAAGTTAATCGACAAANTTACAGAATTTNTCGACCGGGGAGGATTAATACTTGGCATATGCAACGGATTNCAAGTATTAGTTCGATCTGGTCTTCTNCCTAGGATAAACTCCCAACANAACAATCAGCAAGCAACATTAGCAATGAATACATCAACAAAATTNGAGTGCCGTTGGGTAAATNTGCAAACAGANAAAAACATATCNGTCTTCACCAAAGGGTTGAAAAACAANCTTTACNTNCCCGTCGCNCACGCAGAAGGGCGATTTATCGCCTCAGATACAATTCTNGATCAGCTTGAAGCAAANGGCCAGATAGTCTTCCGTTACGTTCTTCCGGGCTACCCGCACAANCCAAATGGATCCCATCGAAACATTGCCGGTGTTTGTGATCCCACNGGAAGAATNCTAGGAATGATGCCNCATCCAGAACGCTACCTTATCCGGCACAANCANCCCCGCTGGACACGTGAAAACTTGCCGGAAGAAGGGGATGGACTAGCGATTTTTCGAAACGCTGTCGACTACNCTTCCACATCGTGTTAGTTCATTCGACTNGTTTCTTAGCCTGATTAAGGCGTTTACGAAGNTTCTTGTGGTAACGATTGTTTTGCAAGAAATTCTCCCACACTGCAATTGCNTNNTCGGTATTACCAGCCGACATATAGTAATCTCCAAGTACAATTGGTGCAGCATCAGACCTCGGATCTTTTTCAATTGACGAATTAAAGAACCCAATCGCAGTTTCCATATCTTCCTTCAATAAAGCAATCTGTCCACGACCATAATCGATTAGAGCATGGTCGGGATAGTCTTCGGCTAGTCCTTCAATTATTTTAACAGCTTCTTCTTCTTTTCCGAATTTATAGTCTGACATACCAACATGAACTAATGACTCAAGGTACAGATTGGTTAGAGCCCGCTTTTCAGCTTCGCCCTCTGCTTTCTCAAGCTCTCGCATCACACTGCGTGCGGCAATACGATACTTGTTTTTTGCACGCGAATAACTAGCATATTTATAACACAAATTCCCAAGCTCTCTCTGAACTTCATAGGTATTGCCTTTACCATCCACTAAATCTTGGTATAATCCCGCTCTCTCAGTATTAGCCATTCGGTAATGTAGCACTTCTGCTAAACTTTGCAGCGCATCCACATACTCCATATTACCAACAATTGCCCGTTCCAGATATTCCATTTCTTTTTCAGGCTCTTTTGTCTTTTTATAAATTAAACTCAATTTCCAGTAAATCTCAGGATCCTTTTTACGATTAAAACCCAAGACTGATTTATAGGTTTCAGACGCTTTTTCATATTCTTCATTTATGTATTGACTTTGTCCGGATCGAATAATAACATCCAAGACTTCCTTGTCCTTTCTTAAAGCTTGCCGCAGCACTTCATCAGCACGCGTATGCATNCCAAGTTTTCGATAGCAAATTGAAAGCCTTACGTGAGAATAAGGGTCAATTTTGGCATCATCAGCTTTAGCAAGGCTTATGGCACGGAAATAGAGTGCCCCTGCATCACGATAGTTCTCCTCTTGATAGGTCATGTTGGCAATCATCAACATAGCATCATAAAAAGTCCCCTGATCATCGGTCTGAATTGAACCAAAAGTGGACATAACCTCCTCTGGACTCACACCAAAACCAGAGTTTTGAAGCAACTCCTTCACATTACCCATAGCAGCACTTCGACCAGATGCATTTCGTGGCTTATCCCTTTCAAGTCGGTCACGTTGTTTCTGTAAAGCACGCCCTGCCCTAGTTGCTAGCGGATTATCGGGCTCAGGTACTACCGCGCCGAGTGCTTCCAATTCTCTTTTAGCCTCGTTTGATTGATCACTTGCCTCTTCCAATAACCCATATTTCTTTACCACTCGCTGGTAGGTATTCTTTGCCTCTTCAGCATTCTTCAGGTAGTTTCTTTCAATCTGAGCTTTATTGATAAGGGCTGTTGCAGCACGCTCGTTTTTAGGATTACGATTAGCGAAATTGTCATAAACTTCGGCAGCCTTTTCGAAATTCTCAGCTTTCTCGTAGCTTTTGGCCAACATCAATTGAGCTTTATTAGCCCACTCCAGACTTGAAAATTTGTTTATAACGATATTAAAAGATTTCTCAGCTTCCCCATACTTCTCAGCTCTAAAGTTGCAAATTCCAGATTTATAATGGGCTTCTGCAACTTCTTGGCTTTCAGGTGCAGCCGAAACCAAGTTTTGATAGACTTCAAGACCTTGTTCCGGAAGATCCATTTTTTCTATATAAAGCTTAGCCAGACCAAGTTGAGCTTTCCGCCCCTGCTCACTACCAGACTTGGATTGAATAATCTCATTATAAGTGTCTACTGCACCCTGATAGTCTTTTTCCGCCACAAATTTTTCCGCTTGTCCGAGTCCACCAGAAGTTGATAAACATCCATACATAATAGCAAAAGCTAACATCATCACCATAAACAACACTAATTTTCGTATTTTCATAATCTGTTCCATCTTCTGTCCTAATACATGTTCTTGTTTTCACATTCCTTAATAAGATTATGGACATATTGTCTGTCATAACCTTCCTGTTCAACCAGTAAGTCGCAATCTACTGTATTCCATTCATCCTCTCCTTTACCAGCCTCAATTATTGAGTTAGTCAACCAAGCAGTACGAATACCATTAATCCCCGAAGTATAGTTTGTATCGTATTCACCTTTGACCAATCCAACAATTTGATCAACCTTACTTTCCGGATAACCTTCCGGACGATCATATAGGAGTTCCTGAGTTTCCCCATCATTTGAAGTGTAGTGAACACCACTTTTAATTTCGAGTTTGCCTCCATCACCTTCCAGAATAACCCACTCTTCAAATCCAATATGAGTGTTACCAACAATCTTTATACGACCAACAGCACCATTATCCATAGTTATTTCAGAATCGGAATTAATCTCAACAGATTTTGGAACGATATTCCCTTCGTCATCCTCAAATACCATGTCTGTGGTCCCATGCAGTTTTTGTGGAAGAAATCCCGTCATCCACAAAAAAATATCTTGTAGATGACTTCCTGAATCGTTGGGCTGTCCACCACCGGAAAACCTAGGATCGCCGCGCCACCCACCGCCACCCCATCGTTGTGCCAAATAGACATCAAACTTCTTGATATCACCAATCAATCCGTCCGAAATTGCTTTTCTCCCAGTCAGATACGTATTGGAATAATGACGCTGATAACCTATGACTAAGTGAAGACCTCTTGCCATAGCCATCCTCGTAACAGCAATTGCATCTCCCACATGGTTTGCCATTGGCTTTTCAACCATCACACTGCAACCTGCTCGCAAAGCATAACGAATATTCAGATCATGTAGGGAATGCGGAGAGAAAATCCCAACAATATCAAGGTCTTCTTTATTTAACATCTCAATAAACTCATAATCGCCAAGGTAACGTTTGAAACTGTCTTCTTTATATCCCTCGACTTGTTCCCGCATTGAGTTTTCTAATGCATTGAGACTATCCTCGCTTGTATCAGCGGCAGCAACCAAATCAACGTCATCACGAGTTGCAAATGCGAGTGTGTTTCCGCGACCAGCTCCTCCTGGGCCAATTACGCCAACCCGAATCTTGTTGTTCTTGCTCATTATCTATCAGATCTCCTGATTTGACTCACGTTTTTGTTTATAGAACGGTACTTGTGCCCGCAAAAATAACGATGTAAGCGACATTATACCTACTGACTTAAAATCGAAGCAAGCTAATTTATTGAGCTCCAACTTAAGAATCCTAGAAATAGAAAAAAAACTGTGGTGGTGTTATAATTAGGTTAGCAATACTTGTATGCCTACACTGAAAACAAAAACGGAATGGCAAATTGGCATCTTCCACTGAGGTAAAGCTCTCAAACCTCATCCACCTCTAAAGGAGAGAAAAAATCAGGAGAAATTAATGAATCAATTTAAATTTGGTTTAAACACAAGTACTATTCGGCCTTCAGGACTGATGGATAAAATTAAAATTGCTGCCTCAGCTGGTTATGAGGCAATAGAGCTATGGAACGATGATCTAACAGCATACGAAGAGGATGGCGGTTCACTTGCCGACGTAAAATCAGCACTAGAAGATCATGGTCTAACTGTACCAACAGTTATTGCCTTACACGGTTGGTTAAATACAACTGGAGACGAACACGTGCAGGCGATTGAAGAAACAAAACATCGCATGAATCAAGCGATTGCTATCGGCTCCCAACGGATCGTTGCCAGTCCCCCAATGGAGAAAGCGGACCTAGATCTTGGTGGGAAAAATTATCGTGAACTACTTGAAATTGGACGAGAATTGGGTATATCACCAGCCATGGAATTCCTCGGGTTTGTTCAAGGCATAAATCAAGTTAAAGATGCCTGGAAAATTATCGAAAATGCAGATCATCCTGACAGCACTATCGTCCTGGACCCATTCCATATCTTTCGTGGCGGCGGAGACACTGAAGACATGCGGGAAATCCCAGCCGAAAAAATAGCAGTCTTCCATTTTAACGATGCTCCGGCCTCGCCAGCGCGAAAGCTACAAACTGACGCGGATCGTGTCTATCCAGGTGATGGTATTCTTGATCTTAGACAAATGATCTCAATCCTGCGTTCTTCTGGCTATAATGGTGTTATCTCTCTAGAACTATTCAACCCAAGCTACTGGAAACAGGATCCGCTTGAAGTAGCGAAAATTGGTTTGGACAAAATGAAATCAGTCGTTGCAAGCTAGCGCACCATCTGCTGAATGGAATGGAAATCTTTTCTACATGTCAAGCTTAAACAGATACGAGAATCTGACATTCGACCGTATCATGCCTTAGTCGTTGCCTCAGCATTTTCGCTTGCCACTGCCTTTGGCTTCTGGATTCACAAGTTTCTTCTTTTTCAACCACATACATCAGAGATTATCGGTTGGATTAGTACTAACAATTACCCAAAACATCAAGAATTTTCATACTATCTTTTGGCACTAATTGGCATTCCAGTAGCAACATTTATCTACACGCTTTTCTGGATTAACCTCTCTCAATTTGTCGCCAAATGGGTACGCCAGCCAACAACTCTATTACTGAAACAAAACGCTCTCGCTTCCTCATTTTTGCTATTGACATGGTATCGCATTTGGGATCTGAATCGAAACCCATTGTTTGGATTGCTTCTACCGATGACATTGGTATTGATTACTAAAATCGGAATTATTGGAATACAGCTGAGAAAAAAAAATGAGGCGACACCAACTCTCCCTATCGAAGAAACCAAGCGAAAACAGATCTGCGGACATATTACCGACAACAGGATATTTGGTCATCCAATATTCCGAATTTTCAAATACCTCATCCTACCAGTTCTAATCTACTCACTAATTTATTCCGGACATGGTTCTTCAACGATTGATTTATTTCATGAAGGTGAACAATTAGCCCCTCTAAACNAAATGGTACGCGGCAACGTGCCTTTTCGAGATATCTACTTACAACACGGACTATTTCAGAATGCGGGGCTAGCCTGGTTAGGTGGAAAAATATTTGGTGTCTCTCTCGAAGGTGTCCGGAAAATGTCGCGTCTTTTAGCACCGTGCGGATACGTTGCAATTTACTTGCTCGGCACACAACTCTTCTGTTTCAGCATCATTCCGTCCATCTTCCTAACCTTAATCATTTCGTCAGAAGGAAATTGGGTAACAGCTAGGNATAGTCTTGCTTTAATCAGTTTTGCTTGGGTGGCCAATTATCTGAAAACCCATCACCATGATGGATTATATGCTGGTTGGAACTCACTAAAAACAACTGCACCATCACCTGGGCTCCATTCAACTCAAAATACAGAAAACAGGGTCCGTCAACAACTACGAGACACTTTAGAATACAGCATAACCTTCGGCTGGAAATTAATCACCGCGGGTTTTTTTGCTAATCTGGCTTTTTGGTACAGTACTGAAATTGGGCTGTATACGCTTGGATCAATCAACATCTTCCTTCTGATCTACGGAGTTCGACGAGAAATCCCTAAATCCAAGCAGTTATTACCACTAGGATGCTATAATAGCGGTGCCTTAATTGGAAGCTTACCAATCTTAACCTATTTCACTTTTCATGGTGCGTTGGATGATTTAATTGCCAACACTTGGATTCNGTGCCNATATCAAATCCCAACTTGGGGGTTACGATTCCCATCGNTATCAAGCGTACTGGAACCACTAAANAATCCTGCGGTTCAAAATCANTGGATAGTTTTCCTGAAAAGTGAAGGATTTCGGTGGTACCTTCCAATTGTCTCCTTCGTAGTGGTTGCTAGTTATTTGGTATATCGATCAACCCACGGGAGGGTTTGGAATAGCGAAGGTTGCTCCCTACTTTTCCTCACACTTATGGGCGGAGCAGCTTTTTTTCGGACTGCGCTCGGTCGATCTGATGGAGGACATCTCATTTTCGGGTCGACATTTTTATGGGTAATCGGTATTCTTATTATAGAACGTGGAATTGCCCGGATTATCCGTCAAAAAACGGATCGAGCTTGGGTAACCATCTTTATTTGTGTTCTAAGCGCTGGCATGTTTTACTATCTACAAGAGGTACACCATCCAGTGCGCGCGTTCAGTTCACGAGTGAATCAATTTATGAACCGGAACGTGGAATTAGTAAAAAAACACCCTATACTAAACAGAATAGGTAGGGAAAAT
The DNA here is from genome assembly GCA_002729415.1 of Candidatus Poribacteria bacterium. GTDB lineage: Bacteria > Poribacteria > WGA-4E > WGA-4E > UBA9662 > UBA9662. The sequence goes on along the minus strand of PBXZ01000037.1, from coordinate 2,246 downwards.
ATACAAACCGATCAGGCAGAACACATTGCTCGTGTCGTTGCCTATATTCAAAACCACACACAACCTAACGAGAGGATCTTTGACTTTACCAGCCAAGGTGCTTATTATTTCTTTGCCAACCGGCTAAGTGCAACACGATATCATCAGGTAGCTTACGCATCAACGCCTAGTATGCAAATGGAAGTTACTCATGACTTAAAAAAGAACGAAACAAACTTGGTAATATTTAAAACTGGTGGCTGGTTTGACCGAATCGATGGTATCCCTAGTGAGCAAAGACATCCAATTATCGCCCAATATCTAAAAGAACATTATAAACTTGCGGTCAACATCAACGGTACGCAAATTTTGAATCGAATGTAAAATGGAGTAGCATTATGTTTTTACTCAATCAGGCTGAAAATGTGTTACGCCTAACGTGGCAAGATGAAATCATCATGGATTACAATTTTCCATTGGATGGGCATCGCCCATATTGGCATCCTCTCCGATTGCCAGACTCGCCGGTTTTAACTATGAACCAGCCAGAAGACCACATCCATCATCAAGGCATGTGGATCGCTTGGAAAATGGTTAATGGCGTAAATTTTTGGGAACAACCAGCTCCTGATACAGACCCAANCGGNTATGGTCGNATTGTTCATCAAAGGATAAAAGANCAATCATTCGATCAAAATGGAGCTTCNTTCACCACCGAAAATTTCTGGACCGATTGGGTGGGGATAAAACACCTCTCGGAAACACGTAGGACCTTTGTACATCCACCAAACCCGAACAATTTAGTTATTGATATTTCGTTTGATTTNCAATCAAACNNTCAGGATGTGACCTTNGACCTAAAACGCGGAAANCCTGGTAGTGGAGGACTTTTCTATAGTGGTCTAACNATTCGGTTTGATAACATACTAACTCCANGTAAAATCCTAGACGCCAACGGTCGGACTGATACCGACAAAATATTTGGTAATCAGAGTANATGGTGCGGTTTGACNGGANTTCATCCAGAAGACAATCAAGTTTATGGCGCTACAATAATTGATGCNTCCTCNAATNTNCGCCATCCAACAACATGGTGGGTNCGCAACACTAAAAACTATGGCTTACTNCATCCATCACCAACCTATTACGAATCCATCANTCTCAGGAGAGATGAGGTTCTANAGTTTAAATATCGNGTNATTTTGCATCGTGGCGATATNAACACNGNGTTAGTAAATACGATCTCACAAAATTACTAAAAATAAAAAAGGAGAGTTCTATGGCCAAAATGAAAGCTGGTATCATCGGGTGTGGTGGACGAGGACGCGCGCATGCCCAAGGTTACCAAGCATCAGATGATGTCGATATCGTTGCCTGTGCTGATCCAATTGAGGATAGCTGTAACAATTTTGCCGAAAGTTTTGGTGTACCAAGTGCTTATCAGGACTACCAGAAAATGCTAGATCAAGAAGACCTTGATTTTGTCAGCGTTTGCACTTGGATTGAAATGCATACCGACATGATCGTCAATGCAGCTAACAGTGGCATCCAAGCCATCCATGCAGAAAAACCAATGGCGCCTACCTGGGGGGAATCTAAAAAACAGTATCAGGCCTGTCTTGATAATAATGTTATGATTACATTTTGTCATCAACGCCGATTTGGAGCCGAGTTCGTCAGAGCAAGGGAGTTAGCACACAATGGAACGATCGGTGATCTTGTTCGTGTTGAGGCATCCTGTGGCAACCTGCTAGATTGGGGTACTCACTGGTTCGACATGTTCTTCTTTTACAATAACGATGAACCAGTAGATTGGGTCATTGGTCAAATTGACGGAGCAGCAACCCACCGAGTGTTTGGCGTACCAGTTGAAAGTTGTGGTTTATCCTGGATCCGCTGGAAAAATGGTTTGGAAGGCCTACTCGGTACAGGAGGTACTGGAGTAGCAGGTGCGGGAAACCGGCTTATCGGTACCCATGGTAGGATCGAAGTGCATGCAGCTGGAGTATCATTACGTGTACTAGCTCGAGGTGCATCCGATTGGGAAACAATGGATCCTCGAGGTGCTGTTCCTGAAGGTTATAATGACACAACACTATCGGTACTAAACTTGATAGAATGCGTCAAAACTGGTGAAGAACCAGAACTCAGCGGACGAAAAGCATTACAAGCAACCGAATTGATATTTGCCACCTACGAATCCAGTCGTCGTCGTCAAAAAATCAATTTACCGCTTGAAATCGAAGATTCACCGCTCCTGAGCATGA
>PBXZ01000036.1:0-37503 GCA_002729415.1 Candidatus Poribacteria bacterium | reverse complement strand
GTATCAGGTAAGAGGAGGTTAGACACCGATTGTACTGGCCCAAAAGTACTGGTGTCTCCAAGNCCAGACCTATTNCCAGCAACATCAACTGCTGNCACTGCCACNAATAGGTCAACTCCATCCGCCGGAGTATCGAGCTGTTTTTGCCTTTCCTTGTCGTTTTTAACAATAATTGGTCTTAATTCTTGNATGTCTTCAATATCAATGGGAGCGAAGGAAAGNTAAATGTGATANGNATCAATTCCTTCCTGNAGANNCCAAGTAACAGTAAGATTTTTTCCACTATCAGAAAGNGTATCNATAGCAGCTACACCNACAATAGGTGGAGGCGGAATTTCGTCTTTAGCTTGTACTGGCCCAGCGACGGAGCTAGTGCTTAACATAGAATTGTTCTGGTTTTCATCCACGGCAATTACAGCTATAAAATAATCGGTGTCATCTAATTCAATTGTTAGTTCGGTTTCGATTAAATCTGGATCAGTAATGCTCAAAGCTGGTTTCAAGCCATCGATTGTTTTTATTTGATTCAGCTCAACATAGATATCAACATGTGCAAAATCTCCCACTAGAACATGGGCCCAGCGAACAACCAGCGTTTTGCCATCATCACCCGGTTTGTCCTCTGCACTTACGCCAGTAATTGACGATGGAGGGAGATCATCAATTGCCTGTACTGGTCCAAACGTAGATTGATGCTCTTCTAACAGTGATTCGTTTCCAGCTAAATCCACCACTGTCGTAGCTATATAGTAGTTAAAATTATTACGCGGCACGTTCACTTTTGCTTCAATTTGATTTGCCAATAACAGATTAATTGAAACAGGAATGAGGCCGAATGTCGACCGAATCGGCGCCGTTTCACGGTATACTTGATATCTAGCAAAATCGTCTGGCTGAGCAATCGGATCCCAAGTGACCAACAAAACATTGCCTTGATCACCGGGGCGATCGGTCACTTTGATGTTGCTAATTGGTTTTGGTAGAACAGCATCGATTGTTATACGTAAACTAGCACGAATCATTTGACTGTTTCCATTTTGATCCATGAGTTTAGCAGATATCATGGCGTTCCTAACGAAGTCTCCATCCATAATCTGGTACAGACCGGTGTAGATACCATCGTTCGGTTCGCTATCCTCACCAGAACCATCATCAAAGAGCGGCAGATCGGCTTTAAAGGAACTAATGTCAAATGCCGCAGTACCTCCAAGTTCGCCTTCCACATGCACGATAAGTTTATCGCCCCGAACTAAGGCTTTACCACTGGCATTATGTTTGATTGACTTCATGTCTGGTGGGTCGGTATCGATATTTAGTGTTTCAGAGAGGATCTGCTCATTTTTATTACCAGCGAGATCCGTTAGTCTGATAACTACTGCAAAATTCTTTGTCTGCTTTTCTTTCTGCACAATATAAAAACTTGTGTAGATACCATCATTTGGTATTAGGTCGTTATGTGTCCCATCATCAAAGAGCGGTAGATCTTTTTCCACATCTCCCAAATCGAAAATGGCTTTACCATTGGGAGTTCCCGTCAATGTAATTGTCAGAATATCTCCAGCGAGAAGCGTAGTGGTATCAACAAATCCTTGTTGTGGACGTTTGACGGTATAAGCAAGACTTTGGATTTTTGGTTGATCTGTATCAAAAACAACCTGCATGTTACTCACCAATTCACTGGTGTTATCTGCGGGATCTTTGAGGAGACCAATGAGTTTCCCTCTGCTAACATTGTCGCCTGGGCTAACAGTGTAGAATCCACCGTAGATACCATCGTCTGTTTTATTATCATTATGTTTACCATCATCGAACATTTCTCCGGTAACGGAGAAGCCTTCAGCTTCAATACGAAACTTGGCTATTGATCCGACTTCACCAACCATACGAATAATCAAATTTTGATTAAGGCCTAGTGGCAATACTATGCCGTTAGACCTGACAGATTGATGGGAAATTCGTTCGATTTTAGGCGGCAAAGTATCAATGTAAATGGAATCCTCAATTAGAAAGCTGTTTATGAACTCTGGGTAATTTGGCATAGAAAGATCAACAATGAGGTTACCTTTTACGACAGCGAGGTTGTCAGCCATTTTTAGCTGACTCACATAATGACCTCCAGTTTGATGAATCATCGGACGAATATCGATAACCTGTTCCGCTTTTACGATTCGAAGGTTAGCTTGCTGATCAGGAATCCAATCAAACTGAACAGTTAAAGTCTCATTCGCTCCCAAAATCCGATCAACCGCACTATGAGAAACCTTGGTAACCAAAACGGGCNTCAGCTGATATTTCCCAAACGCCGTGTTGGCTTCTATCCGAAGGTAATAAGTGCCTGGAAATGCGTCGATTGAAAAAGTTGTAGTGTTAGGAGATAACAGAATTTTGGGTTTGATTGACCCTCCAACCATAGAATGTAGGGTCAATTTTGCTTCTTGTATTGATTCACCAGAAAATCCAACACTAAGAATACCACGCTCATCAGTAACTAGCTTGAACCAATCTCGATCAGNTNATGACAGCGAACCATTGACTANCATATTGGNTTTAATCAAAGAAGCAGATTTNATNTCACCGTTGGGTTCANACTCCCATTTGTTCGATAAGNTCTCTTTTGGTCTAATNGTAATACGATANGTATCACTGGCATCCACTACTCGCAGTTTATACCTGCCAGCTGTTAACATTGTTTCCCAACTCTTGTTTTTGCTATCAAGTTGACCAATTCTTTCTTTTTCCGATAATATCTGTATAGTTGCCTTTAGAGTAGTCTGAAAATCAATGGTCAATAGTTTCTGAAGAGGAACATTGATTTCAAAACAATCAACATCTTGAGGTTGATCCGAACGCCCCACAATTTCGAAACCCTGATTGCTTATGTCNATGGATTGCATCACTTCAAAGGTGTCGTTGGGTTCAATTTCTAAGATAGATATGGGTAATCTCTGCATCTTTGATATAGACAGATTATAGATAGCATTTGGATTCTCTCCTAATGCTTGCACTTTTATAAGTAGATTTTCGGTCCCAAATCCAATTCCAAGACTAACCTGATTTCTTTGATGCGTTGAAGGATCAGCTACTATTTCACTTAGAACCTGCAGATCTGATGACAAAACAGTTACATTCGTTCGGCCGATTCCTTGAACCCGATCAAAATGCAGATCCAGTTGGCTGATTATTTCTCTATTTAACGCCACATGAAACCAATCGACATCGAGTTCAGCGTTTGTTGATCCGCGCATAATTCCGTTACTTGTCAAGGGTGTGGCAGTAAAAGGAGAATTATTTGGTTCAATCTCTGTGGTGAAAGTTGGGACTATTGTAAAGTTGCGAACTGTGGCACGTGGATCATTAGTTAATTTTGCTAAAAATGTATGGTTACCAACCCTTAAATCGTGAAAAGTCAGCTGATTTGACCTAGTACCACTCAATGGCTGGCTATCCAAACTGAAGACAATTGGCGCTTCAGCAATATTAAAAAGGTGGAAGGTAGCTGCTTTTTGCCGTACAGTGCCAATTGGTCCACTCACAATCTGAACAGGGTTTTCTATTTCACGTCCGATATTGTTTGCAGATTGGACAGCTGGTGTTACAGAATAAGCGCTAAGCTGCGATTCATTGGCTGAAGTATCGATGGCTGTAACCGCATAAAAATAAGATCTTTTATCACTTGGTGATGATACATCTATGTTAATCAAGTTTCGATCAGGAACTGTCAGAACAGACTTTAACCCCTTGGTAGTCGTTATCTTATTTACTGAAATGTAGACACGATAACCAGCAAAATCGGGTTCGAAGCTAGGTGATTGCAATATTAAGGATACTTGACCACCAAAATCGTTTGGGCTATCCGTTGCCAGGATAATCTGTATTGGTAACGGCGGAATATTATCAATAGCTTGTGTTGTGACCATAGACAAGTCTTGCTGAACATTACCCGCCATATCAACCGCTGTTACAGCCAAGTAAATATCGATATTATTTTGTTCGACTTTAATCGTTTCTGATTCAGCTTTGGTAGTCAAAAATTTGGTCGCCTCTAGGGAATAAGGAGAAATCGGAGTATTGCTCTGATAGATTCGGTAGTGATCAAAATCAGGATTTTGATTTGCCTGCCAAGTGAGTCGAACAGCATAACCCTGATCATTTGGTTGATCAACAGCGACTAGACTGATAACTTTTGTCGGAGAAATTGTATCTATGGTTAACAACATAGTTGATGTCAAGGTACTCGATTTACCTGTAAGTTTCTGTGCCGTCGCTCGTACACGGCCATCTACTAAATCATCCCCTTCTCGAATAACTAATGATGAAACGAGAACCACCATTGGGATTTTAGAGGTTTTATCCTTATCTTGTGCCTTACTATCTTCAAGTTGGACACTTTGGACATGACTAAACCGACTGGCATCAATTGCTATTCTGTCCTTGTCAACAATTTCAAACTTTACGATTGTATTCGATTCGGTAACTAACCTGATATTGATGGTGTCTCCAGCCTGTAACGGCATTTTGGCATCGTGAGTCACTTCTGTCATCCACGGAGGTATGGTATCAACAGATATCGGAGATGCTATAGTTTTAGTTACCTGATTTCCTTTACTATCGGCCAACGTAACCTCAACCAGTGTATTGATGGCAAAATCATTGGGTTGTACTTGGTAACTTCCTGCATAATGACCGTCATTGGCATTTCTATCACCATGCTTGCCATCGTCAAACAACTTCATGTCTTCAACAACACCTGCAACTGAAAAACTTGCTGCCTTAGATNTGTCACCGGTCAATTCGACTTTTAAAATGTTACCGTCAACCAAAGTTCTAATTGCATTATGGCGAACAGCAATAATGCTTGGTGGTATCTTGTTATTGACAGAACGTACTGGATCATCAATCGATGAATCTATGATTTTGGACTCGTTGCCGTACAAATCCACAGCAACTACAGCAAAAAAGTAGTCAATTCCATCAGCATTCGTTGAAACGCTAATTTTGGTTGTTGAAGGATCATCGACCTCGGATTTAAGATCGGGTGTTGATAGACTTGTTTCCGGATCTCCATCGAAAAGATAAATTTTGTATCCTGCCAGATTAGCCAAGTCGCCGGGACGTGCCCATGACAGCGTAATATTACCACCAGCGTCATCTGGTGTATCAAAGGCTACAAGGTTTTGAATGCTATTTGGAGTAGTTGTGTGAATCTCTAGGGTGGGTAAGAGTTCAAAGTGAATAGCATTTTGATTTTTGTTCACCAATGTCACTTCAATTGGTACATTCGAAATATCTAGATTGTTAGGAATCTTGATGCTAGNATTTTTGTTAAATGAAATCTCTGATGTTACTCCTGCGATGGAAAAATTGGTTTCGCCGTGCCAATTGACATCAATAACCAAACTATCANCAGATCGAAGAATGTTTTTAGACGAGTTTTTTGTNCCATCATCAATCCAAAAATTGGCCTGCTCAACATATGTTGCGATCAANCGGTATTCGCTGTTAGGAGTGATATCCAAAAAGTACGTTCCACTTTTCACCTCTGAAGTCATAACAGATTTGTTAGTTCGGCTGACAACCCCAGTCTCANNTTTGAGGATAAGCTCCANATTGGNTTTCCCCACTTCACTGATTAAGTTGACAATAAGCAAACCNGCTTGGGTTAGCNGGAGTTGATAAAGATCCCGATCACCTGGCTTGGTCTGGGANCCTCTGATAACAGTGTCGATTGACATTGGAGAAGCAACCTGATCGTTGGGTTCAGTTTCCCATATTTCACTNGTTGTAAATTGCGTGCTTAGACTATAGAGACTATCAGTTTGACTATTGTTCTCTACAATTAGTAGATAGGNTTTGGGCAACACACCGATGCTGATTGNACTTGNTTTGTTNGGTGTTACCTGGCCTATGGCAATAGGNGGCTGCTCTTGATTCTGATAGATAGTAATTGTTAATGGAGAAGTATTTAGACTAAGGTAAATGTCTAACACCCCCTTGCGATCTATCTGAATCTGATAAAAATCGATATCAGTNGCTCCTGCTCGGATTTCCCAGTTTAGTGGTAGATTATTGGCTTGGTCAGAGCTATTATTAGGTTCATTTTCACTAAGAAGTGAATCAGAAACGGAAAATCGTCTGACCGCTGATTGCCTCCCATCCAGAGTTTCAACTCGTAATTGGTGGCTACCAGCTGGCAGATCCCTGAGGAGGAGTTTAGTGGTGCTTACANTCTGAGAAGGACCCTGATTCAATTGATAGCGGTACTNTGTCTCAGAACGAAACGGACTCCATCGAAAAGAGGGAGAACTGTAATGAATNAGGCCAATTGGTGTTGTCTGAAAACGTAGAAAACCNGCAGAATCTAAAATTACATTGGCNATCGAATGTGTCGCTTCAGAGACAGAACCATCAACTATNTCTGATTCATTNCCAGATTTATCAATAGCAGTGACTAAGAAGAATTGATCTTTGTTATCAACNACAGTTGGCACATCTATTGAAGTTAAGTCGACGTTGGAAATTTCAGATTGGAGTTCCAAAATAACAGAAGGATCGGTTGGAGGTACTACAGAGGCATAAATTCTATATTTATGAAAATCGGAATCAAAACTTGGATGCGTCCAAGAGACAGTAACACTCTTGCCCTCATCATCNGGTGTGTCAATGGCTGATACTGTCACAATAGGATTAGGTGGCAGATTGTCAATTGCCNTGACTATATTCATAACGGATTTGGCAGATATACGAGACATATTATCGACACTATCAACAGCAGTAACGGCTATAAAAAATGGCACGTTATTTAATGGAACATCCAAGTTAGTACTCGTTGTCTTAAGATTACTTAGTACAGGTTTGCTAACCTCCCGGATTGGTCGATCTGATAAATAAACATTGTAGTGCGAAAAATCCGGATCTACAGAAGGTTCCCACTTAAGCCATATCTTGAATCCTTGATCGCTTGGTACATCTACTGCTTCCAANACACGAACGGGCTTAGGTGGCTTGCCGTCGATGGTTAAGGGTTTAGACATTTCTATGTCNGCCTTTTGCCCTCTGTGGTCGATAAAACTGANGCTAATCTTGGTACTTTTCAGTTGATCTCCTTCCTGCACGATATACCTNCCCACNTAAACCCCTTGTCCATCGTCGATCATGGAAATCAAATCATTAATCAAGAAAGCAGCAGTTCCTTTAGATGTTGCAACCATTGTGACTGTTAATATTTGACCAAGTCCNAATGGTTGATCTGCNTCGTGATCTACAGANATAATCTTGGGAGATTTTCCGATCAAATTCACGCGTCGCTCGGCTTGTGATGAAACCTGATTTCCAGCACTATCAATTAACTGGCCGATAACAATCCCATTCTTAATCATGTCTTTGCTCTTTACTTGATAGAGAGCTTGCCAGCTNTTATCTATTCGTTTCATCGGCAAATTTACGAATCCAAATCCAGTTTCAGGATCGATAATTTCGACTGAGGCTTCTACATCTTCAGAATCACCGCGAAGGACAACTTCCAATTGGTCCCCAGCTATAAGTACTCCATGGCCATTATGTTCTAAAACCTCAATTTCAGGAACGTTTGTATCAATTCTAATCTCATTGGGTANATTTATATTGAGAATTCGATTATCTAANTCCGTNATTCTGACTACCACAACAACCNAAGCNGCGTCATCACCCGGTAGCATTTGATAANTGCCTGTTAGGATTATGTCATGACTAGANGACTCTTTAACAACNAACGGGATGTTTTTCGTGCGAAGATCTGCGATCGGCGAAGTAAAATNACCAATTAGGTCAAAAGTTGCCGCACGTGNANGCTGGTTTAACTTAACTTCAACTATCAACTTTTCATCCAAAGCCAATGNCTTTTCTGCCAAATGACGTGCAGATTTGATNAATGTTGTTCGCAGTTTATAGTCTGCTGTAGCTGATTCGTTGGTTGGAGATAACCGAAGAGCTAGAGTTCGGCTGTTTACTGGAACTGAAAGTTGACCGCTTTGATTGTTTTGGTCGGAAATCTCCAGTTCACCAACTTTTATATTGGTTTGACTTAAAACTTCTAATCGTGTTGAACCAATCCCCGATGGACGCTCAAAGTTGATATGAAGAATACTCTGATCTAAACGATCTAGATTTGGCAGATTTATCTGGAACCAGTCTATATCTGAATTTCCATTCCAACTTGATCCGACAAGCGTTTTTTCCAAACTAATACGATCCGCACTATTTGGATTTAATAAAGGAGAAATATTATTCGGCTCAAACTCGGCCAACACCCCTACGTCTATTTCTTCCAACTGAAACAGAACAAAATAGTTCGTGATTTCTCGAAGACTTCCATTGTCCACTTTCAAAAAGTAATTACCTGGGATAACGTAGGTTTCAAGTTGAGCGAAATGCCCATTAAGGTTGGTTACTTCTAGTAGTCCAATTTGTCGACTAACCTCATTTCCTACTGGCGATCGGTATAAATAGACCATTGTTTGGCTAGATGCTCCGATACGTTCAAATATGACCTTGAGTTTCTGTCGCTGCAAAATCTGGAGTTTAAACCAATCGAGATCTCCTATGTTATTTTGACTGCCGATTAGGTTAAGTCGTTGATCCTTAGGNAATTTCAAAGGCGTTGCATCCGTAAATGTATTATTTTTTTCAATGTCCCAAGCTACACTGCTGCCAAGTTTATTTGGCGACACAGAAAGCGTATAACCTGTAAAATCAAAATCAAAAATAACAGGTTGAACCTGAATCAAATAGCTGCCTTCACCGACGCCAATCGTAACCATATGACGTTGGTTGTTCTGTTGATCAATGCGGAATTCTCCTACCTTATTAGCATCAGAAACAACCGTTTTATAAATCTTCGCTGTAGTTGCCCCAGTGCCCCCTACTCGCTTTAAGCCGACAGTAATAGTACTTGTATTGGCAATATCAAATTTATACCAATCATCATCATGCTGGTTTAGGCTCGTACCTTGCAGAGTTTTACCATTTTGAAGGTAATTCGCAAAATTGCTCTGACCGTTAAATTCAAATTCCAATTGAATGTTACGGCTAACTTGGAAATTTCTAAAGGCTGGTGTTGGATCAACTATGCCATCAATATCAACGGCACTAACAGAAAAAGAATAACCACCATCAGGCAGATCGAAGAAAGTAACTTGAGTTGTATCTGTGAAAGTAGGCTCATCATTTCTCAAGGTATAGTAATAGCCAAGAATAGGTTTATCTATAGATTCACCTATCCACATAAAAACAACATCCCTATGTGAAATGGTTCCACTGACACCACTAATAATTTCCGTTTCCAAAGGCTGTTGTGTATAAGCCCAAAAAGGGATTAAGANNGGAAANAAGGCAATTAAGAANAGTCTTCTTNGAGCTAGCATAATTCTAGATAATCTCGAATACCAAAGGAGCAAAAGATTAGAAATAGGAACAGCAAGATTGGGAACTTCCTACCTCACTACTATTATGGATTTAGCTATTTCTCAATCGAGTTGAGATATATACTGCCTTATCGTGGAAATATTGAAGGGGTGCTGTATAATTTGACTTAGCTATTTTATCCAAAATAAAAGGGGATGTCAATCTAGGCAGGATCGTTACTTGANAATTAAAGCAGNCCGGATTTCGGTGAAGTCNTCNGCTGTTAGTTGATAGAAATANAGNCCAGCAGCAACAGTCTCCCCCGAACTGTTTCGACCATCCCAGTAGATAGCTTTGTTGCGGTCAGTNTAGTGTCCNGCATGTTGGNTCCCNAGATTGAACTCCCGAACTAAGAATCCNGAATCAGTATATATTTTAAGTGCCACATTTGCNGAGTCAGCCAGTTGATAGGGAATCCAGGTTTCCGGATTAAACGGATTTGGATAGTTTGGAAGCAGTTTTGTTGATCTTATCCGTAGTTCTTTTGGTGCTGATGGTAATGTGTTGCGATCAAAGGACTTTAATTCCGTCGTGCTTAACCCTGCTGTATCTTCACCAGTAACAGTAAATTCAATTAATCCTGNGAANCCNTTCGATACAACATATATGCAATTCCATGTTTGCGGGACATCCTTATTAGGCTGAACAGGTATATTTTCGTCNTTGATCTTTAGNTTTGGCCTTGTTTTGAGTTCCTCAGATGCTTGTATGTTTACGGTCAAAAAATCAGGTTGTATGGGATTAGGTAGTAAGTAGATTGTAAAACTTGGAGGGAGTGTATCTGGAGGATCCAGAACTGTTACTTTAAGTACCGTTGAGGCGCTTCCACACTCCTGATCTTCCGCTAATAAAGGAATTGATTCAATACCACGAAAATCCCGGTACATGCTTTTGAGTNTGAGTTGCCCTGTTTTTGTCTTCTCATTAATCTCGAAATCGAATTTCTCGTTGTCTTCCCAAGTCCANTTGATTTGCAACTTTGGNGTATCAGCGTCGAAGACTATCTCATTNAAATTNACAGTTTGAAGTTCGTCTGGTGTAATTTCAATTGACATCGAAGCAGGCAAAACAGGAGGATTGCTATCAACACNAGTGGCTTCAATGAAAACNGGTAACTGGGCGGTAGCAGTTANNCCACCTGGATCCTTGACAATAAAAGTNAGAACTTCGGCTCCTGTNAAATCCGACGCCGGTGCAATTCTAACAATTNGTGATGAAAGATCTATATCTTCAATNAGTATCTGTTTTGACTCCGAACTTAAGGTTAGTTTTAGACTATCCATTGGGCTATCCGGATCCTTCACGTACTTACTTAGATCTAGAGACACCTCTGGAATACCACATTTGAAGGTGATTTGGCTTGGCAAATCAACAATTTCTGGAGGCTTGGGACTATCATCAATCACAGTTACCTGAATCTCGCCTTTGGCCTCTTTTCCCTCTGGATCACTGACTTTAATTGATAACCTTGCATCCCCAGTAAAATCTTTTTTAAGAATTTCAATTATCGCAACCCGAGTTTTTAATTCGATTTCCCCTTTGATATTATCCGATCCTTTATCGATACTCCATTTTAGACTTTTCTTATCTGTATCTTTGTCCTGCACGAAATCATCGAGTTTAATAGTAAATGGTTTGGCATCTGGCAACTCAGACAATTTGATAGACAATACAGGGAAATCTAGCAATTTTGGAGGTTCAATAGGCGGGGATTCGGAAACATTAATGATAATTGATTGACTTGCCCTATTCTTTTCAGGGTCTTCCACAACCAATGTTACTTCCTCCTTACCCAGTTCTTTGTCAGCAGAAGCTATAACCAAAGTCTTCGATTCCAAATCAAGCTCAACAGAAGTGTGAACCTGATTGACAATTGTGAACTTAAGTTTTTCGAGTGGTGTATCACGATCCAAAACGTAATCTGGCAGTTTAAGACTGTCATCTATCTCTTTTTGGTGAATGTTAATTTCCGGAAACTCTTTAATTATAGGTGTTTGTGGTGGTAGGACAACAGCAACAAGAACACTTTTTTTATCCGATTGTTTTTCCGGGTCTGTCGCTATCAAAGTAATTAGTTCTGTTCCTTCGAAATCCTTGGANAGAGCTGAAAAAGATATTTGTTTNCCTGGATTGATGCTTACCTNAANTTTTTTATTGCCAGATATTTCCCAAACAATTTNGTCAAGNTGCGTATCCTTATCAGTAATAACTTTATTCAATGGAAGAGAGTATACCTGATCGCTTCGAAATGATATCTGGCTGAGTTCAGTGATTACTGGCTTTGACTTGGGGTAATCAATTACTTTCACTGACAGCGTGACCGTACCCTTATTATTATCTGGATCAGTAACGGAGAGGCCCAAACTGTAACTGCCTGCTGATTCTTTTGGCGCTTCTATAACCAAGGTTCGACTAACTGGATTGACAAGAGCNGATAGGACTTTAACTGGTTCAGNTTTCCAATTAAGTTTATCTTTCTCAGTNTCTGGNTCATTAACAATTGCATCCAAATCAATTATGACTCGCCACCCTTCACCGACCTCNAGCTCATTAGTTTTNAAGGCAATTTTCGGTTTGGCTGTACCAACCACGNTAATNAGCACAGTTTGAAATAATGTCGCTTCGTTGGTTGCTGTCAATTTGACTGTTTCTGTACCATGCCANATTGATTTACCCGAAAATTTTACCTGCCTTTGTTTGTTAATCTCAACAAGCAGATTCTTTGGATCGAAGCCTTCAGCCTTCCATATGATTCGCTCATCGGGCGTAAAAATATCTGTAACAAAATCATCAAGGTTTAATGGCTGAATAGCTTCCCCTAACCGAAGCCGAAGAACAGGAAAAGCTTTAATAGTAGGAGGGGTCGGTTTAATCACAGTAACAATGAATCTGGTACTATCCCGGTTCCCGTCAGGATCTATAGTGTAAACCCTAATCATCTCTGTTGTTGCCTGATCAGCAGAAATTGTCGCTATTCCCTGTGGATTTATGTTGACCTTGACCAATTGATGATCACTAGACTCCCATTTCATCTGTTCAGGATTATGGTTATAATCTGAAACATATTTCTTTAAATCTAGCTGAAGAGTTTTCAGATTCGCTGCAACCTTACTTCCGTCATTAACTAGGAGTTTCATAGCTGGGATTTCGGATAGAATTGGAGGCGCTCCAGCTTCGATTACTCGCACATCTATCGAAGTGGAAACCGATTTTCCATTTGGATTGGTTGCCCGAAGCGTTACTTTCTCAGCGCCAATCCAACCATTTTTCGATTTCACTATATGAAATCTCCGATTTTCCAGATCTATATCAAGTATCAAATTCTGATTTCGATCGAATGTCCAACTCATGCGATTGGAAGGAAATTCGATATCGAAAACATAATCGTCGAGTATTATGCCCATGGCTGGCGTAATCATTTTTCCGATATTAGTTACAATAACTTCTGGTATCTTTTTGATTACTAATGCTTCCTGATCCGAAAAAATAGAGACAAAGAGCGGTGCTATAGTGCTGTGTTGATCTCCGTCAGTTGCCTTCAAAGCAATTGCAATAGCAGGATCAATTTGTACTGCTTTGCCACGCATGGTTAGAATACCACGGCTTACTTGGAGATCTAGGAGCTTTGACCCTTGACTAATTTTCCAACTTAACCCTTTAAGATTTGGGGAATCGAGATCAACTACATAGTTACTAAGGCTAATCGACTTAGTTTTTCCAACTCGAGAGTTGATCTTTGGAAACGGCAGAATTTTCGGGGCCGATACAACTGTGACAGGTACTATGTCAGAAGCGCTATTGCCTTTAGGATCTCTAACAGTGAATAGGACCTTAGTCATACCAACGAACTCATCACTAACAGAAAGTGTTGCTAGATGTGTTGATTGATCAATTTCAATCGCTATATGCTCACCTTCAGCTGACCATGTGAGAACGTTATTAGAATCGTTAGAATCGGTGACATAGTCATTGAGATTAAGTGACTTATCACTTTTTCCCAATAAAACACGAATTGGGGGGAAAGTCTTGGTGAGTATTGGCCCACCACCGATTGATATAACAGCAGATGATATGTTCGAAAATACAACTTGTTGTTGATTCTTTTCCGCATTGACAACAGTAGCCTCAGTAATACGTGATACAGATGCGTCAGCATCAAATACTACAGAAGTTGAAGATGTCGCCAAATTGGATTTAAAAGTAACCTGCCCAATAACAGTAGGATCCGTAATCAAATCACCACCACCAACTGAGGTTTGGACATAGTCAATTTGAAATAGATCTATTTCGTTACCTGGATCAGCATGGGTGTCGTTATCAAACACCCTCCAGTTTTCTGGAACCTCTTGACTTATTTTTACAGGTTGTATCCTCGCTTTTTCAGAATCCGAATCGACTATTTCTAAAAAACGGTTATCGAAAGAAAGGAATATCGCAAATCCGGCAATTGATTCGCCTTCTGGTTCAACAAAAATATCAACCTTAAATTGTTCGCCAATCTCTGTTTCAAAAGTTGAACTTTGAGATTCATTGCCACGTAGGGATACGGTGACAGCACTTGCGGAACCAACAGAAATCAAAATCAGGATTGCTAAAATTCGAATCGTCGGCATGGATTCCTCCTCTGAAATTATGCCATTATCAGCTTAATGGCTACTTTCAAAGCATCTGAATCGATTTTCAACTTTGCAATTTCCACTTCTCTTGAAATATAGTCTATGGTGTTTGTCAGGTTCATTGGTGTTGGAATTTCATCAATTAGCTTTTGAATCTTACGGATTTCCGTCTTTTTGAGATTGGTTCGATTCTCAATCTCAGTATGGATTTCTGGGAGACTCTTCTTCTCAGATTTTGTATTGTTAGTGCGTTTAGCTCCCGTTGTTGAGTTGTAAGTTGTGCTCGATCTTCGACGTGATGATGTCTTCTTGATTTCGCCAGCTTCAAGCGCCTTAATACCACAGTCTCTACAGGTCTTAGCACTGACCCCACTAATTTTGATTTCGACTAAAAGATTATTGATGCGACTACATAGCTCACATTCTAGAAGGTTTTCGATGCTAGCGTGCATCTCAGCTTGTATCTTGAGCAGACGATCTTTGTCACTTTTTTTTAACTGGCTCTTTCCGCATATCTCAATAATTTTTTGAGCGGAGGCTTCAATATCTTGAAAAGATCCCATTTTTACTTTCCCTGATTGTGCTTCTATCTGCTAGTTGATTTCACGGTAGGATCTGGCAAATCAGTCCNAACTAGCTTTTGATCTTTGTAGAGTTTGTATTCCATACTATCAGTTAATGCATCCCAGCTAGCTTGGATAATATTTTCGGAAACGCCGACCGTACCCCACCTGTCCTTTCCATCACTTGCTTCAAGGAGCACACGGACCTTTGCACCTGTGCCTGCTTTAGTATCTAAAACCCGCACCTTATAATCTACTAAATGGATTTCTTTCAATACAGGGTAAAACTGTTCTAACGCCTTTCGTAGAGCGTTATCCAGCGCGTTGACTGGACCATCACCGTCAGCTGCAGTATGGACAATGTTACCTTCTCGATCCACAAGCTTAATGGTTGCTTCTGTGTGTATGCTGTCATTCTGGGATTTTTCCACAATCACGCGAAACCCAAGGAGATCAAAGAAAGACAAATGTTCGTTGAATATCTTATGAGTTAGAAGCTCAAACGATCCTTCTGCAGCTTCATATTGATATCCTTCATTTTCTGCCTCTTTCAGTTTATTAAAAAGAGAAACAATTTCAGGGGAGTCTTTGTCATAACCAGAATACTCACGCTCAATTTTCTTAATTAGTGTTCCTCTGCCTGCTTGTTCGGAGACAAGGATTCGCTGTTCGTTCCCAACAGCCTCTGGAGCAATATGTTCATAGGTCAACCGATTTTTACGAATTGCGTCGGTGTGGAGTCCTCCTTTGTGAGCAAAGGCGGATCTACCTACATATGCTTGCCGCTCGTCATGTGGTAAATTTGCTAATTCACTAATCAACCGTGAGACATTAGTTAAACGCTGAAGTTGCTCATCTTTGATACAATCGACTCCTAATTTTAATTTCAGGTTTGGAATTATAGCCGAAAGATTCGCATTACCACATCGCTCACCATATCCGTTAAATGTTCCTTGTATATGTGTCGCCCCCGCTTGGACGCTAAGAACCGAGTTGGCAACGGCAACTCCAGAATCGTTATGTGCATGGATACCAAGTGATAAATTTATCTCTGACTTCACAGCACGTATTGCTTCTTGTACCTCTAACGGCAGTCGTCCTCCATTGGTATCACATAAAACTAGACATTTTGCCTTGGCTCTCACGGCAGCTTTGAGTGTTTCCATAGCATATTTGGAGTTGTCATAGTAACCATCAAAAAAATGCTCGGCATCATAAATGACGTCACATCCANGCTCTACCAAAAACCCAATTGAACTTTCAATGAGGTCAAGGTTTTCTTCTGGGCCAATACGTAGAACATCTCTCGCATGCAGTTCCCAAGTTTTTCCAAATATTGTAACTGTTTGCATCCCAGTTTNAAGGAGCGCCATCAAATTCGGATCTTCGCTNGGTTTAAGACGTGGATGATGGGTTGAACCAAACGGAACGACCTGCGCATTTTGTAGCCTCATTGATTTTACCTGTTGAAAAAAATCCACATCTTTGGGATTAGATCCAGGGTATCCTCCTTCGATGAAGTGGATGCCGAGTTGATCCAGTTCAGAAATAATTAGCATCTTGTCTTTGANAGAGAAGGCTACACTCTCTCCCTGGCTTCCGTCTCTTAAAGTTGTATCGTAAAGCTCAATCACACTGTTTATCCTTAATTGCCCATTNTTTATCTTGTTGACATAAATATTCAAGTTTTAAATAGAATTTCGATCACAACCATTTTGCTTACTAGCTAATTAAACATAATTCTCAAATTATCCTGAACAATCCAATGTTTATTCCCNCAATTGAACCAACGCCCCTCTGAATAGCAATACATAAAACGGTCATGCTTCCAATAAAGTTGCGCATTCTACCAACGATCCGCGGAGATTGACTGTTGGATAGAATTATGATATAGCCAATTAAATTAACCGAATTGACCATAACACGATTATCACATCGAAAGAGATGACTGATTCAAATCATATACTAAGAACAAAAAAACCCACTATCGCGAGCCTGCGAAAGTGGGCATCCTCTCCCTTTATCTGATTTAACAACCAGCTAAGAGAAACAATAGNGCTACTTCCAAACTACAAGAGAGGTAAGAACCGAAGGAGCAAAACAAACCATATACATTTCCTTTTCTTATCCTACTACGTTCGCACAAACAAAAACTAGCTGTTGAGAAACACTACTTCCCTCACTCATATTCTGATGTAGATTCTATCAAATAATGACCTAAACGTCAACTAATAATTGGTCCCTTTACCATTGGGCAGATGGTTCTTCTACAGTCTCAAGAAGCATCTTAATTACGGTATCTGAATTGATTCCTTCGGCTTCCGCGTTGAAATTCGTGAGAATCCGATGTCGTAAAACCGNGTGAGCAACAGATCGAATATCTTCACATGAAGCGTTGAACCGACCAAGCATAATTGCCCGTGCTTTGGCACCGAGAGTCAAATACTGTCCNGCTCGCGGTCCTGCTCCCCAACGNACCCACTTGGTAACGAAGTCAGGTACATGNTCGTTTCTGGGGCGTGTTGCTCGTACTATTTTAACAGCATATTGGACAACATTTTCAGCNACCGGTACTCGGCGCACAACTTGGTTCAATTTGATAATGTCTTCTCCGGACATAACACATTCGAGNTTTGGCTGCTCAATGCCAGTTGTGGATGAGACAATTTGGANTTCTTCGTTTTCNTCAGGATAGTCAATAATGATTTTGAACATGAAGCGATCCAATTGGGCTTCNGGCAACGGATATGTNCCTTCTTGTTCAATTGGGTTTTGTGTAGCCAAGACAAAAAAAGGTTTGTTTAACTCTAGCNTGTTNCCACCNACAGTTACGTGAAATTCCTGCATTGCCTCCAGTAGAGCGGCTTGCGTTTTTGGAGGTGTCCGGTTAATCTCATCAGCCAGCAATATATTGGAAAATATAGGGCCTCGGATAAACCGAATTTCACGCCGACCTGTAGCTCTATTTTCTTCGAGCACATCTGTACCAGTGATATCAGTTGGCATCAAGTCCGGTGTGAATTGTATTCGCTTAAAATCNAGGTCAAGAATATTGGCAATTGTCTTAATTATTAANGTCTTAGCTAATCCAGGTACACCTTCTAATAAACAATGTCCNCCAGCGAAAAATGCCATCAGAATTTGATCTATCGCATTTTCTTGNCCAACAATTACTTCTCTCATTTGTTTCAAAATTGCTTCTTTCCCAGACATTAATTNATCAATAGCTTGAATTTCTTCTGTTACTGGCATTTCTTCCTTTCATTTCCTTGNATTTTTGTTTAGCAATACTCGCGTGGTTTCTTTTCCTGACGCTGCTTTGAGGATCTCNGTCATTTCGNTGAACTGATTCGCAGGTATGACCGGGTTATTAAACTGAATTGTACGCTTAATAGATGCACNTCGTCTTTGCTTCGATATAGAAACANCCANGGNACCAATTTGATTCCGAATCTGGAGCTCGTTAGGGAGACTTTCAATCTGAAACTGAGGNGGNAGGTNGANAAAAATGTTTTCTTCAAANACGGAGGCTTTGCCAAGAAAAATTGGATTTACACGCTGATNGNTTGTCATGAGTTCAGCATAGGGTAAATCAACCAATGGNAGTTTCAATACAAATTGACGNCCAATTGCAAANGTATAATCAGCACAATTCCATTTNAACCATATTTTAAGCTGAGGCGCCATGTNATCCAAATTAGANGTATCNACCTGAATTAACTCTGCTCGNTTGTTGAGANNCATNAANTCACGCAAAAACTCTCGGTCATCACTATGTTTCAATNGGCTTCGAACTCTAGTGTTAAAATCCCCTGTGAGTGTTATTTCCTGACTCACTTTCACCGATAAATCACCCTCCACACGAATTTCGGTCTTAATTCGCTTCAAATTTCGCCCCGCCGTGGTTGTAGGACTTTTCAAAAATCGATATGGTTTTCGATTTTGCCCCAAGTTATTACCATAAAGGTCTAGTACAAGAGTCCAACGGTCTTGATCTTCGGAGGGGAGATCCCCAAAAGCGCAGGTCTCTGCTGTTGGATCTAACCAGATTAAATCCTTGTCCCCTTCTTCTTCTACAGCCAAAATCATATGGTTAAAATAAGAAAGTGATGGGATCTCGCGAACTACACGCCTTGACTCTCCAGCAGAAATAAGTACTGGATAAGACTTAATACCAGCTACNGCTAACATCGTACGAAGCAATGTCGANTTGTCCTTACAATCACCATATCCTTCCTCCAAGATACGCGATGCTGCNTGGGGTTTAATGGCCCATATACCAAGCTCAATCGCTACATACTTAATATTAGTGGCTACAAAATAGAAGAGACGCTTAATCTTTTCTCTTTTAGTAAACGCACCAGAGAGCAGCTTTTTTGTTTTCTCTCTAATTTCTNGAGTGGCTTGATCNTGCTCACGAATTAATGTNAAATACCATTGAATCAACCTCTCCCAAGAATCAAGTGAAGANAGGGTAATCGAATACGCAACATCCTGAATTGCCGGCATTAGTGGCTCCTTGTATAAAGCAGGTATATCGGCAATCTTAAAAGTGTAAGTTCGTGCGTGTGTAGTTTCGATGATACTTGGCTCAATATCCGCCCCATGTATGGCATAATGTAAAATCTTTTTACTTGGCACCTTTACAATTAACTGATAATTCTTGCTTGGCACCTCAGTCTGAAAATAGATTTGATGCCAGAAATCACCGCGCAGCAGGTGGCCGCGAGTTCTTGAAGAATATTCGTAATCGATAATACACCCTTCTGACATTTCTGGCATGGTGAACTGTTGCAGTCTAGCATCGACGAACATACCTGATTCAATCGCTTCGGGTGGCACCAAGTCCTTGGTGATTTTTGATTCCTCAAGATTGATCTTCTCCCCATCCATTTTCAGAGTCCATGCATGGTGTATAGTAACATCATCATTATTGCGTGTATAAGGAATGGAGACTGTGCCAAACTTCTCTCCATTTTTATTCAAAATTTGTACAATACGACGTCTTCTATGTTCATAGCTTGAATCCTCATTGACATCAAAAGTGTCGGATTCCCATAAAACAACTGCTATTAAATCAGGTGAATACTTTTGTTCCCAGGCATCCTTGATAATTTTTTTAATTCCANGTTGAGCAACCACTTCAACCATTTGCTTTGTACTGGCAGCATCCCCTATNGAGANCAGCAACCCTCCACTACTAATCTGTGGATGTTCAGATTGATAGGCTCCNTCATTTTCATACCATGTTTTCACTAGATCCTGTGTTGNTGTAAAAACATCTACTAAGGGAATAGTAGGAGGNTCATTTTCAAGTGTGTCAGNAAAAAGAGTGGAAAACCCAGATCGTGAGTGTCGTTCACGTATGGTACATGAGGTAATGATCAATCGGTTTTTCTGTTCTAACAATGGAATTACTCGACCACTAAACGGAAAATCNCAGATTAACACCATTTCCTTTACATTNATGTTATTGATGAGGTTAGNTATAACTAGCAAGGAAAGATCACGGCCTGGTAGATTCAGCTTAAGATCTGCACCAGATTTGTTAGCATGTCCAGCCCAAAACAATGTAAACCGGTCAGACGGGTTAATATTGCTAGAGATTCGATCTAGGGTGCTTTCAATGTTGAGTTTTGTTGAATGACCATCAACTATGGTAGGATCTTCGCCATTATCNTCAAACAGGAAAGTAATCTGATCAGAATAGTAACCGTGTCTTTGGACAAGCAGATTGTGGAAACGGGAAGTAGCCTTCCAGAAACGATCATAAAAAGATTTATCGCCNCCAGCACCGCCAACGATCAACACTTGGTTGCTAGCAAATCCTGGCTGNACAAAAANAGAGGTNAAAATCAGAAAAATTGCGTACGTCTTAAGCAGCAAAATCTGATAAGAGTCTTTCATATACACTAAATTTTTCGCCTTCATGTTCATCTGGATCGACTAATTTGAGCCAAAGTGCGCTGTCNTTTTTTGTGCCACTTAGTTGACGGCGACTTCCCAAATCCGAGGGATCTAAACCATTCCAGACAACTTCACCTCCCTGCATATAAATGAACTGGCCACGGTACTTATCAACCAATTGCCTTTGATTTTCAAGATATGCTATGCCTTGTTGACACGTTGTTAACCTCCAATTGCGAACGGTTTCCAATGAATCTGTTTCAACCGAGTCAAAATCAGCTAAAGGGGGTTCGACTTCACTTTCAAAGTCAATTTGCTCCAAGTCAACTGTACCAAAGCCATGTTGGGCAGCAATTAGAACGTGATTACGATCCCGCTTGAAAGGTGGAGTTGGCCAATCTGACTTAGGATCAGTTCCCATCAGGTACATGCCGCATGCATCTGTCGCAATCGGATGATCTCCTGCAATCATCGCATCGCAAATTCGACCTTCGCCACCCCATTCACGTCCCGATTGACCTGTTAAAGCATCAATGATGTTAAGACAAGGTTTCGTGATTAGAGCAAGATCCGGTAAGACATAGGACAACCTGACTAAATGATGATAATAGCTTCTTGTACGGCCTTCAGGTGGGATTATCGGAGGGAGCCCGAAAAGATTTTTAGTACAAAGTGTAATACCCATAAAGGCATGGTTTTTCATTTTAGCAACCGACACCATTGCATCGGCTTCCTCGAAGCATCTGCTCAAAGTGTATCGATTAAACATCAAACCACCATTGGGCACTTCATAGTCAGCGAATGGTGGTAGACTTGAGTCTACAAACTGGACATCAAATTCTTTGAGATGATGTTCATAGTTAAACCCAGTTGGCATTATGTTCCCATTATTGTAAGGATTAGTATCAGTAGCAATCAATTGGGCGGTAGTGTGCTCCTTAATCAAACGCAGGGTTGCTCGGCAAAACGAGTCATCTACTAATTCGCGACGTCGTCCTTGAAAATACTCAATTCGTTCTGGGAGCTTCATCATATTGAACTTAATAACGACCTGTCTAGCTTTCTCAATTTGCTGCCACGATTTCGTTAGGGGATCCGTTGTACGTTTTAAGGTTTGATAAATTTCCTCTTCCGAAACTCGATGATTGCAATATGAAGCTCTTACTTTATAATTNTTACTCATTCAAAAACCCTATATCCTANCATTCTAAATAAAAATATTGTGACTAAGGTTAGNTCTGTTGTCAAGCAGAATCNGGTAGATACTGGNAGGNCAAAATTTTCAATGATAAATATCAATGTTAACAAATTGACATAACTACTGNAGGCGAGTAGAATGTAACTATGGATAAACTCACAACGACACTTGANGAGATTGAGNAACAAATCAANTATCTACTTCCCNNAAATAACCAAACGGAAGACAAGATCAACCAAGCCGAGTCAATACAAANACAATTACTCAGAGACAAAATTGACCAAGCGGCCAATTTTATTTCTGACCTCAGGNTACACCAAGAGAATCATCGGGTTGCTGAGTTAATTATTAANCTCTATGANGCCTCTGGCATTGATTGGGAAACGCGCAAATCTCTTGCTAANGGACTGCAAAACTCAGTCAGTCAATGTGAGTCATTNCAAGATCTAAAAAAAGTCGTTGAGATAGCAATTTCGGTGCCGGAACTTCCTTCTCCTTATAAAGAAAAATTAGAAAAGGAAATACTCTCTAAGCTAGTTCCTTTTTTACGCAATTCTTACAATTGCGACGATACGATCAACTTGATTCACTGGGTCTGCATNCGGATGACAGACGATGGACTTACTTTTCTGTGCCACCAATTACTAGATTATATCACAGACAGCAACTTGACATTTTCTGCCTATGAAGCGATTTTTGATTTAATGATTTCGCAACCCGCGCTNCAGGAGGAATTACCCCGTCNCTGTGCGGAGAAGATGATGTCGTTCGTCNGTAAATCCAAAGATTTAAATAGCGCTTTAGGTTTAATTATTGATAGTTTCAGGCACGAAGTTGAACCTTTTAAAGCTCATTTGATTACTTTGTTACAGCAGGAGCTTTCTGTCGAGGACCTGTACTATGCACCTGAAATTTTNGATTTCCTACTACATTTAATTGAGTATAGCCACCAAATTCCAGACACGTACATCGAAGATCATGAAGCACTTCAGTTAACATACGTAAGAGGACTACTAAAGATTTCGGAGACACAGGCAGATGTTGACTATCTCCATTCTATCCTTCATGAACAATCTGGNGAATTCAATAAGGCATTAAAACTGAAATCCCGTTTGATAATTAGTGTTTGGTTAATATTAGCACCGGTTATCCGATATATACCACATTCAAAAATAAAAGTGACTGTTGATGCTTGGCAACTACATACTTTTCCTGAAGAAATCCTATTTCGTTCGTTGACTGCTGTGTTTGATATACTTTTGCCACTCAACTTTGACAGGGATCGCCATTTGCAAATCTGCCGAAGTTTCATTAATGGCATTGGACAGCTAATGGATACTGGAGATGAAGAGATATCTGGAAAGGGAGAGGAAATACTACTGTGTATCAAACAATATATTATTGGGGTGTCCGATCAGGAATTTAGAGAATGGCAGTCAATATGCCAGCAGGTCTGGCTATCCGATTCCCGAAAAAGCATGCCAAATGTTGATCGGGTGCGCAAAGCCACAAGAAAAGTACTTGAGGAATGGATTGATGATATTTTCGACCGTTGAGAAAACTATATTGGAAAAATTGGGACGCTACTTCCGATTGATCGCATGAAATCCTATGTCACGTCGGTAATGTGCTTGCTCAAAATTGATTTTTGANACCCCTTGATATGACAAATTGATTGAGGATTCGACATTTATGCCAAGCGCAGTTACTCCTAGCACTCTACCACCATCAGTAACAATTTTATCACTAATACGTTTTGTTCCTGCTTGAAAGACCTTCACATCATTTAGTGCATCTGCATCATCGATTCCATGGATTACTTTCCCTGTTTCATAGTTGCTGGGATACCCTCCAGAAGCCATAATTGTGCAAACAGCTGTTTCTGGTTTCCACTCAACCGTACAAAGATTAAGATTTCCATCAACACAAGCATTCAATAATGGCACTAAGTCACTTATTAGTCTTGGCAAAAGAACCTGAGTCTCGGGATCTCCGAATCGAGCATTAAACTCAACAACCTTTGGGCCAGTTTGGGTAATCATCAATCCGACGTAAAGCACCCCTTTGAATTCTCTTCCCTTTGCCTTCATTGAACGGATGGTTGGATACACAATCGTTTCCATTACTTCTTTCTCGATTGACTTTGTAATAACAGGAGCGGGTGAATAAGCGCCCATTCCACCGGTATTTTCACCTTGGTCTCCATCGTGAGACATCTTGTGATCTTGAGCTGTAGCTAATGGCAAACAATAGTCGCCATCAGTCAACACAGTAAATGACGCTTCTTCTCCTATCATTAATTCTTCAATAATGACTTTTTTGCCCGAAGTTCCAAAGTCGCCATGGACCAGAATGCGATTTATGGCAGTAATTGCTTCTTCAACTGTCCTACCAGGAATTGCACCTTTCCCAGCTGCGAGACCGTCAGCTTTGACAAAAACTGGTTGGTTTAAAGCTTTTACATAACTGATTGCGGCATCAGCATCTACGAATGTTCGATAATCGGCCGTTGGAATCGAATTTTCAACCATCAAATTCTTAGCAAAATCCTTGCTCGCTTCAATTACTGACGCTTGCTGGGTTGGCCCAAATACACGAAGACCACGCGTTTGAAAAACATTAACCAATCCGTTAGCTAAGGGAGTTTCTGGTCCAACAATAGTCAAGTTAATCTGATGGTTTTCCGCGAAATCAGCGACATGGCTAAAGCCGTCTTCCAACGAAACGCAAGCACATTCCCCTATATCTGAGATTCCTGGGTTTCCAGGGACGCAATATACCTGCTCAACAAGTGGACTTTGAACGATTTTCCACACAATCGCATGCTCACGTCCACCCATACCAATCACAAGAATCCTCATACATCATTCTCCCATCGTAGAAACAAGCTGATAATCAATTATACACACTTTGAAATCACAACACAATTAAAGATAATAGTTTTGAATTTATTTGGTTAGTGTGCTATATTGATGGTAGCTTTCCTATGTTAGTTTCGTTCAACATTACCTACACAGAAAATCTTTCTGGAATTCTAATTTTGGGTGCTTTAAAGTGCTTGTTGTAAGCATGCATTATGCTTGTTCAAATTGAGAGCCTCTCCATTTTTTACGGTGAATCGCGAGCTTTAAAAAATGTTAATTTGTCTATTGATAGCAAATCTACTGGATTGTTAGGACCAAATGGTGCAGGAAAAAGCACATTAATTAAGACAATTCTTGGCTTTTTGGTTCCTAGNAGCGGTTCTGTCAGAATCTTTGGTTCTTCTGTTCACGATAACCCCATTAAAATNCGGCAGCAAATTGGATATATGCCTGAAAATGATTGTTATATTCCTGATATAACCGGNCTCGATTTTGTCTCCTACATGGGGGAATTAGCAGGNATGCCTAAAGATGATGCTATACAGCGAGCACATGAAGTACTNCAATACGTCAATTTGGGCGAAGCACGATACCGCAAAATTGAGGCGTACTCAATTGGGATGAAACAACGAGCCAAACTAGCACAAGCACTGATTCATGATCCAATCGTCCTGTTACTTGACGANCCAACCAATGGNATGGACCCAGCTGGNCGTCAGGAAATGCTNGAACTGATACGTGANATTTCAACTTATAAAAAAATAGATGTCATTTTATCATCACATATTCTGGATGATGTTGAATATGTATGNNAAGATGTAATAGCTTTAGATCAAGGAAAAGTTGNTCTTGAAGGAAACATGNAGCAATTAAAATCAGAACATCGATTCAGCTATGAACTCAGGATCAAAGGGGATCAGAAAGCTTATATNCTTGCCTTGANNGAAAATGATTGTGAGGTGGATATCCGATCCAGCGTNGAAATTCGTGTTACTGCCCAAGACTCAACTCCAATCAACAAAAATCTATTCTTTCAATTAGCAATTGAAACAGATGTACAGATTCGCCATCTTGGCTTGGTAGAACGGTCTTTNGAAGATATTTTTATTAGTGCANTCGAACAAAATCAACCAAGTTCTTATCCAGCATAGNTTGGAATACAAAACTTGGNNCNAGNAAATCAGGAAAAACCCTTAGTGAAGGANAATGTGNCNGCGCAGGTTATTAATGGTCAACAGATTGCAAAATCGATTCGAAATCATATNCGCCTCCAGGTAAAAAAACTTGACTTTAAACCAGGGTTAGCTGTTATACAGATTGGCACCGATCCCGCTTCAACGGTTTATGTAAACCATAAAAANAAGGATTGTGANCGNGTTGGNTTCCATTCTNAAGTTACCCGGTTGCCATCAAATACTTCACAGGAAGAGGTAATCGATCTTGTCAAGCAGTTAAACCNATCAAANAGCATTCATGGCATTTTGGTGCAGATGCCAATGCCTANTCATGTCAATGAACAAATGGTAATTGATTCGATTTTGCCCCAAAAAGACGCGGATGGNCTNGGAACAGTGAATTTGGGTAATTTGCTGATTGGACGAGAGCATATACTACCCTGNACACCAGGAGGGATTCTTCGNCTAATCGAAAAAACAAAAGTNAAACTTGTAGGAAAGCGCGTTGTTTGTGTTGGACGCAGCAGACTCGTAGGCAAACCAATCGGCTTGCTTCTGCTGAACAGACACGCAACTGTCACATTCTGTCATTCCCGAACGACAAATCTTGGTTTAGAAACTAAGGAAGCTGATATTCTCNTTGTCGCGGTAGGAAAACCAAAGTTTATTACAGAAGANATGGTAAAACCAGAAGCNATTGTTATCGATGTCGGCATAAACCGCNCTGGTGACTCCCTGATCGGAGATATCGATTTCAAAGCAGTATCCAAAGTCGCTAGTTTTATAACACCTGTACCAGGGGGCGTTGGACCGATGACGCGTGCCATCTTGCTTGAAAANACCNTAAAGTTGGCAACTACTCAGTCTTAACCTCTTCATGTTGCCCGCTTTTCATNCCGTAAAGCTTAAAAACAATTGCGTNGATCAACTGATTTGTTTTTACAACTTGGNGTGAAAGGGGGCGTAGTCTTTCACAACTGATACTGAATTCGGTTTCAACNGATTCTTGAAAATTNCGACTCGACACTTCTATGGGGATCANCTTNTGATTTTTTTTGAGNATTGAGATTACTTCGGATAAATTAGCATGCTGATAATTTTCGATNATTCTCTTATTTTTAAGGNCATCAACCGAAAAACTGATCTCGCGTTCCAACCATTTTAGAAATCCGGATTCCTCCTGATACAAAGCTAAATTATCCGTNCTCATCTTTTCNGCCAAAAACGATAAAAGGTCGTAGACTATATCCNCTTGCTGTTTTGAAATATGATGATCTACAAATCCAAGCAAACAGGCAATATCATCCTTTTCTAAGCACTTTTCATAAAGCAATTTTGCCTTTTCATGAAAAAGNCTACGTTCTTTTACCGGCGTTGTAAAGTCTATNACTCGAATTGGCACCTTCTCCAAATANTGCTTGCTGAAACGCAAAGTCTTACCTCTAAATCTGGTGCAAATCCGTTTCAAATAGTCCCAAGCAAATTGAGAATTTAATAAAGCTANCAAATAATAATCGTCTTCAGCAATAAAATAAGCATTGTTGATTAAAAAGAGACCGCTTTTGTCCAAACAAAATCGACAGTTTGCTCCCAGGTCAGGGAACAAGATCTTTGACATCTCAAACTCTNCCGCATAACGGCAACTTCTTATTTCCCACCAATGATCTCCNTTATCNCGTCTGCTCTCCANGGAATCTTTGAAACACTTGAGGTGTTCAAAAACTGCTGGATATCTCTGAATATCCACTCCGTTGACCGCCCAAATNAAAAAACAATCTTCAAACTCAACATGATATTCCCGAATATTATTTCCTGCCACAAGTGGTTTCAGGATATCAACAGAATTCTCATCTTGAGCGATCAAGTTCTTTCGCGTTTCGGCATTGACNACAAANGCTTGATTTAGNCCCGTCATGACGCCGCGTCGAATCTTGGCTTGGCAATAATCACCTAATGGAAGTGTACGAGCCTGAATATCAAAATCTNTGTCGTTAACACGCGANGCAATCCAGTTTCCGTNTTGCAGAGCGTTTCTATCCAAGGNNCGAGAAACGCGATTCACCTCNGNCTCAAAGGAATCAAATTNAAGATTTTCAATCTCCGCGTACTGNGGCGAACAACTATCTCTCGATGGCACATTTTCTGTCAAAAGAATAGAAGCCATCAATGCAGTATTTTCGAAAACAGGTAAATCGCCAAAATCAATGATTTGACAGATTTGCACGTCAGTCTCAAGATATTTCCGCAAATTTCTACCGTACTTTGAGCGAATAAACTTATTGGATGTAACTATTCCAAAACGACCNCCATCCTTTAATAANCAATGTGATCTTTCCATGAAATATACGTATAAATCCGCTACACCATTATATGTTTTATAAGTCGCTAAGTATTTTTTCNCTTCACCAATTTCTTCTTGTCTAAGACAAGGGGGNTTNCCTACTACTGCTGAAAAACCTCTATTTCTCTTTANGCGTCCGCTCCTATCTCGGAAGACNTCAGGNAACTCAATCTCCCAATGAAAAAAACAACTTTNCTNCGCAATCTNCTGTGCCGCAGNAAAACAAGGTATGGACTTGATTTTTNCCAACTCATTGGTTTGCAACATATCAAGTACCGAATGATAATCGGATCTCTCAACTTCGTTTCCAAAATAGCAACTCAACCATAGATTAGCAACTTCTTTNTAAGGGTGAAGCATAACTTCAGCACTGTCGAGCCTCTGTTCTTTCAAATCAATGTGAATTGCTTGNCTACTTTCTGTTTCCTCAATTTCTAAATAGTTTTGAATCGCGCNCGCAGCAGTATCTGTAAAATCAAAGGACAGATTCAGCTCGACCTGAAGCNCATTACTCAATTTGNCTTTTCTTCGNTTATCTTCAACAACTGGAGGGTTAGCTAAATCTGCTATCTCAGCGCCAAGTAAGGANTTTCCACAACGAATATGATGATCTAGGAACGAAAGGGGCTCATTTTTTGCNACTGTATGCAACCAAAGGGAAAGTTTTGCCAACTCAACCGCAGTGGGATCAAGACTNACACCATAAACACACGATTCGACAACACGCCGGCGCCAGTAACTGATCTCTGAATCAATCTCAGAAGGTAATGGNGTATCCACACGCCTGACAATCTCCTCGGCCAAGAAATCAACTACCTCGATTAAGAAGTATCCNCTACCAACAGCTGGATCCAGAACTTTAAGTTGNAAGATCTCTTCAACATTCTTTCCTTTACACAAAGGGGCGAGGGTCTGTTCAACAATATATCGACTAATATAGTCAGGGGTNTGACCATTNCGAACACTACGTTTTTTNGCTTTTGGTCGNATGAAATCAATATTACTACCTTCAAAAAAAGGCTTCAGGTCAAGCAAGCTTTGATAAACATTCCATAGATGGCGAGCATCTAGATCCCGATAGGCAATACGCTCGCCATCCTNAGTGTAAGTTACAAGATCCAAAGCNCTAGCCAATGCTTGATTTCCAATTTCGTATGTTTCTAGAAACGGATAACGTTTGGGACTAAACAGTCCACCATTATATTGGGGAATAAATTCTTCCCANCCATCATTGACAAGTTGNAACAAGCCACGCAGNCGTGACCAATAGTCATTCATAGTGGGCAAAATGTATCGTTGTTCTTCAATACGCTGATGTGCATCCGCTGCCAGTTTNGATAAACTATGATCGTTGGCATAATGAGGATTATCAATCGGTAGAAGATTCCGGCTTTCTGAATGGAGGACAAACAGAATTCGGTACAGTAGGATCAAGCTATTTCCATGCACTTGTTGGATTAATTCTGGTGAGGCTTCGAGTTGGTTACGCGAGAAATCCAAGAAACCTTGCATCAAGATTTTTAATGCCTTATAGACNCGGATTTCAAGATCCTCGGAAACACCTACTGTGTGCTCTTTGCTCTCCGAATAAACTTGATCAAGGAAAGACTTACCTNCATGATCGAAAACAAAGGCTTCACACCGGAAAAAGTAATAAAAATAGCAGAATGAATCAAGGTCAAATTTGTCTGACTCCAGTATGTCTTCCAAATTGAATTGGTAAAATTGATCCAACCGATAACTAGTATTCCGGTGAAAAAGTCGCCACTGACGACCATTGGTTAGAATTCCCCAAACCCTATCGGTTTCACGCAGATAGAAATCAATTTGGAAACTTGGATTCATGTTGGTGAAAGCGTCAGAACCGCTCTTGTACTTGCGGTCCAGATCCCTCGACCATGCTTTTGCGTCACCAATAGCAACAGCTGTTTTAAAAAAGGATCTTGTGTTTATGCGGGATTGAGAAAATTCAAANGCATCTGAGTTGGGAAAAAACACATAATCTGGCCTCTTCACCCCTTGAGATGTTCGAAGTGTTGGTTGAACTGCAAAATGGTGTCCAAGCAGTTCAAGCACCGGACGAATAAAATTTCCTTCAGTTTGTGCCTCAAGGAGATTCGACTTGATCAACTTAATCTTTTTATACAATCGCCGAATCTCATTGAACGTAAATTCAAGTTCAAGGGAGTTTTTTTGATCAAAAAAACCTGGAACAACAAAATCCAGATAATAATCTGAAAAAAGAGCTCGATTTATGACATGATTTGGCATATAATAATACTGNNNGTTACGNTTTTGTTACCAATTGTTATACTTTTTNANAANAATTAACGTTACCNGAAAACAAAATTCACAANTGTTANAACAAANGCAAAAAAAAATGNGCGANACATCGNACGCATATTAAAATTTGNATNAATCTATTTCAAGATTATCATTTTCCGNGGTTGNCCTGCATTNTTCAGCAAGTAAAAGTACATACCACTTGATACACTTTCGCCTTGCTGATTACAACCATCCCAATATGCTGCCCCACTTTTACTTGTATAGATTCCTTTTGAACAAAAACCTAGGTTGAGTTCGCGAATTAAATTTCCGTTTGTGTNGTGGATCTGTATTAATACTAAGNAGTCNTCTGCTATCTCGAATGGTATCCAGGTTTCTGGATTGAAAGGATTCGGGTAGTTCTGGTAAAGCATTGTATTNNGATTCTGATTTTCAAGCGATGCAATNAGATAGTCAACCACACTCTGTGTTGCGAGAAATCCATGATCCGAATCAGACCACGCCAATTTGAGCTGAAGTTCAGACTGTATTTTCCTGAGAATAGATAGCGAGCCAGCAATTGGTAGAGAGCGAATAAGCTCAGGTGAGGAAAACATACTGTCTTCTCCCAAGTGGTTACCGATTAGCACAATATCAAAAATATCGATTTGATTGTCTTGATTTACNTCTCCTGACANCCCCTTTCCCTTTTGTCCCATTTGATTTCCAGCCAAAACTAAATCAAANATGTTAGTAGTACCNTCCTGATTAATGTCCCATAATGGNANAAANCCCTTAATTGGAATTGAAGCGTCAACCAAATTAACAGATATTGGACTTGCTTNAACATCGGAAAAATCTACTTTTNCAAAGGTAATCGCTGCTACATCTGCATCTTTAGCACGGAANTTAATATTGGCCAATANCCCGTTACCACTCATACCATTTCCACCTAATCGATAGATTGTAATTTTAATATTACTATTCTTCTCATCAATGGNTAACTGGGCAGGTCGTGTATCTGCATCNCCACGCTTAAGGAATTCCCCCTCGGAAATGGAAACTGCATCAACTTGGCTNGGGTCGTATCGGACTATGGTGCCNAAACCTTGAAGCCCCGCAATATTTTCAACCCGCATCACTAGTTCAAAGACACTTCCAATTTCNACCGGTNGATCGCAGAGTTGGCTAGTAGTGTAGCACCTATCTAACAAAACAGTNGGCTTGGATGGGTCTATGGTTGCCTTCAACCTAACCTTAATAGGTGAATCAGCATAAAAAACAACTCCGTCATTCCGAACAGCATGAGCATAAATGNTGTAATCNCCTGGAGTAGAAAGATTATCATAGATGCCNCTATACACTTCGCTCCCCCCTGTTACGAGCGAAATTTGATCAAACTTCAAATCTGACCATTGATTAATTATTTTTTCGGAGTTAAATGAAGGAGGAATGATAGTTGCTCGCACCTCAGTAATATCAGGATTCGGCGCCTCGACTTCGACAGTCAGCAATCTGGTCTCAGGCGGCAAAGTACGATTTTTTGACATCATTTCTACTAGAGGGAGAGACGTAGATTTGACTTCAATAGGCATGGGGATATATAGTGAAGAAACGACTGTTAAGTCCCGAGNTTCATTGGCTAAGCCGTTGCTGTTACTATCAATTTGAGGGTACTGTAGCCGATAAATTGGTGTGGATTGCATGGTGTTACGAGCGGCGATAAACGCCTCACCGACAGTTTTATTTGCTTGGATTTGATCGAAGAAGAGGCGCGAAAAAGAATAACCGTTAACCATAATGCGATTTTGCCGNCTACTGTGTGAACTNGTNACGATCGTGCGGTTTGCAGATGCNAGTACAGNCCTACCATTACGTGACTGAGTGATAAAATTACCACTATAACTCGCTTCAACCATGANAAATATTGGNGTTTCAACAGGGACAACATCCAACCAACTATCAAGAAGATCAGGCGTTAGGATATTCTTATCATTTATTAAAAAATCAGGGTCAAGGTTTGCAGAAATGAGGTAGAGAAAAAGAGGTGACTGTGAACCTAATTGCGGTTTGGCCCAAATATCAATTGCCTCTTCAAGATTAACAAGCGTGGCGAAATCATCAGCATTAGCTGTTTGATTTGGTTCTGAGGAGAAAAATTTAATGTCGCTNTCAGGNTCAAGTCCGCGAGTAGTGAAAGTGTGATGGACGAATTCNGCATTTACTCTGAANGCATCCCAAATTGGATTGGNCTGCGAATTGCCCCCAAGAACAATAATAGCCTTACCAACATTCATCATGGCAACGTATACAGCAGATCCNGANACTGGCAGGTAANTCGCATTTCCACCGTAATTCGCATTAANGAACCAACCGCCTGCCAAATCAAATGCNAGGTTGAANGAAAANTGCCCTGATTTGTCTGTTTTNACATCCTTAATGAAATTNNCACTACCATCTGGTTTATTAATTGTAAATTGCAGCAATTGATCAGGAATCTCGGGGATAAGCTTACCTCGNATTTTTTTNACAGCCCCAAGCCGTGCGGTTTTCTCACCTAAAAACTCGATTTTGACTGAAACATCACTCGCATTGATANAGATAGNATTAGATTGATCTATTGCCGTATTGAGNCTGAAAATGACAGGTNCATTGGAAACTTGATCTCCTNCTTTGATTGTATATGGTATGGTGTATATACCAGANGAAGTTGTGCTTTCAGCCATCGACAAATTGCTNACACCTNCAATTCCATTNATAGAAANAGTTGCCGTNCCACCGCTTGTCCCAACCAATTGAAAAACTACAACATCANTGGTAACACCAGATGCAGGTAANATTGAAGTAGACTTAATTCTCTGGCTCGTTTGATCAGGCTNNGTNANAGTAATAGTNATACTGGTCTGAACCACGTCATCAATCAAAACACTTANCACATTAGGGCCNGGAANCCTACCTGCTGTATACATGGCAAGCCACACACCTTTATCCGGTTGAAACTGAGCNTCACTAACTGCNCCATCGGTGACCTTTANAGTTGGTTTTTGAAAATCAATACGATTACCAAAAGTATCAACAACGCTTACCACTACTACCGAAGTTGATACCCCGTCTGCTGGCAAAGTGTTCGGGTCTACTGTAAGAGTTGTAGTATCTAAAAATGTTGGTAGGAACTCTACTTTTGCCGTGGCTACGAGAGGAACACCTCGCACATTTGCAGTGATATATTTGGTTTCCGATTTTGTTGATGTAATCTGTGCTACCGTTTTACCATACGAATTAGTCAAAGTTGCGGATTGTATTATTTCGTTGTTTGACCCACTAACATTTATTTTTGCTTCTTCATCACTGATTGGGTTGGCAAATTGATCCATAAGGGTAATAGTCACCAGGCTTTTGGCTTTCCCATCAGCAACAACTGGTGATGACGCTGTAATCAATGATTGATTTTGACTAAGCCTGCCGGGAATAAAGGTGATTTGTGGTTTTTCTATTAGAGAAACACCGCTACGGGCTTCTCTAATAGTCAGAGTTTTAATTTCTGCTTTTTTGCTGGTGATTGTTCCTTTGGCGCGTCCATTAATATCTGTCGGTTTGGCTATCGTAATTGTATTGTCAGTTCCAGTACTTATAATTTCGATAATTCTACCTACAGCCGGATTTCCATATGGATCTATTACCTGAACCTCAATGTTGGCCGCAGATTTATTATCAGCAGGCACCTGAACTTCGTTAATGCGAACCGTTGATTTATCAGGATGTGGATCTCCAGCAACAAATTGGATAGTAATCGGGACCAAAGCAATGTCGCCAATGGTAACCGTAACAATTTTTTCTTCCGCTTTCATCGAGCTAATCTCCGCAACAGCTTCGCCAATTACATTAGTGGGAGAAGTCGGAGAAATCGTATTATTTGATCCAGTTGCAGTTACCAGAAAGCGTTGTCCAACTACGGGTATATTTCGAATATCTTTCAAAGTCACATATATTGTTGCAGTCGCTTTCCCATCAGCAACAACTGATTTGAGAGGAAAAAGCTCAACTGTCGAAAGTGATCGCGACAAGGACACATCTTGAAGCTTAATTTGCAGGTTAACTACAGCACTCCAAGCCTGTATCTCAGTGCTGACAATTTTGTGGTTTCCTTCAACAATCAGACCGCCATCAGCATCTGTGATTCGTATCTTCAATGAATCGTTGGTCTTAGCTACAGGAGTCCCTGTAGGACTGAGGAAATTTACAATATATCCCCCTTCAACACGTTTGCCCAATGTTGTGGTACGTGTCAGGTTTCTAGTAGTGTTTGTAACAGCAACGATCAACCCTTTTGCCGCAGGAGTTCCATCAGGTTGCTTAACTTCGCCAGTAACAGCAAAAATAAAGGCGCTATTTTGGGCAATTGATGCAAACGGGGAGAGCACAAGAATGAGAAAAACAAAGGATAGTATTTTTATTCTGAATAACACTTAACTTTTGAGAAATACCTTTTGAACCTTGGAAAAGACGGAAACGCCATGAATGCTAGACGTTTGGAAAAACTTCCTTGAATTATAACAATAACGCATGTTTCTATCTTCAGCATAGTATTATAGCAGGATAAAAAAAAAGATGGTATACAATTTCAGACAATTTTTAAGATTATTTAGGAGAGAATTTAATTGGAAATGATACTGAGTATTTGCAAACAATTTCAGATCCCTGACAGGTCAACTTGCATCTCAATTAAAGTGTCCTGAATAGCAGATAAAAGTGCATGTATGTCCGACTCAAAGATATAACCAATAGATCCGATTCTGAAGCAATCTGCGTTACTTACTTTACCTGGGTAAATTAGATAACCACGATTGCTCAAATGTTGATAAAAACCGCAAAAATCAAAATTAGGATGATTGGGTGAAACAAAGGATGTGATGATATAACTTCGATTAGTAGGCTGCAAATACAGTTCAAAACCAATATCCTTCATACCCTCAACTAATATTTCGTGATTCTGTCGGTAACGCATAGCACGTCTAGCAACTCCTCCTTCAACTTCAAGTTCAGTTAAGGCTTGGTGAAAAGATACTAATGCGTGTGTTGGTGGGGTAAACCGAAACTGTCCATTTCGTTCTAGCCCCCGCCATTGACTAAAGAGATCTAAGCTAAGACTTCTAGCATATCCCTGAGTTTTTTCTAAGGCATCTATTTTAGCAATGACGAACGAAAATCCTGGAACTCCTTCAAGGCACTTATTAGATGATGAGACCAGATAATCAATATGGTGATCATAAAGATCCATAGGAACAGCACCAAAACTACTCATAGCATCAACAAAAAATTTGCAATTAAAATCGTTGACAATTCCCCCAATTTCTTGAATGGGGTTGATAATACCAGTGGTCGTTTCGCAATGTACAACTGCCACATGGGTAAATCCCAAGTTCGTTTCAAGAACTTTGTTGATCTCACCAAGATCGGGCGTTTTTTCCTCAGGCCCTCTGAGAACATGGCAATTAATATTTAATACATTCGCTATTTTAGCAATCCGTTCTCCATACGCGCCATTGGCAATCACTAACAATCTTCCATCTGATGGGATTGTTGAAGAAACAACAGCCTCGATTCCAAAAGTACCACTGCCCTGCATAGGTACTGCAGTATATACATCCGAGGAACATGAACCTATTGCCAATAATTTCTGGCGAATTTGACGGACAATTTCGATAAATGAGATATCTCGAGAACCAAGATCGGTTAGCATTGCTTGTTTTACAGTGAAACTCGTTGTTAATGGACCTGGTGTGAATAATACTTTGTCTTTACTTGAAGTAGTTACCTTCATATCTTTTCCTACTATCGTCAAGGTTGAAATAAACGGCCCGACCAAAGCCACTAATATGTCTGTTCAACCACGTTTCTTTTCATGAAATTTTACAAGTCCTTAAACTAAGTAACAATCTATTTTATGTGTCAATGATCTTCAGAATTAGAAACTGAGCAGATTAAATTACTGAAATAATAGTCTTATTCTTGTAACTCTTACTCACTTTGATGTGTATTCCTCTATTTGGAAACATTATAGTTCCGGTGATTCTTCGATATGCCGTCTAAACACTAAGTGGTTTTCTGTTAAGATAATGGCCACAATTGATTGTCCTTCGATTTAAACATAATAAATTTTACTTTCTTTTAGAAATTGATGCTCGAAGTCTAAATCCATGGATTAAGTTATGTCACACTATTTACAGTCAAAATTTGGTGACTGAAATTGCCTTCGTAATTTTACCAGCAAGCTGGGTTATTGCGTAAAGTCAACACAAATTGGAGATTAAGAAACAATTAAAGATGAAAAACGAAACTCACATTATTCTAGACTTGGCTCTTAATAAGTTTGTCAATGATAACAAAATTATATGTAAGATGTTGACAGACGATGGACAAATCCCAAACAATCAAAAACTTCCGCTTTTGATTTACCCGAATGCATTTGATATTTTGGTTCACGATCCGGCATCGATGTGTGAGTCACTATTCGCAGCAAACGGCTGGCAAGGATGTTGGAGAAACGGCATTTTCAGTTATCATCATTACCATAGTACAGCACACGAGGTCCTCGGCATTTGCTCAGGCAAGGCCAAAGTAAAATTTGGTGGCAGAAGAGGTATAATATGCTCTATTTCACCGGGTGATGTTGTAATCATCCCAGCAGGGGTAGGGCATAAAAACCTGGGTGCTAGCTCAGATCTATGTGTCCTTGGGGCTTATCCACCTAATCAAACACCTGATTTACGTAAGGAAATGGTTATATCTAACTCAAGTGAACGTGATAGGTTGGAAGCTATTAAGAATATTAAACGTGTAAGCTTGCCATCAAAGGATCCAGTTTATGGAAAAAATGGTCCACTCTTCAAATACTGGAAAGCTTAAGTCCCTACTTTGAGTAGCATCTAAGTAGATTGCGGCTGGTCAGTCAGTGAAATGTTTGTTTACCAATCAACATAAAGTCTTTCGGTTCAAAAACCAA
Source organism: Candidatus Poribacteria bacterium (assembly GCA_002729415.1). Lineage (GTDB taxonomy): Bacteria > Poribacteria > WGA-4E > WGA-4E > UBA9662 > UBA9662. The sequence goes on along the minus strand of PBXZ01000036.1, from coordinate 133 downwards.
CATAAGTAAAGATAATTTCTTAATGTCGTACCACATAATTTATTTTTTTCTCGTGGCGCTTTTGTGTTGTGTGGTTCCCACAGTTTGAACAGACAAAGGATCCACCACCGGTGAGCAAGGAGACGCAATTTTT
>PBXZ01000035.1:0-70844 GCA_002729415.1 Candidatus Poribacteria bacterium | reverse complement strand
ATAAGATGCGGTTACGTGCTATTTTATAAATTAAACACTAAATATATTCAGATCCTAAACGCACCAACAAAACAATTACCCCATTTATTGGGATATTATGGTGTAAAGACAAAACCTGATTAATAAAACGGAGGTTTGAAATTGCTAACAAAATTTATCAGTTTTATTGGGATCTTTGCCATGATTGGTTTTGCCTACGCAATCAGCAATAATCGAAAGGCTATTAACTGGCGACCGATATTTTGGGGAATTGGACTGCAAATAATCTTCGCCGTTCTCATTTTACACTTGGAATTTGGGCAGATCTTCTTTTCAGGTTGTGACAGGATTGTAAACTGGTTACTCTCCTGTGCTGATGCTGGAACAGATTTCATCCTAAGATCCCTTGTTACCGGTACTGTAGATTCTTCTGTAAAAAACCTTGCCTTTAGAGCTATACCCACAATTATCTTTTTTTCGTCCTTTATGGCTATTCTATATCATCTCAGGATCATGGGATTTATTATCTCAATGATTTCAATGCTCATGCAGAAAACGATGAGAACCTCAGGTGCAGAAACACTTTCTACTGCCGCCAACATCTTTTTGGGGCAGACAGAAGCACCACTAGTGGTCAGACCCTTTGTCAAAGATATGACGCAGAGCGAACTGATGGCGGTAATGACGGGTGGGTTCGCCACAATAGCCGGTGGAGTTATGGCTATATACGTCAGCCTATTAAAGGATCAAGTTCCAGGTATCGCAGGTCATCTTCTAGCTGCCAGTGTAATGAGTGCTCCAGCAGCACTGGCAATATCCAAGATTATAATTCCGGAAACTGAAACGCCAACCACATCGGCAACCGATCAAATTACAATAGAGCGAGTTGACCAAAATGTTCTGGAAGCTGCCAGTCGAGGGGCAACTGATGGAATGAAGCTAACTCTGAATGTTATTGCCATGTTAATTGCGTTTGTAGCTCTAATTTCCTTGGTTAATGGTATCTTATCTTTATTGAACCTTAGTTTGGAACAACTTCTCGGGTACTTTTTTTCCCCCTTTGCCGTCTTAATGGGAATCCCTTTTGCTGAAGCCATTCAAGCTGGCAGGTTGCTCGGCGAAAAATTGGTTCTGACAGAGTTTATTGCCTACACTAATCTATCGAATATCATGACAAGTTCCAATCCACTAAGCCAGAAAAGCGCTGTTATTCTTTCCTATGCACTTTGTGGTTTTTCTAACTTTGCTTCAATTGGCATTCAGTTGGGTGGAATTGGTGGGATTGCACCAGAACGGAGAACAGACTTAGCCAAAATAGGACTTCGAGCCATGGTCGCAGGTGTTCTAGCCACCAATATGACTGCAACGATAGCTGGAATCTTATATAAATCTACCTAAAAGCTATATATAATAGATAGGGAACAAGACAATCATCAAACTTTTGGTAGTTAAAAAATCTAAGGCGAGATTAAGATTAGCTAATATATAACCCTTCTATTGCAGAAACTGATTAGCTTCATAGTTCCTCGTTGCTTCATCCACATATATCTTATCAAATTGTATATCATGATTTCACCAAAACGCACACGTAATATAGAATTTGTGAAAATTTTTTATACTTTTCACAAAAGCGCCTTATACTAAAATAATTGATGCTAAATTTCTATATTCTAATCTAATTTATACGATCTTTAAGTTGTTCCAACTCAATATATCTTTGGGAAACCAAACAAACCCAGAGGCATAGAACTATAAACTCCTGTTAATCTTGAGGAAACTAACATGAACAAAACCATGAAATTAACAATAATTGCCGTCGTTTTTTCTGTTTCAGTTTTTATGCTTATGCACTTCTAGATATCAATTTCAATAACCAAAAACATGCCTGATTTTGGTTATTGATTTCCCAAGTTCCTATTGTTCTCTAAGAATCTTTTCATAACCCGTCTTGATAGGTAAATTCCGTGTCTTTAATGGCTTGTTTTATGGTTCTATTTTTGTGTTTCTGCTCGTCCCATTTTCCACAGTATAATCCACTTCGTTGAAACATCCGGTCGATCGCATCGAAGTCTTTTCCCCAATAAAATGCCAGCTTTTTACATAGTGCTAACTCAGCTACGAATTGTGTTGGGTAATCTGTATTGAAAGAGTCTGAATTGCTCTCCCAACCCCCAAACCACAAACTACTGAACTTGTCGTCTTTCATCGCGATATCCAAAAGCTTAGTGTCATCAAAGTTAGTCGTCTTAGTTTTTCTTTTCATAAAGAGCCCAGCTTCACATTAAATTAACCACTTGAATCATCCACAACTCAAGAGTAAAAAAGTATAACGAAGAAATTATTTTCATGAATTGATATTATCATTAAATTTAAAATTAATTTATATGGAGAAATCCAAAATGAGTTTTTTAAGCAACAATTGGCCATGGTATATCTCGGGGATTGTAATTGGGTTATTTGTTCCATTGCTTTTTATTTTAAGAGGAAAAGTTTTTGGCGTGTCTGCTAGTTTAAGGCATATATGCGCTGCATTTCCACTGTCCCGAATTAAATATTTTTCCTACAACTGGAAGGAGGAAGGTGCATGGAATCTGTACTTTGTGATTGGAATTGTCATCGGAGGTTGGCTTGCTGGTTACATAACCAGTGCGAATGTAATTGATATTTCGGAAAAGACCAAACAAAGTCTGATTGCTATCGGAATCACACAATTTGATGGACTCGTTCCNCAGCAAATTTTTAACTGGGGTTACTTACGAACGATTCCAGGTTTAATTCAACTGGCTATCGGCGGCTTTCTCATCGGTTTTGGCACCCGTTATGCTGGTGGATGTACGTCCGGTCACGCAATCAGCGGATTATCAAATTTGCAGTTATCTTCACTTATAGCTGTCGTTGGTTTTTTTGCTGGTGGTCTCTTTGCTACTCACGTGTTATTACCTTTAATTTTAAACTNATTGGAGAATAAGATGAAAGATGTACGCTTACTTTTTGCTGGCATACTNTTTGGCATTGNTCTNACACGCTCAGAGGCNATCTCTTGGTTCAGAATCCAAGANATGTTTCGGTTTCAGTCATTTCATATGTATGGTATTATCAGTTTAGCGATCATTATAGGTGGGCTATCAATTCAATGTATCAAAAAGTGTCAATTAAAGGATATTGATGGACATAACATCGTCATTGAAAATCAGGAACACAGAACGTTCCCCCAATATATTATCGGAGGGTTTATTTTTGGTATAGGCTGGGCTTTTACAGGTGCTTGCCCAGGCCCCTTGTATGCATTAATCGGCAACGGTGTGTGGGTTGTGATAGTTCCGTTGTTCATGGCCGTTATCGGCGCCTTTTTTTACGGNATATTAAGAGAAAAATTACCCCATTAACAGTTATATTCCTGAAATTAGCTTTTGTAGTCGACATACATAGGAAGGAGGAAAAATTATGCCAGATCAATATCGGGTCTGTATTGTTGGATGTGGTAGGATGGGAGGAACTATAGACGAAGAAGTGAAAGGAAGTAAACATGGATCATTACCATATTCCCATGCAGCCGGTTACACATCTTANCCACGAACGACTGTGGTTGCCGCAGCGGACGTTCTTGAAGAAAAAGCCCAATATGTCTGCTCCAAGTGGAACATTCCGAAATACTATCTTGATTACCGAGAAATGATCGAAGAGGAAAAACCGGAGATCATCAGCATCGCTACTCGNCCNGGGAACCACGCTGAAATCACCAGTTTCGCAGCTGANCATGGCGTCAAAGGGATCTATTGCGACAAACCTCTTTGCGCTTCTATGGAAGAAGCTGATGTGATGTATGATGTATGCGTTTTACATAACATCAAATTCAATTTGGGAACCCAACGCCGCTTCTCACCGGGTTATTTGAGGATGCGGGAAATTATCGAAAGCGGTGAAATTGGCGAACGCAGTTCGATAATTGCTTATTCAGGGGGAGCAGCACTTTGGGGGTATACACACGCAGCGGACATGCTTCTCTTTTTAGCCAGTGATTCCGACGTGGATTACGTCCAAGGNGATGTTAATATTGATGATAACGATTTCGAAGATAACCGAACTGAAGTNGATCCCTCTATTACAATGGGATATATNCAGTTTCGGAATGGAACTCGAGGTATCAGCATTCCAGGGAGTGCCTATGAATTTGAAGTCAATTGTAGCAATGGTGTTGTACGTTCGCTAAACAACGGTCTCGGATTCCAATTACGTAAGAGACATGGAAAGTTTAACGAGATATTAGACACAGACTTCCCCGAGTATGANCANAAAAGCGGAACTGTCGGCTGCATCGCTGATATTGTTGAAGCCATCGACACAGGTCGAGAAACCAAAGGGAATATCCGTCTGGCACGCATCAGTACAGAGATAACACTGGGCATCGTTGACTCCCAACGACAACAGGGAACTCGTATTTACATGCCGATGGGCAACCGCTCCTTATATCTCGGACGATGGTAATTCAAAACCCAAGGTTTATTCTCAAAGATTTAGGGTAACAAATCCTTAGGTTTTTAATCATGTTGCNTTCGCTAACCAACGTACGGTGTTCTCAACGATCTTCTTGACTTCCGGCATNTGGTAAATTGGGAAAGTTTCATGACCTGGTCGAAAATAAAACACACGNCCATTTTCCACTGTCCATGCTANGCCGTCGCGNGTCAGTTCTGTATAGTTGTCATATACTCCNGCGAGAACAACAGTTTCAGCTTTTGGAACAGCATATGGTTCACCATACCATTCCACTTGNGGGATCGTAAAATCACTAACACCTTCGGCAATCGGATGATCCGGAGCTACGATCTTGATATCACCTTTGGTCCCATTTTCAACGTATGCCCGAAAAGAACATTCGGTTTCCATCAANGCTTTAAATGGACGAGCAAAGTGGGTTGAATGTAGCCCTAGAAACCCCAGACCATTTTCCTTNACGTGTTTTACGATTCGTTCCACGCTTATGTCCNCNACATCCCCATGTTTGATGTGACCAAACCANATCAATACATCTGCTGATTCAAGCTGTTCTTCACTGACCCCCTGATCAGGATCTTCAATACCTGAAACACTGGCAGTAATACCTTGACAACTGTTGAGATGCTCTGCCAAGCAACCGTGTATCCCTGTTGGATAAACAGACTGCGGCTCCGTAAACTCTGACCAAGCAATCACTTGAATGTCATTGTTCTTCTCCATATGAAATCTCCTTAGAAATTAATTTATGACCATTCCATTATTATTTATGTGATATCTTCGACTACATAGAAACAATTTTCCGCATGCGTTCCGCTAGATCAATCTGCGCTTCTCTATCACCTCCAACCTCATGAATAACNGAATCTGTATAACCCACAGACCTAAGTTCTCTCATTACAGTTGACCAGTCAGTATCACCATCTAGCAGATTCACAAATCGATGTTCCCCACGGTTGAAATCTTTTAGATGAACCCGTTTAATACGATTACCAAGTTCGCGAATCCAATGTTCTGGATAACCATAAGCCATCATATTGGCTGTATCCAGATAGACACCAACCCAATCGCTATTAATCTCATCTACAATTTCCCGCATTTCCTTTGGACTTAACAGAAATTTGTTCCATACATTCTCAAGACCAATGGCAACTTGGTAACGTTCAGCCACAGGGACCAAATCCCTGAGTGTGCCAACGAGGTTATCCCAAGCTTGCTGATAGGTGCCTTGAACACTAAGTTGCCCTGGATGGACAAGAATAGCACCTGTTTTCAAGGTGCCNGCAATTTCNAGAGCTCTTTCAACCGATTTTGCTGCCTCTACCCGTTCAGAGGAATCTGAACTTAGAAGACTCCCTTTCAAAGCAGTTATACTGGTGATTTCAATATCTGCTTCATGGAATTTTTTGGCGACTGCTCGGATGTGATCATCGTCCAAATCAACATGGATATCCTTACCGTCTCGGAACGTGAGTTCGACGGCTTGATAGCCTGCTGCCCGACAGAGATCTATGGTATCATCTATAGACATATTCCCAAGAATAATTTGTGTCACACCAATTTTCATCAGTATTCCTCGATTTGTTTTAAGTAATTTTTTGCTTGATCAATTCCAGTTTCATAGGACATTACACTAGACATGGCAGCCACCCCAAAAGCACCTGAATTTAAACACTCTGGTACCTTACTGGGGGTAATACCACCGAGAGCAAAAACCGGGATATCTAAAGACCCCACAATTCGTCTAAGACTTTTAAGCCCAACAGCAGGATTTGGTTTGCTCATTGTCGGATAAATTGGACTATAGGTCACAAAATTGGCTCCTGCCACCTGCATCTTTTGAGCAACATCAAGATCATGAACTGAACACCCAACCAATAGGTTCCTAGCCTTTGCCTTTTGGATAGTGTCCAATAAAGATTCTGGAAGATGGACACCGTCGACGCCTACATCCGTCGCGACGCCTATATTCGAATTAATGAATAATTTAGCAGAATAGGCTTTGCAAATGTGATTAATGGGAACTGCAACACTTCGCAGTTCAGTGTCTGATAAATCTTTTTCGCGCAATTGTATTGCCCGCACTCCGGTGTCAAGAAGAGAAGCAACATAATCCTGTATCAATTTCGGTTTACACAATCGCCGGTCGGTAATTGCGTAAAGTTTAAAATCAATCAATTTTTACTCAATACCCTCCCAGTATTTCCACATATCTTCAGTAAATTCGTCTTTTATATCATTTAGGTCCTTACGTCGCAAACGAGCAATTGCAGCGATCCTAATGTTTTGCCCTACATTTGAGCCGGCAGTATGTGTCATCTGATGATGCCAAAAACAAACATCACCTGCTGATCCAGTAAATTCAAATCCCTCACCAAGATCAAAAGGAGCTGCCCCTCCAGATAAGCTATCAATATCATGATACTGAAAGTACTCAGCCCAAACCATATGGCTTCCTGGCCATATGGTGAAACCTCCCCCCTTCGGCGGAACCTTATCAAGATAAACTGTCGCGCCTAGCGTAAAGCTACTGACAACTCCTTTGGGAACACCATTTGATGGTGTGTGGTATCCATCGAGATGCCCTTGTTTTGGTGGGTTCCAGTCAACGTCTGGATTAGGGAAACTCAACTGTGGACCAGCACCACCATCCGGATGCAGTTGACCTTTACCTACCAATTCTTCTGCCATAGAAAAGACAGGATCGCTATAGACGACACGTTTTAATGCTTCTTCACCACCAACAGGTACGCCACGATAACCTTGTCCGATCCATGTCTCTGGATTATTTCGGTCTTCCTCGATATTTTCCCATATTACATCTAGCGCAGCTTCAATACGCTCAGAATCTATCACCTTTCGTTTAATTAGATAACCATACGCTTTGAAGTGTTTTTTGTCTTCATTATTTAAAAGCATTACTTAGCCTCGGCACTGTCTGTTCATGGAAGTTAATTATCCTATATGCAGTTCTTTTTGTCAAAGAATGTATGATGGCATTGTTGAAAGATTTTAACAATCTCCATATAATTTCGGTATGGACCACTATTGCTGGATCGAAGATGAGATTGCACAACTTAGACAAAACAATCTTTGGCGTTCACTCAGATCAGTCGAGAGCATGCCACTTGGACGAGCTAAAATTGATGGCCGGGAGATAATTCTGCTGGGATCAAATAATTACCTTGGCCTTAGTGCACACCCTCGGGTAATTGAAGCTGCAGAGAACGCTTTGACCAAATTCGGAACGGGATCAAGCGGGTCGAGGCTAACAACTGGGAATCTCAATCTATATATGGAACTGGAAGGAAAAATTGCTAACCTTAAACAAACTGAAGCTGCGATCGTTTTTAGTTCAGGCTATTTGGCTAACATTGGGATGATTTCGGCTCTAGCCGTCGAGGGCGACCTGATCTTGAGTGATGCACTTAATCACGCCAGCATCATAGATGGTTGTCGCCTCAGTAAAGCTAAAAAATCAATCTATTTGCATTCCGATTTGAATCACTTGGAACATCTGCTTAAAGATGCTGGTGGATATCAGCGTCGATGGATCATCACAGATGGTATTTTTAGCATGGATGGTGATATTGCCCCACTACCAGCTATATATGATTTAGCCTGTCAATATGGTGCGAGGCTAATCGTGGACGACGCACATGGGCTAGGAGTACTAGGCAGAAACGGCAGCGGAACGGTTGAACATTTTGGTCTTAGTGGGAATCAGGATATTATTCAAATTGGCACTTTGAGTAAGGCTGTCGGTGGTCTTGGGGGATACGTCGCCGCCAGCAAAAACCTGATTGATCTCTTGATTAATCAGGCCCGGAGTTTCATTTTTTCCACTGGTCTTCCTCCTGCAACTCTGGCAGCAGCGACAACCGCAATTGACATCATTCGCTCCTCTGTCGAAATTCGCCAAAAACTGTTGAAAAATGCGCAAAAACTTAAAAACGCACTTCTTCAAAATGGATTTGATCTCTTGTCAAATGACACGCAAATTATTCCACTGATTATTGGACCTGCCAAGCGAACACTGCGTTTTTCAGAAATCCTGTTTGAACATGGCGTTTATGCCCCTGCAATTCGCCCCCCTACTGTCCCTGAGGGTACCAGTCGTTTGAGGATATCGGTTATTGCCACTCATACAGACAATGACATGCAAAGAGTGATCCAAGCACTGGTTGAATCACGTACTTCGGTTGACAAACTTCACTAACTGTAATAGAATGCTTCAAAATCTAACAAATAGTAATAGGAACTATATTGGAGACTGAATACTACGATGGAATTTGGGATTCCATTGTTGGACGAACGGATCGAAAACAAGTTGAGCGTGATATCATCGACGTCCTGAAACAGATCCAGATTTTTGATGGGTTAAGCAACCGGGAGTTGAGAAATTTCGCCAGAATTTCTTACCAACGCACATATGCTGAAAACGAAACTATCGTCATCGAAGGACAGGATTCCGCTGGGATGTATGTTATCCTTGATGGGACCGTCAAGGTAACAAGGAAAGTAGAAGATGACTCAATCATCACTTTAAAGACTTTAGAAGATGGTACTTTTTTTGGTGATGTTGGTTTGTTAGATAGTGCTCCACGGACAGCTACAGTTACTGCAATTCGAACATCAAGAATTATCGGTTTTTTTCGACCTGAACTCCTTAATTTGATGGAATCAGATCCCAAATTAGCCTCGAAGGTCATCTTTGTGTTGGCGAAGGTTCTTGCCTCTAGATTGAGATTTACCAATCAAGAACTGCAAAAAGCCCAATTTGAAAACGATCGACTTCGGAACCTTACCCAAAAAACAGAAAAAAAGGCTGGAGATCTACACCAGAGTGTTGAAGATTTCAAATTGGAAATTGAATAATGAGCGAAAAAGATTCAGTGCCTAATTCTTCCAACTCGGAACAATCATTGAGTCGATCCTCTTCGACAGNAGGGGAGTTTTCTATTGAAACNATCTTACCAATCAAGGAAAGCTTGAGAGAAATTGCGNACTCTGCNCANGATACAACNGGTGAGAATCGCGAACAGACCCATTANATCCGNGAAAGCAATACTATTCTGAGAATCATCTCCNTCAGTACNACTGTTATCGCAATCGCAATTATACTTGCCGGTCTNTACCTGATCAAGAACACAGCAACGTTACTATTATTTTCTTTTTTGATTGCTTANGTCCTCAGTCCAGTTGTTAAGTATGCTGAACGCCGAGGCGTTAACCGGTTAATAATAATACTGATCCTTACNCTATTTATCCTGTCTAGTGTTATTTTTGNTGCATCTATTGCNATTANACAANTCCNAGGACANGTTCTGTATATGCAGAGTTCGGAATGGAAGAGTGATTTAGCTGCTTCAGGAATTGCATATGTTGAACGATTACCAGAGTCTGCGCAGTATTTTCTAAAAAGTATGGCCAATGTCTATTTAGGCAATGTAGATTCCCCCAAACAAGAAGCACAGGATATCCTTATCCAATCAAGTATTGACAAAATCGAGGTTTTTCTACGTAACCAATCGGAAGAAGTTATCAATACACTTACCAGTTCTGCAAAAGGCCTGTTTTCTGCTTTTACTACTGGGATTATTGTTTTTTTCCTGACTTTTTTTATGCTCAATAATGGGGAAGAAATAAAAAAAACGTTTATTCGAATTGTTCCGAATCGTTTTTTTGAACCATTTCTCGTCTTACTGGATGGACTCAATCGACAATTAGGTGATTACCTTCGCAGTCGTGTCATTCAAACAATACTACTTTCTACTTTGTGTGCAATTGGTTACTGGGTTTTGGGACTCAAGTTTGCCTTGATTTTGGGATTCATCGCGGGGCTTGCCAACCTTATACCGTACATTGGGCCGTTTATTGGAGCTATTCCCGCCGTAATTATTGCTTTAATTGAGATAGACACACGGTTTGGCTTTGGTTGGAGTTTGATAGGCATTGGTCTAATAACGATTGCGGTTCAAGTAATTGACAATGCTGTGATTTTTCCTCTTCTGATNGGTAAAAGTGTTGAACTTGGCCCAATTACGACTATTGTGGTTGTTTTATTGGGAGAACAGTTCTTTGGGTTTATCGGACTCCTAATGGCTGTCCCAATTACGGCAATGATCAAACTTACCATTTCAGAGGTAATAGTACAATTCAATGGTTATTCAAGATCAATTATCCATGGNCAATGAATGCCTCTGCCTCTGCGGNGTTTTGCAAATATAAATGTGGTGTTTTAAAGATATTTCATGTTAGGCCTTCACGAAGAATTCCAATCACTTGCTGCTATATTATCTGCCACTGCTCAGAAGCTACCCCAAAAAATAGCCGTAATTTTTCGGGACGAAATTACCTCGTATTCGCAACTTGAGATAATGTCGAATCAAGTTGCGAATGCACTGAAAAATATGGGTATCGTTTTAGGAANCAAGGTAGCGTTGTATTGTATCAACTCACCTTGGTTTGTTGCAGCTTATTATGGGATTCTAAAAANAGGGGCAACTGTTGTACCCATTAATTTGTTGCTCAACATCAATGAGATTGAATATATACTGTTGAACTCAGAATCGAAAGCACTAATATATTTTGATGTGTTTGAGCAAAATGTTATCTCAGTCAAAGACCAGTTGCCACACTTGAAAAATCTGATTGTTGTTGGCCAAGCGACGGAGTTGGAAGCTCNACNGATTACTGACATAATTGCNAACGAAGATTCAGCNTTTTCTNCCGCTGAGGTTAATCANAAGAAACATGTTGCTTCNATTATCTACACNTCTGGCACCACTGGTAAACCGAAAGGGGCAATGCTTACACACCNCAATTTATTGCATAACGTAAATTCGATACTCCAATCAATAGACCTACAGGATAGCGATATTTTTTTTACGGTGCTACCGATGTTTCATTCTTTCGGATCGACAGTCGGTATGAACACGCCGATTGCTGGAGGTGCTACGATTGTAGCCGTTCCTAGATTCATGCCGGAAGAAGTCGGAAAAATGATTTATGAAACNCAATCAACCATATTCATGGGNGTTCCATCGATGTATACNATCTTTGCNAATATCCCTGAGANTCGAAAACCAGATTTTTCTTCACTTCGAATATGCTTTTCTGGAGGAGCAGCACTCCCAGTAGAGGTGATGAAACGGTTTGAAATGAAATATAATGTTCCAATTTGTGAAGGCGATGGCCCAACAGAATGTTCTCCAGTAACTTCAATTAATCCGATATACGGGAAACGCAAGCCAGGTTCTATTGGNAAAGTAATCCCTGACGTACAGATGAAGATTGTTGACCAAGATGGTAATGAAATGTCCACAGGAAAAATTGGCGAGATTGTCGTTCGCGGTGAAAATGTAATGAAGGGATACTTCAAAATGCCAGAAGAAACTGCCGAATCATTTTTTGGAGAATGGTATCGTACTGGTGATATGGGTTATGTTGATGATGAAGATTATTTCTACATTGTTGATCGGAAAAAAGACATGATCATCGTAAATGGTATGAATGTTTACCCACGGATGATTGAGGAGGTTATTTATCAGCATGTTGCAGTGTTGGAAGTTGCTGTTGTGCCAGAACCGGACGATTTACATGGAGAAATACCGCGGGCGGTGATTGCCTTAAAGCCTCGAGGAAGTGCATCCAAAGATAACATCTTGGATCTGTGCCGGAGGAATCTTGGCAGGCACCAAATACCGCGAGTTATCGAATTTGTTGATCAGTTGCCGAAATCTCCAACAGGAAAAATTCTCAAGCGAGAATTGATTCGCAAAGGTGAGATTGAAAGAGGAATCGATATCCGAACTAATTAATCCGAGTTTCTATAAGCAGAGATTCAATTGACGGGTTGTTTTCTAGGATGATATAATTTTGGCTTTTAATATGCAACACTGGGTAATTAAATGTTAGCAGTGGATTTGAATAAGACACTTTTCTACCGCCACCGNGGTTTTGATCGCGAAGGCTTTGCCAAATCCGCTGAGTTAGCTAAAGATAGGCTAAAGCAGCTGAGNAGTGAGATTGATCTTGGGATAGNGTTTAGATCTTCTAGTGATTCTTTTATCTCCCAGCCAATNTCTNNAGTACAAANACCACCAATAGTTAGTACTACATTATCGNTTCCTCGCTCGNTTCGTGTTNCATATTCNNCTCCAAATATTGCGCAGTCTNTACCAAACTACCAACAACTCGATTTGTCTATCGATCAGATTGAATTTNCGAGTCTTGATCTTTATGGGTAATCAAAATAGCATATTTNAGGANATNGAATGCAAAGATCTGATGGTCGNCGTCGGNACCAGATGAGACCTGTGACTATCGTNCGACACTANCTGCAACATCCAGAAGGNGCCGTTTTGATTCAGGTTGGAGGGACTGANGTGATATGCACNGCTTCAGTCGAAGATGANNGGCCTCGCTTTATGAAAACACAGAATATTNGGAATAAAGGTTGGGTTACGGCTGAGTACTCAATGTTGCCTAGATCAACGCATGATCGGATGCAACGTGAGGTTACGCGCGGGCAGGCTAGTGGGAGNACTCAGGAAATCCAACGCTTAATTGGTCGNTCAATGCGTGCTGTCACGGACCTTAAGGAACTTGGGGAACGCACTATATGGATTGATTGTGATGTTATTCAAGCTGATGGTGGAACTCGGACATCTGCTATCACTGGNGCATTTATTGCTTTATGGGATGCTTGTAAATGGTTGAAGGATTGCGGTGCAATCAAGAAAGTTCCAATTGAGACCAACGTTGCCGCAATCAGTGTTGGAGTTGTTGGTGGATCGCTGATGCTTGATTTGTCCTATGAAGAGGACTCAAAAGCAGATGTGGACATGAATATTNTTATGGCAGGAGANGGTAGATTCATTGAGTTACAAGGAACAGCTGAAGAAAGCCCTTTTTCAAAAAGTGAACTTGATCAGATGATAGAGTTTGGAACTGCCGGAGTTGGAGATCTAGTTCAGTTACAAAATCGATTGATTGATGAGGACTTGGATGAAGCTAGTATTAGCGACACACAATAGTGGAAAGATTTCTGAGTTTCGTCAAATCCTAGCAGATATCAACTCTATCAGCGTACAATCACTTCTTGATTATCCCACCATCCCTGATATAATTGAAAATCGAAGAACTTTTGCTGGGAACTCAATTAAGAAAGCAATTGAGGTATCAAAACACACAAATACTGTTACCATTGCTGATGACTCCGGTTTGGAAGTTGATGCACTTGATGGTGAACCAGGNGTCCTGTCAGCTCGGTATGCTGGTAAGAATGCAACACCAAATCAATTGATTGCTAAAGTATTGAAAGGACTCGAGGGAAANCCCAATATTAAACGGACAGCTCGGTTTAGGTGTGCCATTTCGTTGGTGAAACCAAGTTGCACCGACGAAATGGTGATTGAGGCTGTTGAAGGCGTTTGTGAAGGAGAAATCGCCCTTGAAAAGCGAGGAGAACGTGGATTTGGCTATGATCCAATCTTTGTTCCTTTGGGTTATAACCAAACTTTTGCTGAACTTGGAGCTGAAATCAAGAATAAAATTAGTCATCGTGCTAAAGCATTGAAGATGATAATGAAACTTATACTTTCTTAAGGAAGGAACGTGTAGTCACAAAAGGTGCTTAATATACTATGAACCAACAATACTCAACAATTGTAAAGGAAATAATTGCGGAGTTGGAATCTCGCAATCCATTTCCTCCGCTTTCTCCAACTGAGGAGTGGAGCTCTAGGCTAACTGCTAGACTCGAAAATTACTCACTTGGGGATTTGTTTGATGGCTTTGCTGTTACCGATTCGGAGTTTGGCGAGTGCGTTAAAAGCGGTCTGTTGCTTTGGAATGACGCACTAGATTCATCACATAAGATCGTACAGAATATCGGAACTAAAACGGGGAATTACTGGCACGCCATCATGCATCGCCGCGAAAATGACTACAGCAACGCAAAATATTGGTTTGGAAGAGTTGGCAAGCATCCAATTTATTTTGAATTACACTGTTATGCTCTAGAATTGTCTCGGACTGAACAACTAGAAGAATATACAAATATTCTTGAATCCAATGGAGAGTGGAATGCCGTTCAATTCGTTGATTGGTGCCAAGCCGCAAGTAATTCAGAAGATAGGGTAGAGGCTTTTCTTAAACAATTACAACTCAAAGAACTGAAGTTACTCATTGTTTTTTCCTGTAAAAACGCATTGATTTAATTGACATTAAAGTTCAAAGGAATAACAAGAAGCCAAGCAGAAGATCAAACTAACTGCTTGGCTTTTTTTGAATTCTTGTAGGCGAGAAATGTCTAATAAGTTAATCTCGCTATGTTGTCTGTGGGTCGGAAAAGAAAAAATCAATGCCCTCAGCCAGGTCACTAATACAAAATGAGTTAGAGTCATGTCGTTGCATAGGGTTGGTGGAAATTGCGTGGATAAATCAGAAAAGTCGCGATGTATGTTACTATGAAGAAGTTTCTCAAAGTTATAAATGCAGACAGATATTTAACAGCCACGGCTTTATACATTACCACCTAGTCAAAATCGAGAAGCAGAAGCAACATCAAATTCGAAAACATTTTGCAAATTTGTATAAAGAGGNTTCTAGTGATTTACTTGCAATTACCATTCCTCAAGAGTCCAAATTCAGGCGTATTATGCCTAACATCTCTATATTATTTAGCTCGTTACCGAGGCATTTGGAGTTGAACCAGATCAGTTCATCAATAGCATGTGCCTAGTAGAGTATGGAATGCATTATATTTTCCTAAACCTGTTTCTTTTCTAGTAAAGAAAATACAGCTCNCGTCGAGGTAATTCTCCCAAAATCAAATTGTCTTTCCAGCGTTTCGTTTGTCATTGAAACCGCAAAGTCAACTCTTTTCAGTCGATGTTAATGTTGTTTTTCAAAAAATGAAGCAAAAGANATCACAGAAAAAATTNACTCCTGCGTTTTTTATTTTTGTTGTTCTGGGTTGGGGNGGATATTGGTTCTCTCCCTATTTACTTGATTCTACCAAGCCTGTTCTGAAAATTAAAGGACTCGTGGATCAAGAGATTTACANTGGTAAAATCGATGTAGACATNATGGCAACAGATCCNACACATNGATCAACGGGGCTGAGNTCTGTCACTGCACAGTTTGATCAAGACGTTCCGATNAAATTNAAAAAACGCAANCGATTCAGTAGATTTTANACGAACCGACCTCCTGCTCCGTTCGTAATTGATACAACCAACTTGGATGAAGGNTTCCATAGCATTACCGTGATTGCNACTGACAAATCACGAAATAGGAATCACAATCAAATCNAATATACTTTTTTTGTTGATAATCANCAATTAAGAATCGAGACTCTACCANATNCAATAAGAGTAACNCAAGGNCAAACATCGGCAGTTTTTATCAAGACGAGTGAACCTGTTACAAAAGTCAAAGCAAAGNTATTTGATAAAGATTATGNATGNTATCCAGTCAAGTTTGAATCCAGCCAAGGGTATTTTAATCGATTACTTATTGGTGTGAGTGTACAAGAGAGTGTTGGTGTTCATCCAATAATAGTCTCGATGACTGACCAAATGGAGCGTGTAACCGAGAAGACCTTTTTTGCCAGGATTGGCAGGGCTGAATTCGCACACGGTGGATATGTCAAACTATCGCCAGAAAAGCAGACTGTCATGATGGACAAATCAAAGACCCGTGAGGATAATGCCAAGCGCTGGAAAGCATACAAACAAGCGAACAAAACAGCAGTGCAGCTTTGGGAGGGACATTTCATTCGACCGACTTCAGGGGCTCTGACATCACCGTTTGGAAAATATCGTGAATACAACACGGGTGTAAAGCGACATCATCTTGGAATTGATATTGCTAATCAGGTAGGAACCGCAATATATGCAGGTAATAGTGGGGTTATAACTTTGGTGGATAATTTACATGTGTATGGCAAAACCGTGGTCATTAATCATGGACAAGGAGTTTCAACGAGTTATAATCACCTCAGCAAAATTAAGGTTGCAATTGGTCGTCCAGTTAAAAAAGGACAGGAAATTGGTTTAATGGGAGCAACCGGTCAAGTAACTGGTCCCCATTTACACTGGGGAATGGTTGTAAATGGAACAGCAGTTGATGCCGAACAATGGATCGATCAGGACTTTTCATATGATGATGACGAGACTTTAGGACAATGATCGTCAAAAAATTGAAATTGAACCAAACGGTTCCAAGTCCAGTTTGTGTGTCATGCGATATTTGCTGCCATTTCCTCAGTCAGGATAGCTTAATGGCACCAATTTTTACGTTCAAAGAGCGAGAACGAACAATTGAAGCTGGATTTTCACCAGATCTTTTCGGTCCTACTGACGATGGTAAGAGCTCACAGATTCGGCTAAAGGCTTATGAAAAAATGTTTATCTGTCCTGCCTTTTCACCTGAAACAGGAAAGTGTTCCATCTATCCAATCCGACCCCTTGATTGCCAGATATATCCATTTGTGATTGCGTTTGATGAAGATCGAAAACAGGTCCTACTCTGTGTTGACANAATTTGCCCGTATACAGAGATGGAAATCTCCAAGTTTTACCGANACTCAAACCAAGTTGTTGCGTTTTTGGAATCGGATGCAGTAATGCTAGAAATCGTNGAGAACTGGAGTTTAGTTGGTTTGCGTCTGGAAACAGCAACGGTTATTTGTACTCTCGACAGGCTAACCTCTCATCTTGCTCAAACNATTAACAATTGATGACAAACCTNTTTTTGATAGTTATGCNTGTCAAGCAGACACTAAGCTGTCGANTTACGCTTTTGCATCAAACTGGATTTGGCAAGATCTCTTCGATTTTCAGTGGACNGTTATTAACGATCAATTTTGCCTGTTTGCGAAACAAATAGATAGCTTTTTTATGCCGATCATGCCGATGGGTAGGCAGCTCAACCAAAATACGATCCGGTATGTTTGGGATTTTATGATTTCTAATAGCCGAAANGATCAGATTGTTCGGATTGAGGCTGTGCCTGATGAGAAGCTTCCTCTGTTTCATCTCTTAGGATTTCAGCCCTTTTTAAAAGANACGGAATACCTTTANGATAGAAATCAACTCANTTACCTCCGCGGAAATTCTTATAAAAGTAAGAGATCCTCNATAAATAGTCTTATACGAAGCGAGCAAGATCTTCGNATTGATACGTATCNACCAGCTATGTTTGANCAGTGCCTAGANTTNTATCATAGATGGCAATTGGAACGTCAGNCAAAATATGNCGATNCTATTATATACCAAGCCATGTTGGCCGATTCTTTGATCGCTCATNAATCTAGTTTAATCCATTTTGAACAACTTGAATTNGTTGGATTACTGGGTTACATTAACGNTGAACTTAAAGCGTATACTTGTGGGTATCAGTTGAANCCTCAAATATTTTGCATTTTGTTTGAAGTAGTTGACCTTGAAGTTAAGGGCCTNCCACAATTCATTTTTCGGGAATTTTGTCGNAGTCGAACAGAATGTCAGCTGAGCACNATGGGGGACTCCAATCTAGAAAATCTACGGAAGGTAAAGTTGTCGTATCGNCCAATTCAAACGATTCCGGTTTATAACGTCAGGTATGAAGNATGAAAACTGCATCTATTTTTCTTAACGGTTACTATAACTTCGACCAGATACNATTTTATCGGAACGAAATTGAATCTGCANTTACACAAAATATTCCATTAATTTGTGTGGATGGGGGCATTCATATCTTTCAAATGTGTGATCTNGTTCCAACNGTCCTAATTGGAGATCTCGATTCAATGCCAGATTTTACAACNATTGACGAACTAAAACAATCTGGTGTGAATGTTATTGACAAATGGATCGGACAAACTGATAAAGATTATACAGATGGTCAACTTGCAATCATGTATGCNCTTAGGGAATTGGGNTGTAATGGTATTATNATTTATGGAGGGTTTCCNACCTCTTTTGATGTAGATCATTTCCTCGGTAANCTTAAGTTGATGCGTTTAGGCTTCTGCATGTCGCTAGTTCCATCGAACTTCCGAGCAGAAATGCGAGATGTATTTCAGTCGATGTATTTCGTTACATCTCGGCTAGAAATTGATCGTAAAAATGAGCAATTACAGTATATTTCTCTAATTGCTGAACATGGAAATGTGAATGTGAAAAGCAGTACTGGTCTGCGGTGGGATGTATCTAACATGTGGATTGATCCAGATCAACCAAATGCATTAAGAAACGAATTTATTTCAGAATTCAATAAAGTTATTATTGAATTGGTTGAGGGTTCTGACCCTGTCTATGTCATTCACAATTGGTGAGATATGAGAAATGAAAAAACTAGGTATTATATCTGGTTCTGGGGACTTGCCGTTTCTACTTGCGAAATCTGTAGCTGATCACGGTATGGAACCAATCGTCGTCCAAGTCACGCAAGAGATGTCCCCGGAATTGGGGAAAATTGTTAACCACATTCATCCCATCGGCATTGGACAAATCCGAAAAATTATTAAGTTATTCCTTGATTCTGGTGTCGATGAAGCTGCAATCATTGGAAAAATTGAGAAGAGCATTCTCCTCAACCCGCTTCAACTAGACACNGCGGCCATTAGAATCTTGTCGAGCCTTCCTAACAAAGGGGACCGNACGATTATGANGGCTGCAATTAACTACTTTGAGNGAAAGGGGATAAAGATAATNGANCANACACTCTACCTGAAAAANTTATTGCCTCCTACGGGGGTCTTGACTAAGCGAAAACCCACAGGANCTCAATGGAAAGATATCAAGTATGGCATCGANTTGGCTCGCCAAGTTGCAAGTATNGATATTGGCCAGACCGTCGTGGTTAAAAATATGATTCCNATNGCAATTGAGGCAATTGAAGGCACAGACTCCACCATCGAACGTGGCGGAGCGTTAGGTGGAAAAGGAATTGTGGTTGCCAAAGCAACTTCATCTGACCANGATTTCCGAGTTGATGTNCCNACAGTCGGGGAGNGAACGTTGAAATTGCTTCATCAAGCTAATGGGAGCGTCTTGGCAGTTGAAGCGGGTAGGACNTTCCTACTAAGNGGCCATCAACTCTCTCAGATCGCAGATCAACTAAAAATATCCTTGGTAGCAGTCAATTGAGTTCCCCTATGACGTGAACAGATCTCATTGGAACGGGATATCTGTTTACTATGGAAGCTTTTCGAAGATTTGTTCTGAAGTTGGGAAATTCCCCACCTCAAGCTTCGAGAAAATTAATTGGCTGTTTAAAGATACTTCAAAACACCCTCCACCTCCTGGAACAAGTGTTAGACCTTTTATTGCCGTTTTATATTTGCTGAGCAGATCATCCGCCAAACTGACGGCTCGTGGTAGATAGTTTCAAGCTGTACAATATTCGATGATTAGGTTCATTGAGCTCTCCTAGTTTCTAAATCAAATACGCCGATTCTAAAATAAAGCGAAACATTTTGCAAGTTTTTTATAAAATCTTTCATTGTAAATCAGCTTAGAAATAGGCATGCTGAGGATTATAAGAATTTATTTGACAAACTACGCAGAACTATAGTATATTAGGGCCTGCGGAGTTGATTGATATCCTACACTTGGTTCTAATATTTTTTTGAATGTAGGTTTTTTTAGTTGACTGCTTTTCCGGATGTGTGTTACAGTAGCGCTTAGGTTTTTGCTTTAGGATAAACAGGGAGGATTAACTATAATGGCAGCATCCCCGCTGATTTCAGGTGGAGCAACTCCGGGTATTGCACAGACGCAGCCCCTGGTGTCAGTATCTTCGGCTTTGCAAAAACCGTCTATAGGGCCGTCCTTTCAGACGGGCAGGGATAGTGCTGCTTTAGCCAGTCGTTCTAAGGCGCCTGCAAATTCGGTGGTTGGGCGCTCTTTCAACGTTGCGACCTCCGCGGAATCTCCGGCGGCTGTTAGTCGTGATGCAAGTGGGAATTTGGTGGGTAGCGGTATTATTGTAGATTCTAGCGGTTAGTTAGCTCTGCAGCTTGTTATAGTGTTCGATTAGTTCATCGAGGATCCCAGGCTTCCCTGCGAATATGCCAGCTGGCTTTTTTGGGTTTCTTTCATTGTATTTTATGGTTTGGAAGTTTCCATCCAGTACGATCCCGCCGGCTTCCCTGACGATTAGGTCCCCCGCACATATATCCCATTCGTTTTTTGGTTGCACTGTAAAGTAGAGGTTCGACGCTCCTGTAGCCAGTTTCCCCAGCTTATAAGCCACGCTGCCGATGTAATGCAAATCCCCAAGAATTGGGACAAAGTCTTCGAGCATTCCCTTCTTTTTTTCAGTGCGGCTTACTAGTGCGGATGCCCGCTTCAAATCATCACACCCAATGCACTTGATAGGCCTCCCATCACAGAACGCACCTCCATCTGAGACAGCATTGAAGACTTCACTTGTAGCAGGGTTATGTAAAACACCAACAATTGGTTTGCCGTTTTCAACTAGCGCGATAGAAACTGCAAATTGCGATAATCCTTCAATAAACTCTTTTGTCCCATCAATCGGATCGATAATCCACACACGCGGCTTTGTTAATCTCTCCGACGAATCTTTTGTTTCTTCCGACAGCCAGCCATCATCAGGAAAATTGTCCATGATGATTTCTTGGATTTCTTTGTTAGCTTCGAGGTCTGCAGTTGTCACAGGATTATTTGGGCTTTTATCTTTGACTTCGTAGTTACTACGATAGTATTTCATTATGATTTCACCCGCGGATTTTGCTGCTTGTAATGCGACTTTAAGTTCTTTCATATCAGTTCTTAATTGTAATGCTATAAAAGAGGCATAAGGTCTAAAGGAAAATCTGGGGATTCAAGCCTCGTTAAAACTTTCCCAATTATAGCGATTTGGAATTTGCGACAGTATAGATTTTAAGAAGGGATCGAAGTTGCCACGCCACTCGTTTGTTCGAATTGAAGCTTAAAAATCGCTCACCTCTTTCTCCTAAAAATAGCCGAGTGTCACATTTGTTTCATTTTAATAGCCACGATTTCTTTCTCTGGGTGTGATATGTCCTATTGTGAGAGGAGCAGATCCAACTCTGCTTCGTCATCTTTAACTTCAGACACCGCCGCCCCCGGTTCTGTTCCTGTAACAAAGCCATAAAGTTCGAATTCGGCAATCTTAGCTTGGGCTTTTGTTTTTCCGCCTATTTGTCGAAAGCCAAAACCTCTCCGCACATTTTTTCTCCTTAAAGCTGCATCATCAACAGTCTTCCGGATACGGGCCCTAACGCCTGCAGTATGAATAGTCCTAGTTAGGCGAATATCAATTTTATTTTCTTTATTACTCTTGACTTCCTTGACCTTTTCCCATTTTCCGTTTGAGTCTGTAATCCATATATCCAGCATCTGTATGACATTAGCAGAATGGATTACAACACGATGAATGGCTTTGGGTTCAGGAAGGATAACAACAGCCTCAGATGGAGCAGCATAAGTGGCCATAGTCCTAACATAGTTATCTTCACCAGACATTGAACTTTCAACATATTGTGTTTGTCCCACAGTTTTCAAGTTGCCATCAATTATGGCAGGGTCATTGGCCTGAGCACCCTCCATAAGCGCATAATTTGAGCTCCATTCTTGCCCAGCAGAAAAATTTTGTAACGCTGAGCAACCAG
The DNA here is from genome assembly GCA_002729415.1 of Candidatus Poribacteria bacterium. Classification (GTDB taxonomy): domain Bacteria; phylum Poribacteria; class WGA-4E; order WGA-4E; family UBA9662; genus UBA9662. The sequence goes on along the minus strand of PBXZ01000035.1, from coordinate 48,715 downwards.
CCCCCATTAACACCAAAGAAGCTACGAAAGTTAATTGGATTATTTCTTGCAACTTCATGATTTATCTCCTCACTGTGTTATTGTTAGATTCATTTGTTGGATCATTACTAAAATGTCGTTTCTTGACAACTTACTAACTTTGAACTTCAAATCCTGAAAAAAGGGAATTAAATCCTCCCCTGCTGATTGGCTTAAATAGTAGACGAGAAAGCTGTCTTTCATTGCCCCTGGCAGTTTTTGGTGTAAGCGATCTTCCTCAATTAAACGGAAAAAATTTGGGTAGAATTGACTACCGTATCGTTGTTTCAACTCTGAAACGATAGAATATGAGTAATTGTAACACCAATGGGTTAAAGGTCCCAATGTGGCACTACCATGTCCTCGCCAACTTTGTGCGGCATTGACGCCATCGAGATCGAGCTTCAAATCATCGTGAAGATCAACTTTTCCGTGTTCGTTCCCCTCTGCATATTCAACTTCAACCAAAACGGCAATTCCTTCGGCAAACCACGTTGGAAGCAAATAGATGTTGGTAAAAGCATGAGCTAACTCATGGGCTTTGACGGGCCTCTGATTGTACATTTCGATCGGAAAATCCATTTGAATGCCGGTGATCTTTTTGATAAATTCGCCATTTTGATACTCGGTCCTCGACTGAGTCTGTGTTACCGCTTGATGCTTGGAACCATTGTAGAAATCATGCAAGACTATTCTAATCTTTTGATTGGGTTCGAAACCGTAAACATCTTGATTGCTGGGTTCAAAGCCAAAGATATCGTGAACAAAATTGTAGAGACTCTCCATATATACAAGCGATCCGTGACCAACCCCGCGGCGTTCGTCCGCACTGTCATAATCTTTGAGCTTTTGAATATCTTCGCTAAAAATCAAAACATAATGTTTGCTTTCAAGCTTCAAGCTGCTGGAGGAATCCAAAATGCCTGAGTCAGACCTAGCCATTGTAACATATTGTTTTTTTAGATTGTTCCTAGCTTCTAGAGTCCTTCTTCTATGCACCTCATTTAATTGGGTACAACTAATTGTAAAAAAAAAGATGACGAATAACCAAGAGGAACCAATAATAATTTTCCATGGATCGCGCAATTTCATAGAAAAATACTCATCCAATCTATTGTGTATTAAATGCTAAAGTTGAAAGCATTTGGTTGAAGGTCTGTAGATATTTCTCATAACTTGCTTGATCTGGAGCCCATAGATCATAATGATAGATGTAAAAAGTATTACTGGTTGAGCGCATGAAAAGAGAAGCTTTACTGTGCCTACCATCGTCAGCAATAATGTCGTAGTAATATCCGCNNACTCGGTCAGCAGACAGAATCTTCCCTTGATCCGTAACCTCCAAGGCATTTTTTTTCAGTGCNCCGACTTCATTAAGAAATTCTATCGTTTCAAGAAGNCCTTCAACATAATCTTTTGGGGTGTTAATATCACTTACAGTCTGTTTTTCGATCCAGATCAGAATATGCGGAATTTTATTTTCCAACACATCAACGAGTTGATAAACAAAATCTGACTCGATTACCGGTTCCATTAGGAGAAGCGAGTCCATCTCATTTACTTCAACCTTAAAACCAAAAATCTCTTCCCAATCAAGAAACGCNTCGATGGTATTCTTATTGNTAATTTCCCGAATAGTCCAATTATTGGNTGGTAGATCGAGGAGTTTAAACAAGTACCTTTGGTTCCGATATTNGCTNCCGTGTAATCCAAGTTTNGGAAGGCTNAGATTCTCTTTAGTAATCGAATCCAAAGCGTTATTACTACTTTCATCCCCACANCTAAAAAGCATTACTNNTAAACACAGTAGAAATACAATNACAGNTTTTTCNNAGCTTAACATTTTNAGCGTCCCGTTTTTGAGCATCNCNTATTGGTAAACNCCATATAGACNGATAGGNNATTTTACCACGAAANCCCTCNCATTTNCCACGCAGAACTGCTAANCATAAAATNCTTACGTTTTTCTGATCGTCTTGATTCGTGATAATAATCTAAAGTTAAGATTTGCTTTTGTTCGNTAGTGAATTCAAAGGTANGTTGCCAATNCAGTGCTACNTCNACACTGTCTTTGTNANCGNTGTTACTCACCGGGTTTCGGTTGANATAACTTGTTCGGTCGTGATAATCAGTTCCTGAGAATACTACTGCAATATTCTGAGTGTTTGAAATTCNAGCGATGCCAATCTTTATATCGTNGGTGGTGNGTCTAATNGACAGCTGAATCGACTGATTTGCTNATTATNCCTNGTATACTGTACACTGACTATCGTCCTTATACAATCTATATTGGCTATTTCGATAGTATCCACAATGTAGTAGCAACCCCAAAACTCGCGAAAATCCCCCATACATTAATTGAAAATCACAGTTTTCCTTTGGTCGAAAGGACACCGACAATGCGTTCATCCACACTAGTTGCAGTATCTAGAGCCTTAGCAATGCCTTTAAAAATTGCTTCAACGATATGGTGGCGATTCGAACCATGAACAACGTTAATATGGAGTGTTGTACCACTGTGGTTAACGAATCCGTGGAAAAATTCCTCTACTAGTTCAACATCAAAAGTGCCAATTTTTTCATTGGTAAGAGGCGTATTGTAAACTAAAAAGGGCCGACCGCAAAAATCTAGAGTGATTTTTGCCAGAGCTTCGTACATTGGCATCTCAAAATTGCCAAAACGCCGTATTCCAGACTTTTCGGAAACTGCTTGCCGAAACGCATCGCCCAAGCAGATTCCGACATCTTCAACAGTGTGGTGGTCATCGACTTGTAAATCTCCAACTGCTTTCAGTTCCAAATCGAAAAAACCATGTTTGGCAAACAACTCGAGCATGTGATCTAAAAATCCCACGCCTGTTTGGACATCGGATGAACCAGACCCATCAACATTTAGCTTGAGCGAAATCTGTGTTTCGCTTGTTTCGCGATAAACTTCCGATTTTCGTTCCAAATTTGGTAATCCTGAACCCGCTATTTTCTCGTCTGTAGAGTCTAGCACACTGATTTCTTCAAAATCAAGATAGAATCTGTATCCTATCACTTTCAAATTATCTATGTATTTTCCGTCAGTCCATGCTATAATCTTGCCTTTGTAACAGCATTCTGAATAGTATTTCACAGGCAGGTAAAATTGCAATGCATCAGATTCAAACTGTATCAGACGAAGAGTTGGAATTGCTGAAGCAATTCGATACGCCGACCATATGTAATGTTATTGAACTCTTTGAGGTTCGTTCGCGTAATACCGGTTATATGGATCAGCGCATCAAATCAAACTTTCCTGAAATGCCTCCCATGGTAGGTTACGCAACAACAGCTACGTTTCGTTCCAATTCTCCACCACGTGAGAACGATGTATATTCGGGACTCGAAGGGCAAATTGATAAATTCGGAGACATTCCGGAGCCACGTATTGTCGTTTTCCAAGACTTGGATAGCCCATCTGTAGCTGCGACTTTCGGTGAAGTCATGTGTACAACATACAAGGCCTTTGGTTGTACGGGATTAATTACCTCTGGGACAGGCCGTGATTTGGATCAGGTTCGTGCTATTGACTTTCCTGTTTTTACTAGTGGGACAATATGTGCCCATGGTTATTGTCATATCATTGACATTAACGTCCCTGTGCATGTGGGAGGGATAACCGTATATCCAGGGGATCTATTACACGGCGATGCAAACGGTGTAACCACAGTGCCAAATGAAATTNCAGGTCAGGTGGCACGATCTGCTGCTCATTTCGTCGAAGCAGAAGGATACATCCTCGATTGTCTCCAGAATGGTAGTCGAGATAAAACGGAGTGGGCAAGATCACGTGAGGCATACAGCAAAAAGATTTCTGAACTCAAGGANCAGATAAGTTCTTATTAATACCACCAGATGGGACTTCGCACTTGAAAAGCGTTTTTTTTCAATGTTATAATAGTTTTGTTTCTTGAACGACTTTCCTGATCGAGATTCTTGGTAATGTTCCAGTTAATGTCGTCTTTTTGGTAGCTATCTGGAGTAATTTCGTTTTGGAATCATACCTGCTTGGGTTTGACAATGATACCTTCTCTCTCTCTCTGAAAATCAGTCCGTTCGATCTCAATGGAGGTGAATTTAGCCACTTCTTTGACTCAATTTGACTAACCAGTTGGATTTGAGCCTAATGTAAAAAAACACAATCCCCAGCAACACTCAGATTCGGGTTCTGCCAAGAAGTGTTCCTGTTAAAAGCATCGTTTCGGTTTGGACTTTGTGGCTATAGCCCTCTTGACACAGAAACAGTAATCCCTCGGCTATCAACCAAGAATTTAGGATATTAACCCAGTTCTTGAAGTGATACTTAAGAGGAGCTAAATTTTTGAGTNATACTCTCTTGAGATAGTTGCTAAATNGTAGTTGATGTAATCGAAACTTTNAGTTGGGTTANTAATACATGTTTAGNTAATCGGAACGCTGATCAGGTGTTGGACATAAAATTCTGTTTTGCNATTCTGTTACAAAAGCCGCCTGTTTTTTCCNTCAGCGGGAATNCTAAATAACTGGAATNCATACTATGACAATTTTTGAGTTGTTTATGAAGGTAGTTTTTCTATTCCGAAAGATCATCGTTTTTGTGCTTTTTTTAGGTGTTTTCCAANATGCATNTGGTGGGGANCNAGAAGACTATACTTTCGCTTACAAGCTCTATAAAAACAAGGCATATCCAGTTGCNCAGAANCAATTCNATCAATTCATCAAAAGGTATCCTCGTAGTGATAACGCAGATGACGCAAGACTTTTGATAGCCGAATGTGCCTTACAGCTAAAGAATTTTGATGAAGCAATCCAAAATTACAAGCAACTGCTAGTTGATTANCCGGAAACCAACCTTTCTTTAGATGCNCTGCAAGGGGTAGCAATTTCATGGTATAGGCAANGNAAATATGAAGAGGCTATCAAAGGTTACGAAGAAGTGTTGAAAGTCACAAGTGAACCAGAGGTTATTTCTCGCAGTCTCTATTTAATTGGCGAGTCATTTGACAATCTTGGTTTGTACCAAAAAGCAGGTGAATACTATGATCAGGTGATATCCGAATATTCGGAATCAAATGAGATGGCAGACGCACTTTATTCCAAAGGGTGGACATTCTACCGACTTAAGAACTTCCGGTCAGCGTACGAACTTCTTTCTGGTTTCGGTCAAAAATATCCGGATCACTATGCTGTTCCCGAGGCGGATTACCGTGCTGCCGAGTCACTTTTCAAAATGGGTGAATGGGCCAACGCGCAAATTGGGTTTAGAGATTTCATTCAAACTTACACAACTTCTCCCAATCAGAAGCAGATGGTTACCGATGCCCAATTTAGGCTTGGTGAATGNTANTTTCANCAACNAATGATGAAAGAGGCANGACAAGAATTCAGTCTGCTTCTCAATGAGGGTGNCGATTCTCTCATTTCAGCTGAAGCGCAATATTGGATCGCAGAGATTTTGGCTGAAGAGAAGAAAGCAACTGAAGCTATTTATGAATATCAAAAAGTAATAGATTTGTATCCAGACAGTTCTGTATCTGACAACGCTTGGTACGGAATTGGTATGGTTCACTTTGAACAAAGTGAGTATGCTAAGGCACTCAGTACGTTTAAATTGGTGTCAGTCAACCTGCAATCGGAGTTATCAACTGCCGCACGGTTTCGAATGGGAGAATGCTTTCGAATGCTTAGAGAGTTTAACACGGCTATCCTTAACTATAAGAAAATATTAGGGGCTTTATCCCCCTATGCTGATGATGCCTCCTACCAAATTGGAATTTGCTATTTCCAATTGCGCGACTATCAAGGCGCAATCAGCGAGCTACGCAAACTCGTCGAAATGTTTCCTGAGACAGATCTTAGACCCTACGCACTTTACCATCTTGGTCTGGCTTATTTTAATTTGGAACAATACTTGGAAAGTTCTCAAACCTTCGACCTGTATTTTACTGATGTTCAGGGTCGAAACCTTGAAAGTGCTCCAGCTGATGAGGCTTTGTTTTGGAAAGCACGAGCTCTGTATGAAGCGGAAGACTATGCTGGAACCATCAAAGCATGCAATCTTCTCGCACAAAGGTATCCGCAAAGTGAACGCTTAACCCAATCCAATTATTTTATCGCTGAAAGTACATATTGGCAAAGTCCAACTAAAGAGTCCTATCGGTCCGCACGTCAAAAATATCAGGAACTTATTGAGCAAAAGCCTCGCAGCAAGTGGGCGGAGAAATCGCAATTTAGTATTGGTTGGACTTACTTTTCAGAAGCCGCAGTTTCTCAAGATAGAGAACGTCAAGATTGTTACAATAAGGCTATCACCACTTGGAAAACGATGATTCAGAAATACCCTAAGAGTGATTTACTAGATCAATCACTATACCAAGTTGGTGTTTCCCAAAGTAATCTCAAAAAATATTCGGAAGCAATTCAATCATTTAAGCGTGTAATAGATTCATACGTTGGCAGTAGCTGGCAAGATAACTCTCAATACCAAATTGGGTGGGCCTTTTACAAACTGGAAGAATATGGAGATGCCATCGATGCTTTCTCAGAGGTAATACGAAAATTCCCTTCATCTCGACTTCAACCTAACGCNATTTTTGGTATAGCAAATTGTTTTTTCAAACAAGGNCATTATANAAACGCAATTAGCGAATACAAAAAAGTTGTCGAANACTATCCAAATCTAAAGGTNCCANCACGTGAAAGCGGCACGGAGAAGGCAGTTAACCTCCGCCCAGAAGCTCAATACTACATTGCTGAAAGTTTCATGAATCTAAAGAATTATAGTGAAGCTATCAAAGCATTTGAAAAANTCATTCAGCATTATCCCAAAAGCAACTGGGCAGACGATGCNCAATACAGTATCGCNACAGCACATGAAAACTTGGGGCAGAAGGAAAAATCTCTACAGGCATACCGTACACTGATAAAAAATTATCGATCCAGCGNTCTTGCTCCAGATGTACAACTNCAAATTGGCCGGTTTTACTACGTTGATNGAGATTACAAGCGAGCAATCTCTGAATTCCAAAAAGTTGTTATACAGTATCCGAACACTTCATCTGCCTGGTTGGCTAAATATAANATAGGTAAATCTTACCTTATGCTNGGATCGTATAAGCAATCAATTGAAGCATTTAGTCAAGTTAATCCGGAAAGCGAATTCTCTGCCAGCGCAATGTTCGAAATNGGAAANGCNTGGTACAACAAAAGAAACTCGCGNCGTAATTTAACCAATGCTATTAATGTATTAACTAATATTCCTGAAGAACATCCGAAAAGTCCTTTTGCTGCAAAAGCTCTTGTACTTGCAGGTGAATGTTACCAGGAGCTGGTTCAATGGCAAAAAGCGATAGATCTTTANAATCANGTTCTATCCNATTACCCTCAATCAGATCAAGCAGAATACGCACAAATCTCGTTGGGACATTCTTATAAAGCGCANAAAAATTTTCTTCAAGCGATTGAAGCCTACGATATCATCCGNCANAAAGGNACAGATCGTTATCGTATAGAGATAGTTGTTGAAGCCGAACTTCANCTTGCCGAGACTCAGGCAATTCTTGGTCGGCATTACGATTCAGGNGTGACCTACCTGCGTGTGCGCCATCTCCGTGANCAGCATGATAGCCTTACGGCCTTCCATGCTGCTGTACGNGCGTCAGATGCTTTTATTAAAGCCAACGATATATATATGGCAAAAGATACCTGCGAGGATGCACTCAGCTTGTTTGAAGCTAAGATTGCGACTGCCGATGTTCGGAAAAAAGGAGAATGGGATCAGCTTCACGACTATGCTCAGAACCAGTATAAGCAGATTTTGAATCAAATCGAGCAACAATAACNTCANTAATGGTAAATTGACGTTTGGTATATTATATTAACGTCAGCGTGTNNCATCTNATATCNGCTGGAGATTGTTGTCTCCAAGTTGGATACATACCNCCATATTACTTAGCAAATTAAACTACTACGATAATTCCAGTCAGTGAAAATTTCCCGACTTCAATTAAGTCTTTATTATCAATTTTGGGTTTTCNGGCTAGTGCGTTTTGCTCTTGTTTTGTTTANGTTTATTNCCTTGTATGNAGAGGCACAGCAGATTGTAGNAGAATCAGCACAGATACAGCTTGAAGAGGAAAAAATCCAGATCGTCGATACAACTCAAATTGTGCTTGAACCAAGGAAGAGATTTAANGATCCATCAAAGCCNAAGTTGATACACTCCTTAGCCTTATATGCGAAAGAAAGACTCTGGAACCTACCNCCCAACATTACCCCTAACAAATCAGTTTATCTAGATGATCATCGTTTAAAAGATTATCATTTCAGTTTGATCGCCTATCCAAGTTTNCCAGAGTCGCTTTTTTATAAGTTGACATTAACTGGACAAACAAATCAAACCAATGGGTTTGTTAGTATCACACGAAATCAGATTGGNAGTNAAAGAACAGACNATCGNGGGAATTATAGTCTTGATCTATTNCACGGCGGTTTTGGTTACCGATATGCTGCACATTCTTCTTTGAAACTCAATCTTGGAATGAAACTCAAAGAACTAAATTGGAAACTGAAAGCATCGCAGNTTCCAGTGGAATTCAAACTGAATTCTAAAACACCCAAATTGATATGGACTGATGTAAACCTAAACCAAAAAATCACGGAAAAAACAAAGGCAGATTTGAGTGTTAGATTTGAATCTTATGAACTAGATTCAAACAATCAAATCGATAGTGGAAAAGATCTCAGAATTAACCTGGATATTTTCACAGATTTCCCCCCTAACCGTCTAAGACATATTCTCAACCCCATGCATTTTGGTGGAGTCCTTGAATATCGCTCCATAGCAACTTATGGGACTCCGAGAAACACGCGATCTTCCACTTTTCGCTTGTATGTGCGTGATCAATATAGCACCCTCGGACCAATGATTTTTGACTTAGGTGGAGAGTTTGTGAGTTTCTTGGAAAGTGGTAACCAATTGGATGCAAACCTCACTGAGATAGATGAGGAGCCTACTAAGTTTCGATTAAATCCTTCTTTAAGCACAATAGTGAATTTAAATAGTCAATGGAAAATGCAAGTTGAGTTATATGGTGCGACAGAAATCCCTCAACTATCTGCTATTTATTTTGATCAGGATTATGTCAATGTGCTTCCTGCATTGAGATCAGAGAAAATCTGGTGTGGCCAGATTACACTGAAACGTTACTATGTTAAAAAGTTTGAGGTTGATTTCTCTGGATTCTCAAAGCTAGCAAATGATCTTGTTATTCTAAAAAGAGATTCAAGAGCATTAGGAAAAGCATCAGAAATTGCATGGATCCCATATAATTTTGATCAAAAGAAACTCATCTCCGGTGGGCAACTTCTGGTGAAAGCAAACCTCCTTAATCAGCTTAGCCTCAATCTCAAACTCAAACGTGAATTTCATAGAAGTATCCCATATCGAGCAACTGATTGGATCGATCTAGATCTGGTTTATTATCTGCCCTTGGGTTTTAAAGCAAAGTTGGTTGGTGAATTTCGTGGTGGCAGATCCACAGAAGAAGGCAGCCAAAATTTAGGCCTCGAAGACTATGTTTTAATGAGACCCAAACTTGCCAAGCAATTTGGAAATTATATGAATGGTTTCATTGGCGGGGTATTTGTTGTTGGGAAGTATATGCAGTTTACTGATTACCTGTTTACGCCGAATGCTGTTGATTTTGGATTGGAGTTAGAGTTTTGAGCATACTTGAAGTAATTGGAACAGGGCTTGTGCAATTGAGTAAGGGAGGGGTAATTTTAATTCCGCTTATTATCTATTCTATTTGGTCACACACTATCATCTTCGAAAGGATGTTTCGGTTACGGCGCAATCAAATTATCCCATCGCATCTTGTTACACGTAGTATCTATGATGAGTTGGTGCAAGGTAATCCAGAAGCGGCAGTTAGCATCTGTAATAAACGCCCTAGTCCATTGACCAATATTTTTAAAGCTGGCATTCAAAATCACGGCAGAAGTGAAGAGGCTTTGAAGGTTGTTTTGAAAGTAGCTATCAACAACGAGAAACCAGTATTGTATAGATATCTTAGCACTCTCAGTATGTTGGCACTAGTATCAATGTATACAGGTCTTCTCGGTACGATCCTTGGTATGACAGCGTCATTCAACGCATTATGGAGGGACGATAGTCAGATTGGCAAACTACCTGAAATTGCAAATGGGATCTCAGAAGCGCTATTGACAACAGCTGCGGGGCTAATTGTGGCTGTACCAACTTATATCGCCTATCATTATTTCACCAATCAAGTACGGGTTTTCATGATTGAGCTAGAGAGATATTCTATGTCTCTTATTCGTTTCCTATCGGCGGAAGAAAGGGGGATGTTTGATGATGAATTAGAAAATATACGCGATTGGACTATAAAAGAATCTGGTGAGATTGATTCACCATGATTAAGTATAAAGGACGAGGAGGGGTAAATAAATTTTTGGTGCTTGCTGTTGCCGAACATATTGTTATTATTTTACTTTTCGCAATTTTCGTTTATCAAGAACCACAGTTAAAAGTTGATAGGACTCCCATCAACGTGGAAATTCTCGTTGACCCAGAAAAGGATAAGAATGAGAAAAAGAATGTCGAAGAATTGCCTGTTATAAATCCAGTCTCTCAGGAATTCATAACACCACGTGAATTGCCAGTACTTCATTCTTCTCAAGATGTACAGAGTTATCTTGCCAATCCAGATGATTCAGTTGGGTTACCTGATCTTCCACAGAAAAGGCAACCTTTTCAATCGAACTTGGATCGGACTTCCCTTGATACCACGGCATCATCGGGGCATAAACAAGGAGGTTCCGACATCAATGTAGATGTCCCTATTCGATCTCGATCGGTGATGGAAGTAGGTACCTATCAGGCTTCATTGAATCGTCTTGGGGAATCAGATTCAAATGTCAGGGTAAATAAAGAAGGAAGCGGTGGTCGCAGACTCTCAGGGAAATTAGCTACTGGTGGCGATATTACCTCTAGAAAAAATCGTGTGTCGAGTGGGCTGGGTTTTCGAATTAGTGGTCAAGTTAAAGGCCGTACGATTGTTTACAAGCCAAGGCCCCCGGAGATAAGAAAAGAATTACAAGGAGGCTTTGTCAAACTCAGTTTTAGTGTTCGACCAGATGGTTCCGTTTTTCAAGTCCGAATCATCGAAAATAGGACAGGAGTATTGAAGCAGGTCGCTATCGAGTACATTTCAAAATTTATGTTTGCGTCACTATCTGAGAATCAAACTCAGATTGATCAATTAGGAGAAATTCACGTTAATTTCGAGCGAGTTTTAAAATAAATATGGATTTTTCTTGCGATTTCGATGTAATGCGATATAATATGCGGATATATAAATAAGGAGGGTTATATTGTGGCAAAGAAGCTTTTAACCGTCGGTATACTTAACGTTTTAATGGTCTACGTTGTAGTCATGTTGATTGGGTGTGCGGGTGGTATATCAGTTGTGCCCCTGAGTGTTAAAATACAAAACGCAGATCGCAAAGTGGAAGCGGCAGGGATGATCGCTATTAGTAATGATCTTGAGCCCGAAAAGAGAAGGGAACTGCTTGCAGATAAGCGTACCCTTTACGATGACGCAATAGCGCTTTATACCGAATGTGCCGTAACTGACAAATATAATCAGAGAGCACATTTTCGAATAGCGGAGATTTATAAAAGTCCGTACCATGAGGTGAAGCTAATACTCTCTGATTCCACTAATAAGAAAGGTCTTAGTGAGTTTCCAGCTAGAACATCAGACGAGTTGTGGGATTTATCGGTGGAGCACTATCAAACTGCTGTTGATTTGGCGCCGACTGGTTATCTCGGTAGTCGCTCGAAAGGTAGTATCTCCGATATTCGAAAGAGTAGAAATCAAATTCAAGAAAGCCTTAGAGTCTATCGTAACCAGCTTTCAGGGGACGATGACCGGGCGAAGCAGACCCAAGATGCTGCCACGCAAGCCTTATATGATATTGGTGAATCCTACATGAAACTTGGAAATTACAGGGAAGCAATCGGCTCATATGAGAAGTTGGCTGCTGAGTTTCCCGACCATGAGCTTGCGCCTCGTTCACAATTTAAAGTAGGGAATGTCTACTTTTATAAACTATACGATTATTCGAATAAGGGTGGCTGGGGTGCGTTTGTAAAGGTAGCGCAAAATTACGAAGGTTCGTTTGAATCTAAGCAAGCTGAAACTTTGCTTAAAAAGTCGGCACATACGTTGACAGGCATCAAACAGGATCAAGATGATATAAACAAATACACCAATAAAAAAGCCATGGCTATGAGGAAAATGGGGCGTTATGTAACGCCAGATAAACTCTACCAAATGGGGTTCCGCGATAGAATTGTTCAGAACTACCAGAATATTGCTGCGGGTTGGCAAAAAATGGAGAATTTCCCGAATTCGGTTTTTTGCTATAAGGAACTTGCTTACAATTTGCGAGGTAACGCATTCGCTGTTTCAGACGCATTGTACCAAATTGGTCGTTTGTATCAATTGGATGGGCAACTTGAAAACGCGATTTCGGGGTATGAGACTCTGTTTGAGAGAGCTCCTCAATCAATATGGCGTGACGAATGTGTTTATCAGCAAGCAGTCTGCTATCGTGGTATTCGGGAGTTTGAGCTAGCCTACGAAGGTTTTAAGACATATATGAGTTTGGCTGGAAGTCATAGTATTGAAAAACTAAGATACTACCGTGAAGCAGATCAAATAGTACGACAACTGGAACAAGATCAAGATGAAGATGGTTTCATGTTCTATCAAGAACAAGAAGATGGAACATCAGATCGAGATCCAGATGATAATCCAGACACTAAGAAGGAAAGTGAGCCTCAAGCATAAGAGGCTACCATAAACTGGTTTCTTAAAAGCAGGGAGAGGATTTTCCCTGCTTTTTTTATTCCTCGATTTTGAATCATGAAACTAGTAACTCTTGCAACTTGCAATCTCAATCAGTGGGCCTTGGATTTCCAAGGTAACCTTGAACGCATTCTTGCATCGATTGAAGACGCTAAGAATAAAGGAGCACGTTATCGACTTGGACCTGAACTTGAGATCACTGGCTACGGTTGTGAGGACGCATTTCTTGAGGAAGACACATTTCTACACGCATGGGAGAGTTTTGCTGAGATTATTGGTGACGATTTAACTGAAGGTATTCTGTGTGATATAGGTATTCCGATAATGCATAAAAATGTGCGCTACAATTGTCGCATTTTCGTGCTCNATCGCAAAATTCTATTAATCCGTCCTAAGCTTTTCCTCGCAAATGATGGAAACTATCGTGAATCTCGGTGGTTCACNGCTTGGNACCATACAAGATCGGTTGAAGATTANCATCTGCCTCGTATAATTCGTAAAATTACTAANCAACAGACCGTGCCAATTGGCTTGGCATCGATTTCNACACGTGACACTGTCGTTGCTACTGAAACGTGTGAAGAACTNTTTACTCCAAACAGCCCGCANATCCATCTTAGTCTAGACGGAATTGAGATTATTGCNAANGGGTCTGCTTCGCATCACCAACTCCGTAAACTCAATCAGAGGATAGATCTTATCCGGAGTGCAACAGCAAAAAGTGGTGGAGTATACCTCTATGCGAATCAACAGGGTTGTGATGGTGGTCGCCTGTATTTTGATGGGTGTGCTCTCATTGCAATCAATGGAGAAATTGTAACGAGAGGGNCTCAATTTTCAATTGAGGATGTGGAAGTTGTAACCGCAACGGTTGATCTCGAAGAAGTCAGGTCATATAGAGGCGCAATCGGCAGTCGGAGCGTCCAAGCAAGTCAAGCAAACCCAATTCCTCGTATTATAGTGGACTTTGAGTTGGCGACAGATCGTCGTACCCCTCCATCCAAATTAGATATTGTATCCTATCATACTCCGGAAGAGGAAATTGCTTACGGTCCCGCATGCTGGTTATGGGATTATCTGCGTAGATCTAGTTCTGGCGGTTTTTTCTTGCCTTTGTCTGGGGGAGCTGATAGTTCATCGACAGCGGCTATTGTGGGATCGATGTGCAAGATGGTAATTAATGCAGTTGCAGCTGGAAATCAACAGGTAATTGCTGATGTACGCCGTATTACAGGGGAAGACCATAGTTACCCGCTAACAGATCCGCGAGAGCTTGCCAATCGTATTTTTCACACCTGTTATATGGGATCACAAAATAGCTCGAAAGCCACTCGCAGTCGGGCTAAAGCTATTGCTGACCAGATAGGAGCATACCATCTGAATGTTAATATTGATTCGGTGGTGTCAGCGTTAGTGTCCACTTTCATCACATTGACTGATAAAACACCGAAATTTCGAGTTAAGGGTGGTACCGACGCAGAGAATATAGCCCTTCAAAACATTCAAGCGAGGATAAGAATGGTTCTATCATATTTTCTCGCCCAGCTCTTGTTATGGGCACGTGGTGGTAAAGGTGGTTTGTTGGTACTTGGTAGCGCCAATGTTGATGAAAGTCTCCGTGGCTATGTTACCAAGTATGATTGTAGTAGTGCGGACATTAATCCGATTGGCGGAATTAGCAAAATGGATCTTCGGCGTTTCTTGAACTGGGCAACCGATCATCTGGGTTATACTTCCCTGATCGATGTGGTTTCCGCCCTTCCTACAGCTGAACTTGAACCTCTCACTGAGGATTATATGCAGGAGGATGAAGCTGATATGGGAATGACCTATGAAGAACTTAGTCGCTTTGGAATCCTACGCAAGATTTATCGATGTGGTCCGGTCAGTATGTTTGAAAAACTGGTTTACGAATGGAACCACTTAGCCCCATCCGAAGTGGCTGAGAAAGTGAAGCGCTTCTTTTTCTACTATTCCGTTAATCGGCACAAAATGACAACACTGACACCAGCATACCATGCTGAATCTTACTCGCCAGATGATAATCGATTTGACCTACGCCAGTTTTTATACAATGCACGTTGGACATGGCAATTCAGGAAAATTGATCAGTTGGTTCAAGAACTAAACGCTGACTAAAAGAACTAACAGGATTTTTAGCGGACAGACAGCAAGCGATAGTTCGCTTACTGCTGAGATTCAGCGTGAAGCAGCTCTGATTCAGTTCGATTGGCAACTGTCGTTCCACTAATAATTGTCTCGTCACCCTTTCTTCGGTAGCGATTAATGAAAATCGGTCGTGGTTTGTCCGAGAAATTCTGCTTTGATCCATGTATCGTTTGAACATGAAAAAATATTGAATCGCCTGCTTTGCCAATAATAGGAAGTGCATCTTCCCAAGTCCATTCCTCTGGGTCTAGACCAAGGTGTGAAAAGGTGTCTATATGCCTCAGTTGTCCCAGTTTATGGGATCCGGGAACAACGTGTAAAGCTCCATTTATGAGGTCTGTGTCTACGACATAGCTTAAGATACCAACAGGCCCTTCATGCCGATGCTGAAAGTACGCTGAATCTTGATGAAGGAGTTTTGGATGNCCNCCATTNGCTTCTTTGTATAGACTTTGACCACTACCAAATATTTCGAAATCAGAACCAAGAANAGCNGTGANAATTTCAATAACCTTNGGATCNCGAGATGANGCCTCAAATGCTTCACTATTATTATAATGGATTCCCAAGACCATAATCTGTTTATCTCTTGGANTCCCTTCCGGTGTTGGTATAAACAGTGTTCCATTTGGTGTTCGCCATCCTTCTACTATCTCTACGGCTTCATCTAATTGTACAATTGATTCTTGTGCGATTGTTCCAATATCGCGATGTAAATCATTAACATAAAGAGACATCAACCCACGTACAATCAGACAACCGTGCTCATTGTAAATTCCGACCATACGTTCTAAATCAGGGTCATCTGCAAAAGTTTCGATGTCTGCAATGGAAATTTTAGGTTTTGTCTTCACAGAAACTCACCTCATTTTGCATGATTTTATTGTTAGTTAGGCCCATGGTGGTCGTTTTCCTGTTAGCTGTTCAATATAATTCGCCGTCCGCTTTTTCTTTTTTTCCTGCTCTTGNTTNGACAAGCGTTCTGCCTTTTTCTGNTTTNTATATTGGATTTGCCAAGTTCCTTTTTTGAGATTTTGCAATTTAAATTCTCCTTCCATTCTATTGTTTATGTAACCCAACAGGCTATTCAGAACCCAATAGACATCAGCAGCTGAATATTTTAGGTTATTAAATCTGGACTGGTCACTNACATGACTCAAGGTATCAATGATAATCTGCGAGACTTCAGCTACTGTGTAGTTTTTATCTTCAATTGTTACTGAGTGGGTTGAGACCTTTTTTTCCGTATCAGTATTTGGCATATTTGATGACAACCTAATTTGTTTTTTTAAACCTACTAAATAATCATGATACGATTTCTTTGGTTTGGTATAATTTGTTTTAGCTGAAATAAAAAGCGGACAAAAGTAACCGGAACAGGATATGACCACTAAAGAGATTAAATCATTTTTCGATAAAAATGGCTATATAAAAATTGATTGCGTTCTTGCAGGAAAACGGCTTCAGCAAATCCAAGATGAAGTTGATTTCATGATCAAAAGATCCCATAAAGCGGGTAGAAGACTGGAAGCACATTGGGGAGGCACCTGGCGTGAACATATCAACGTGGATGGTGATAAGCAAGCAAGGAGCGTTCTCTCGATTCATCGAGTTCACGAACACTCAGCTGCATTAGCACAATTGATGTTCGATTCAAATATTACTGATCCCGTAGCTGCAGTTGTAGGGTCTGAGAATCTACAGCTACATCATACTTTGATGCATGCTAAACCACCTAAGATAGGAGCGGCCTTTCCTCTCCATCAAGATTATGACTACTTTCCACACAAACTAGATACTATGGTTGCGGCAA
The DNA here is from genome assembly GCA_002729415.1 of Candidatus Poribacteria bacterium. Classification (GTDB taxonomy): domain Bacteria; phylum Poribacteria; class WGA-4E; order WGA-4E; family UBA9662; genus UBA9662. The sequence continues at coordinate 31,810 of PBXZ01000035.1, read as the reverse complement.
CGCTTTATTTGGATGATTCAGAAGCAGATAACGGATGTCTACATATCATTCCAGGTAGTCATGAAGAAGGTTATATAGATCATGTTCACGATGGCTCACACCATTTGCCAGCGGATGAGTACCCAATAGAACGTGCCATACCAGTACCAATGAAAGCAGGTGATCTGCTTATCTTTAGTTACTATACAATTCATGGATCCTCACCAAATATCTCCGAGCAATGGCGGCGCATGTTACTATTTGAGTTTCGATCTCCACTTGATTGTCGAATGACAGAGCCGAGTGGAAGCACTGGGCAGGGCATAATCGTGCGTGGTGTTCATCCTAATCCAGTGCCAAAAGAAGGGGAAAACTATTGATTCAGTTTAGTCTAATTTGACTGTTGGCATCCTAGAGGGGGATGAGTCGAAATGAAAATTGTCCTTCGGATTGTTGCGAACTTGAATCAATTGGCTTGCAATTGAGACAGCTATCTCGGGTACGGTTTTCGAGTTGATATCCAGTCCGATTGGCGCATATACTCGGTCTAATCTCTCAGATGAGATTCCGAGTTCCATAAGATCTTCGTAGATCAATTTTACTTTGCGGCGGCTGCCAATTAATCCAATGTATCGTGCATCTGAATTAATTGTTGCGTGTAAAGCTTCCTCATCATGATTGTGACCACGTGTTACAATTACGACGTAGGTAAAAGAATCAATGGGATATTTTTGCAACTCTTCAAAAATATCCCCGATGATAATCTGGTTGGCGTCAGGTAACCGATCCCTAGAAGCAAAATCAACACGGTCATCAACAACAACCACATCAAAGCCAAGCCAGCTACTGAGGTGGCATAATGCTTGGCCAATATGGCCTGCACCAGCAATCAAAAGGGTATGACGGGGTTGGATAGGCTCTACAAAGACACTTACCGCATCATTTTCAGATTTTATGATTGCAGGCGTATTATTTTTAAGTAATTTTTCTAGTTGCTCTTCGATCTGGGTTTCTAGGCTTCGATCTCCAAGAGACCCAAACCTGTGGCCATGTGGTGAAACTAGTAATTTTGATCCAATTTTATGCTTTGTCTCACTTTCTACTATGGTAGCAAACAAAAGTGGGGTTTTCTGATCGGAAAGTTCCCGAAGATGTGTGAAGATTTCCAATTCTCGTTCCGACTGAGGCATATCAATAAAAATCCTCATATTGCCGCCACAGATCAGACCATCATCCCAACCATAATCGCTGTTGAGTTGGAACTCAAGTAAACGTGGATTTCCACCTTGTATAAGTTGAATTGCTTGTTGGCGCGCTTCTGCTTCAACACAACCTCCACCAAGCGTCCCAATATTCTGTAAATTGGGTAAGATCAATAATTTCGATCCGGGTTTTTGGGGAGTTGATCCTTTAGTTTCTACAACAGTACAATAAGCACCAATTTTTTTATCTTCGATTAAGTCGACGATTTTATCGTAAATTGCTTTCATAATTAGCTTTGTTGAGTGGCCGCTTTTTTAACTAACGCCATGAATTGTTCAAGCTGTTTGTTTGTGAGATGTAGTGNNGTAAGCTTTTCCGCACCGTTTCGTCCAATTTTCGCAGGCAAATTGAGGCATACTTCTATGCCGTTAGCTTCAATCATCGTCGTCACTGCAATAATCCGTTTTTTATTGAGCAGGATGGTTTTTACAACTTGTGCAGTTAAAACGGAAATTGTATGCACAAAGTCGGTATAGACGAGTTTCTTGGGCTGATTTCTCACATTTGAACCCAACTTTGCAATTTGATTTTGGCTGAGTAATTGATCTATTGGGATACCACCCACACAACAATACTGAGGTAGCATATGGTATTCGTCATCATTCCCAATGATCAGTGACACAACATCTTCTACTGAAACACCAACGGCTTCTGAGATCTCTACTTTNAGATCTGTATTTATCAAGTANCCAGAGATCCCGATTACTTGNCCCAAATTCGCATTGCTATTTTGNTGGATAGATTGAACAATCTCAGTTGANGGATGAGTAGCAACCACGATTTTGGCTTCTGGAGCATNTTGANAAATACCTCCGATTCGATCTTTATTTGTAGATTCAAAAGACCTGAAGTAACCAGCTNGGGAGGGTTTTTGCAGTTGATTGAAGTCAAACGGACAATACACTACAACTTCAGAATCAGCCAAAACAGACGGATTTCGACTGGCCATTAACCGCACATCAGATCGAAGAATGGATGCTACCATCTTCAATTCAGCCAAGATAAAGCTCGGAATGCTATGTACTTCGTCAACTAACGCTAGTTCCGTAACTTCCTTCAATCGACATATGTGCTGAGCAATTAACAATACGGTATTTTTTTGTCCAACAACACTGACTTTCATATTTTCAGCCTACTCCAATACTACTGCATAAAATAAAAAATCCTACGCTGTAGAGGATTAACTACCCGTAAGATTTTCATTTTCAGGCTACTTGGTATTCTATTCCGAGTAAATATTTANCCCCTGTTTTGATATCGAATTGTTACTAATTAGCTTTTCTTTGTTAAAAATGAAATCGCTCCGTTTCCTCCCAAGAATTTCTTCATCCTGTTGGGTTTCACGGAAATACTGCGGCAAGGTAATACCTGTCATTTGGATGGCATCTTCCGGACATGCTTCAACACAGTAACCACAGAAAATACAACGGAGCATATTAATCTCAAATGACTTGGGATGTTTCTCTCGCTGGTAACCTTCCCCTGTTTGCCATCCTTCTGGAGCCGATTCAGCCTCGATAGCAATGCAATTGGCAGGACACGCCGTTGCACAGAGAAAACAAGCAACACACTTTTCATTTCCTTGATTGTCAACAGTTAACTTATGTATGCCTCTATAGCGATCATTCCGCTCATCAACACTTCTTTGATCTTCCGGATACTGATAAGAAGTGCTACGTTTAGATCTCGGAATGTGCTTTATAGTGGTAAATAGCCCCTTAATGAGTGCCGGGATATAAAGCCTGTCCCAGAATGACATCTCTTCATATAAGTTTTTCATATATTATTCTTGTCTCTTAATACTCTGTTTCAATTGTCAGTGGCTGTCATGTTAGCACAGCATCTACATGCGTGTCAAGTCATACTGACAGGAGTTTTTAAGGTAACAATTGAGTTATGTTAATGGGAAGTTGTAGTTCGTGGATTCAAGAGATAATGTGTACCAATTTTCTCTTGAATCTAGCCACGAAATGTGTTATATTGTGGCGTTCAATCGGACGGGGTGTAGCGCAGTCCGGTTTAGCGCATCTGCTTTGGGAGCAGAGGGTCGGAGGTTCAAATCCTCTCACCCCGATTTTGGATCTGCGCCCGTAGCTCAGTGAATAGAGCAACTGACTTCTAATCAGTAGGTCGCAGGTTTGAATCCTGCCGGGCGTGCCATTATTTTAGACTTGGTGGATGTAGCTCAGGGGTAGAGCACCTGACTGTGGATCAGGTGGTCGTGGGTTCAAATCCCATCATCCACCCTTTTTCGATGAGCGTCCGTGGCTCAATTGGATAGAGCAACAGACTTCGGATCTGTAGGTTGGGGGTTCGAGTCCCTCCGGACGTGTTACGGGCTTACCTCAGATTCGGATTTTTGGGTTGTTCAGGTAAGCTTGCTGGGGCGTGTGTTGGAATTGGTAGACAAGGCAGACTTAGGATCTGTTGGGGGTTTCCCCGTGGGGGTTCGAGTCCCTTCACGCCCATCATTATATTGAGAACCGCATATTTTTTTATCGGAGGAATCATTGAAGGTTGAAGTTGAACATTTAACTTCAAGTAGCGTTCGATTGCAAATCGAGATCCCACCTGAAAAAGTTGACCAAGANCTCAACCAAAACTACCAAGAATTAAGAAAAAATCTCTCTGTCCCCGGTTTCCGTAAAGGTAAAGTGCCAATCAGTATGATTAAATCCCGCTTTGCTGATCACGCGAAGGCTGAGGCAATTCAACAGCTTATTCCTGCTGCTTTAGAGGAAGCGATTTCTCAAGAAGGTCTTGCCCCCGTTGGTGATCCAGATTTTGAGTTAGATAATGTTAATCTAGAAGACGGAATGCCTCTCAGTTTTGCAACTGTTATCAACATAAAACCTCAGATTGACATGCCGGATTATAGTACGCTTGAAGTCGACAAGTCCCCTGCAAATGTAGAAAGGGAGGAGGTTGACAAATACATTGAGCAACTTAGGAATCGGGAAGCCAGTTTTGTGCCTATTGAGATAGATCGTTCTGNTCATGANGATGACTGTGTTCAAATCGACTGGGAAAGTTCAATCGATGGGGAACCTATCGAAAATGGATCNGGGAAAGATAGCGATATTGAGCTCGGAAAAGAATCCTTTCATCCAGACATTGAAAGTGCGATCGTTGGAATGGAAGTTGGCGAGTCAAAAACAACGGAAGTCACATTTGAGAATGAGTCAGAGGGTGGTGATGGAGCGACTCTTGCAACCTTCAATTTTACCCTCAAAGCCATTACTGAAAAACAACTACCTGAACTTGATGACTCTTTTGCCAAGAATCATGAGTATGAAAACTATGATCAAATGTATGCTGAGATTTGGAATGACCTTGTCGAAGAAAAAAAGAGGCTTCGACGGCTAGAACAACAGCAAGAAGTTACGGATCAACTTATAGAAGCAATTGATCTTGAGATTCCATCATCGATGGTCGATCAATACGTTGAGCAATCAATCAAAAACATCGAGCAGCAACTGAAGCGAGACGGTCAAACGGCAGAAGAAGCCAATATTAACTTCGAGACTCTCCCACAGGAACTTCGAGAATCAACCATTAAGCAAACCAAACTAAATTGGATATTTGATAAGATTGCTGAGAATGAAAACATCTCGATCACTGATGACGAATTGGATCTCAGTGTGCGCTCCGTGGCACGGCAGCAAGACCGTGATCCAGACAAGTACCTCAGCTTGTTGCGGGCAAGTAATCGTTTGGATAGCTACAGGAATGAGTTGAGATATCAGAAGATTTGTGACTTGCTCATCGAATCAGCCTCAGAGAAGGAAAAGCTTATTATCACATGAGACCTCATACAAGGACAATGGCGGGATGAATCTGGCTCCTATCGTTATTGAGCAAACAAGTCGCGGCGAGCGTGCTTATGATATTTATTCGCGACTTTTAAGGGAAAGAATTGTGATGATAGGTTCGCCGATAGACGATATGATTGCAAATAGCGTGATTGCTCAATTGCTTTTCCTTGAGAGCGAAAATTCAGATACAGATGTTGTTTTATACCTGAATACTCCGGGTGGGTCTGTTAGTGCAGGACTTGCTATTTATGATACAATGCAGTATATTGGTCCGGATGTCCAAACTTGGTGTGTCGGTCAAGCCTATAGCATGGGGGCTATTCTACTCGCTGGAGGGGCGTCCGAAAAACGTTATGCCTTGCCACACTCAAGCGTTCTAATCCATCAGCCTATGGGGGGAGTTAGTGGACAAGCCTCCGACATTAGCATCCACGCTCAAGAAATNCTCAGAATTCGGAAAGAACTGTATTCAATATTGGCTCGACATAGCGGTCAAAACGAGGAAAAAATAGAAACTGATGCTGATCGTGACTTCTTCATGAATATGGAAGAGGCATGCGAATACGGTTTGATTGATCATGTGGTCTCGCGCCGACCTACTGAGGATGATAATAGTGACAAATGAATTTTGGTGTCTANTAGTATCGTTATTGTGTACGTAAGTCAGACTATGAGGTTGTTATGAGTGACGATAGTGTCGCGTGTTCATTTTGTGCTAAAGTGAGGGAAGAGGTCTTTAAATTAATCGCTGGTAAGCCAGGNGTCTTCATCTGCAACGAATGTATCAATGTCTGTATTGAGGTGTTAGATGAATACCGTGTGGAAGATCAANCGGACTCTCCACNNGAAGGAGAGTTCCAACTTCGTTCACCTGCTGANCTGAAAGCTCAGCTTGACGANTATGTTATTGGTCAAGATAAGGCTAAGCGNATTCTNTCAGTAGCAGTCTACAATCATTACAAAAAGATCAAGTATCAGGATCAGTCCAGTGTTGAGCTTGAAAANAGCAACATTCTGTTGATAGGGCCAACGGGTACTGGTAAAACNCTGTTGGCCCAAACACTTGCAAGAATCCTAAATGTTCCGTTCGCTATCACAGATGCTACAACCCTTACGGAAGCGGGTTATGTCGGTGAGGATGTTGAAAACATTATATTGAAACTTTTGCAGGCAGCAGATGGAAACGTTGAACGCGCGGAAAGNGGGATTATATATGTTGATGAGATCGATAAGATTACTCGCAAATCTGATAATCCCTCTATTACACGGGACGTATCTGGTGAAGGAGTTCAGCAGGCATTGTTGAAAATTCTTGAGGGGACAGTTGCTAATATTCCTCCCCAAGGTGGTCGGAAACACCCCCATCAAGAGTTTATTGAAATAGACACTAGTAAAATCTTGTTTGTTTGTGGTGGAGCCTTTATTGGNCTTGAAAAGATTGTTGAGGAGAGAATTGGAAAGAAGACGATGGGATTTGGTGCTCAGGTTAAGAGCGGTGAGAGTGTGAAGCTTAACGATTTCCTTGAGAAAGCGACAGCGAGGGATTTAATTAAATACGGTTTTATCCCTGAATTTGTGGGGCGTTTACCAGTTGTTGCATCGCTTCATGAATTAGATGAATCTGCTTTGGTTCGAATTTTGACGCAACCCAAAAATGCGCTTGTGAAACAATATTCACAACTTCTTGAATATGATGACATTAAGCTACGCATCACAGATGATGCAAAGACGGCAATCGTTCAGGAAGTGATCGAGCATGAAACAGGTGCTCGTGGTTTGCGTTCCGTTCTAGAAAACCTGATGTTGGATACCATGTTTGAAATTCCCTCTCTAAAAGGTATTAGCGAGTGTGTTATTACTCACGATTCTGTGGTAAAAGGCGAACAGCCTCAGCTAATTAGTCACGATGAAGTGAAAAGCGCATAAAATGTGGAGCAAGGAGTTTATGCAAAATGAAATCTGAGTCAACAACTGAAGTTCGTGATGCCAGTTATATGTTACCGGTAATCCCACTACCNGGGAAAGTCATATTTCCAGGTTCAAATACACCTCTTAATGTGGTCAGGAAGACGGGGGTTTTGGCTGTCAAGTATGCCTTAGAAGCAGATAAGGCTGTTCTCTTATTGAATCAGAAGAATAAAGACACAGATAGTCCAAGCATGGAGGATTTTCATGCTGTTGGTACAATTGCTGATGTTGTTGATTCATATGATCCCGGTGATGACTCAATTCGGATTGCCGTTGAAGGTAGTAATCGCGGGGAAGTACTAAAACTAGTTGAAGATGATGGGTTTTTCTTAGCAGAGGTGCGGATTCCCGATGAGGAGTCATTATCTCCTGAGGATGCAAATTCACTCATGCGCAAAGCTATTAAGCGACTTGAACGATATGTACGTACAGGTAAACAATCATCTTCAGAAACGCTTGTCGCTGTACGGAAAGAAGTAGATCCTGGCAAATTAGCGGACTATATCGCAAGTTCAATAATAGGGGATCAAAGTGAGAGACTACAGCAGGTTCTTGATACCGTCGATCCGATTGAGCGCATCAGATTAGTTAATCAATTTCTTGATGACGAGCTTGATGTGCTTGAACTAGACAGGAAAATCGATTCTAAAGTTCGAAAGTCGATTGAGAAGACACATAAAGAGTTCTATCTTCAAGAAAAGATGAAAGAAATTCAAAAAGAACTTGGGCGAGGAGACAACCCGTCTGAAATTGAGGAGCTACGGGAAAAAATTGAGAAGGCAAATGCATCTGAAGAAGCAAAAGAAAAAGCTGAAAAAGAACTCAATCGTCTCCAGCAAATGCCCCCTATGTCAGCTGAGTTTGGTGTCATTCGCACTTATCTTGATTGGATTCTTTCCCTTCCGTGGGATGAGCGAACAACTTCAAAATTCAATATTCAACAGGCTGAAGAAATTCTTAATGAGGACCACTATGGTTTAGAAAAACCTAAAGAGCGAATTCTTGAATATTTGGCGGTAATGAAACTTGTTGAGAAGGTCAAAGGACCGATCTTGTGTTTCGTCGGCCCACCCGGGGTTGGTAAGACATCGCTGGGAAAATCGGTTGCGCGATCAACGGATCGAAACTTTATTCGTATGTCGCTCGGCGGTGTACGTGATGAGGCGGAGATTCGTGGTCATCGCCGAACTTATATTGGATCGATGCCTGGAAGAATAATTCAGGGTATATGTGACGCGAAATCAAAGAATCCTCTCTTTTTGCTCGACGAAATTGATAAGATGGGCAGTGACTTTCGAGGGGATCCTGCCTCTGCGCTTCTTGAGGTGCTTGACCCTGAACAAAACGACACTTTTCGTGACCACTATCTTGATGTTGCTTTTGATTTGTCGGAGGTTATGTTTATCACAACTGCGAATACGAAGATGTCGATTCCTCCGCCGCTACTCGACAGAATGGAAGTCATTGAGTTAGCCGGTTACACTGAATACGAGAAGAGTAGAATCGCGAATCAGTTTTTGATTCCCAAGCAAGTTGAATCGCACGGTCTTAAACAGGATTCTCTTAGTTTCTCTGATACTGCTATCAGCCAAATTATTAATAAATATACGCGTGAAGCTGGAGTGCGAAATCTGGAGCGTGAGGTTACAGCTGTTTGTAGGCGAGTAGCAAAGAAAATTGCAGTGAGCGATGACGAATCTGAACAATCTCAGATTGATTTGGATAACCTACAATTTCAGATTGATTTGGATAACCTAACTGACTACCTCGGACCAGAAAAATTTACGCGGAGAAAGGCGGAAGAGAGCGACGAAATTGGGGTTGCGACTGGCATGGTTTACACTCAGGTGGGAGGTGATATTATTGCAATTGAAGCAACAACAATGCGCGGAAAAGGTGATTTAACCCTGACAGGACAACTAGGGGATGTGATGAAAGAATCTGCACAGACAGCGCTTGCTTACATCCAATCTCGTTCCGAAGCCCTCGATTTGCCTGATGATTTCAACTTTAGTGACAACTCAATCCACATTCATGTTCCTGAAGGAGCTGTGCCTAAAGAAGGACCGTCTGCAGGTATAACCATTGCTACAGCCATGATTTCTGCACTGACGGGTAAGGAAGTGCGAAGCGATATCGCTATGACAGGTGAAATTACCCTTCGCGGCCGAGTTCTACCAATTGGGGGATTAAAAGAAAAGGTGCTTGCTGCTCACCGGAATAACATCGGGAATGTCATTATCCCAGAAGAAAACGATAAGGATTTATCCGAGATCCCAGAAGAAATCCTGGGTGGATTGCACTTCCATAAAGTCGAGGATATGGCTCAGGTTCTCGATCTTGCCTTTAGAAAAAGCAATGCGTCTGGACAAGTTTCTTCAAATTAGTCGTATCATCAAACGGCGAACTCTGGCAAATGACATTTGTGCCCAAGGGAATATTGCTGTCAACGGTCAATTAGCAAAAGCTGGCAAGAAAATTTCGTTAGGGGATCGACTGGATATCGATCTTGGAGAAAATGGAATATCAAGTTATGAAATACTGGAAGTCCCCTCCTANAATGTTCCAAAAAGTAAGGCAGCGTCCTGTTATCGCAGGATCTCTGAAAGTTAACCAATTTTCGGTNCTATCTCGAGCTTTCCANNTGAGCATTATTCGTATTCTATGATTAGGTCGCGNCACTTTCGTTTCCTATGNTTTCCCTCTGTCCAAGNTNTTTCCTNNCTCTTTTTCTTGATTTCCAGTTTTCTCTGTGCTGCGTCACCATTTCAATTACTCCATTNCAGCNCTAATACCTTGACGGTTGAATTTCGCCTTCCAAAACCCGACCGGCAAGCTTCATTNTCACAGCTCATAGGTATCCCAGCNGGGTCNAAACCCAGAGTNACAGTCACTTCCCTAAAANTGGTTGGTTCANCTGATACTAATGCTAATTCCTCANCGAATTCTGTGAGCGTTGCTCCTNTTGGNATAATTCGCGGTCAATATATTGCGCGGATNGACGTNCAACCATTTCATACAAATAAAATCTACGAAATCTTACAGTTCCAGATCGATTTTGATTCGCCACCAATTATTCGTACCACGGATAGAAACTCCCCATATTTTGAAGATTTTTTCCGGTCGAATTTACTTAATTATCATCAAGCCTTAAATTGGCGTAACGTGCCGCAACCTACTCGTACAGCTCCTGCAAGGGCATTAGCTGACTTTCCAAAATACAAAATATTTATTAGAAAAACAGGCCTCTATAAAATTGATTCTTCCGATTTGACTAATCTTGATATTGACCTGGAAACAGTGGACCTAAGTTCAATCAGAATCGATAATCGCGGGCTTAAGGTAGGTGCGTATGTAATTGATCACAACCATAATAACTACCTTGATAATACAGATGGCATTGTATTCTATGCAGAAAAGATTATCAACAACAAGTTTACTGATGAAAACGTTTACTGGTTGAGTTGGAATAGTGATGATCCATCCACTCCAATAGATTCGATTGATGTGGCACCCGAGGACAAAGATGCTACAGTTCCAATTGGGTTTAAGAAAACCGAGCATTTTGAGAAAGATTATTATCATGATCCACTGGTAGAAGTGAAATCCGAGTTTGTCGATCACTATTTTTGGATGCGCTTTACCGGTGGTGCGGATGCAAAAGCACGCGAGAAAAACTTTCGAATTGATTTACCGAATGCTGTTCCTCGAGACAAGATTTCTAGGCGCGGTGAGCTGCGGATTAAGTTTCAAGGGATATCTACCAGAGCTAACGCTAATCATCGGGCATGGATACGATTGAGTGGAAAGAGCTTAGTACCAGCTGTTGAATGGAGGAAACAAGGTGCGCCGCTTTTAATTCGCCAATTCGATCAAAATGCCGTTTTGCATCACGATTCACCAAACTTCTTAAACATCCTTGCTGGAGATAATAACAATACGCCAGTAAGTAGAGCAGACTTCTATCTGGACTGGGCAGAGCTTGACTATTGGCATTCCTTTCGTGCCCAAGACGGTAAGCTCGAGTTTAATTCTGATACCGAACCACCAACTGTAGGAGAAACAACGAGGTTTCAGATTGATGGCTTTTCCAGAAAAGACATTGATTTATACCGAATTCGCAAGGGAAGTTTAGTCGCAAAACTCCAGAACATGTGGATTGACGAATTTGAGGAAGGAAATTACCGTGTGACCTTCGAAGATCGGGTCGATCAACCTACAACCTATTTTGCGGCAGACCGTATTACATATTCATATATTGATAAGCTAGTACCAGCAAAAACTTCGGACTTAAAGAATCCAACTAATCAGGCGGATTACATTGTCATTAGTCACACCAATTTTTTTGACAGCATTCAGCCTCTAGTTGAATATCGTGAATCCCAAGGAATGAAAGTTAAAATCGTGGATATTGACATAATATATGATCAATTTAGCCATGGCTTGTTCAATCCAAACGCTATTCAGAAGTTTTTACGATACGCATATGTAAACTGGAGAAAACCTGCCCCAACTTTTGTGCTATTGGTCGGAGACGCTCACTACGACTATAAAGAATCAATTGTTCAAGTCTATCGTAAGGATTACGATAAAAAATATAATCTATACCCCATCTTTGTACCAACTTTCCACGGTTGGTCACCGGAAAGTGGTGAAACTGCNATGGACCATCGTTTTGTNCTGCTAAGTGGTGANGATNCANTNCCAGACATGTATATAGGTCGTTTGCCTTCACAATACCCACATGAATTGGACGTTGTTGTTNAGAANATNATTAATTACGAGAAAAATTTGAAACGTGGTCCATGGCAGGGACGAATAGTTGAGNTTGCCGACAATGAAATNGATAATCCNGGGCAAGATGATATCTTCGAAAAAACGCGCGAAGATCTAATTCAGAANGTNATCCCTGTTTCGTATGATACTAAAAAGGTNTATCTTAGGGANATTGTGAGNCCACTNCGAACGAATAAGATTATTATGGATTCNATCAACGANGGTGTGCTTGTTCTNGAGTATGCTGGTCATGGNAGCACNCAGACCTGGGCAGATGAAGCTATCTTTCGGATNGAAGATGCGCGANNGCTTCGGAACNAATATCTTCCATTNATTCTTGCTACNACCTGTCTNAACGGGCAGTTTGACAANCCGCTTCAGTTTGGACAGTATTGTTTGNTCGATCAGTTCATATTTANTGAATATGGAGCTGTCGCTTGCCTTAGNGCGACCAGGCTCACTTACGGCAGTGCAAATGCTGAATTTGACAAAGAGATTTTTCNGGCCATGCTCAGTGNGAACCATNAAACGCTAGGATCAATTATCGCTACAGCTAAGACTCGATTCATCAGTAANGCTTCAACNCGATGGGTTCCTGGTGCGGAACAGTACACGCTCTTTGGTGATCCCGCAACACGACTTGCTANACCGGAATTGAAGGTTAATGTCGAATTAACAGAATTGGTAGTTGATCCTAATAAGGAGTTGGTAGTTCACCGGAATTCAATCGGTCGTAGTCTCTTGAATTTGTCAGGGAAACTTGATTTCAAAATTGAGGCCGGTTTTAATACAGACAACATGAGGATGTTTGCGAATTTTCCAGCTAGTGATAAGGCTCAGCTACTCATTCGAGAACGAGACAACATTACCGTTTGGCAAGGAGAGTTTGGTGATGTCCGCATTTCAATCCCGAGAGGAACTTCGTTTGGGGAAGGAACTATTCGAGCAATTACATACGACGAGAATTACACAGCAGTCGGAGGCAGTCGTTTTTGGATTCATCAGCCACTTATCTATGATATCCGCGAAAACATGGATCATCTTGTTACCAATACACTCGATCTACAAGCCCAAATTGTTGATAATGAAGGATCCGATGGCATTACATCTGTTAAAGTGGTTTGGAGTGATACNCAGAACTTTGTAGACAACACTTATCGAATGATTCCTGACCCAAATCCTCCGGGATCGACGGTAAAGAAAGGGACGTGGTATCGAATTGAAAAACCGATTCCCCTACCAAAAGGNGGAAGGGTTGTTCGGTATACAATCCATGTTAAGGATGTGTCTAACTACTCAATTAGTTCGAAACGCAAAATAGTAGATGTACCCGAAGGCGCAAACCTCGCTATTGCATCCTCTGCGAACCAAACCGCACCAATCCGTTATCGCTATTCCNCTTCACTTAAGAAACATACATTAATTGCTGACATTGTTAACGATGGAGGCAGACCAATTAATTCAGCANTTGAAGTCTGGTTTTCGGAAGGAGACGCTGATAAGAATGCCGATCAGCANATTGATCGTGATGCCCTAACATTAGGACATGTAGATATATTACCNNGNGATTGGAAATCTGGAGCANGGAGTCTCCAAGAAACCACGGCCNTCTTAGTGCTGAATACACCTCTCTCNACCGGATTGCACAAAATATACGTATTTGCCGATCCGGAAGANAGTGAAGACGACCACGGGGATTTTATCACAGGNAAGNTCGATGAACCACGTTCTTTTGATAATAGATCGTTCACAATTTTAATTGTGAACGAATTTACTCTTAAAACTGATGAACCCTTAATCGCTCGAAGTATAGATCACGTTTTTAGAGCTAGCTTTGAGGCAGGAGCACTTGCCGGTGTTCCCTCAATCTCAATATCTGTTGATGAGGTTATCCTGCCGAAATCATTCCAACCAGATTTGTTTCCTGCACCAACACCTCGATTAACCAATTTGGTCAAAGCTGTCTCCGACTCAAATTATAGTGCTTACAAAATTAATTTATTGTCCGATAAGGCATACCTGACNAGGCCTACACAAGTTGATTTGTTATTAAGCTTAGATCAGCTGCACAACAAAATTCAGAACAGAGATGGATTGTATCTCAATCAGGCAGACCATTATGAGAAGTTTAAGGCTGCGTTGAANCGGGAAGTAGAGTCTATTTCCATGTACAGATGGAAAACGGATATTAAAGCATGGCAACGCATAGATTCTAAAGTAAAACTAGATACTGATATCCCCGACGAACACGGGAATTTNCCTATTTTTCAGGAAAAATTTGTTACCCCTACGCGAGCAGAAAATAGAAACTTATCCAAATTAAGTAAGTCACAAATTCATATAGATCCAAACCTGACACCAATTGGCCAATGGGTGATTCTCTTCTTAAATAAACATTCGTACGAAGTTTTGATTAAACTGAAAGGATCGAGTGTTATCGAGAAACTTGGACAAAATGGGTATGTGAATAGAACCTTTAAGGACGAGATNCTTGGTCTCGAACTAAATCTGAATGATGTTGGCAGCGACCAAGAGTTTGAATTTGGGGATGTTCTTATTTTTGAAACTGAAGTTAATGTCAATGGACAGGTGCAAGTCGATTCATTACGGAAAGCGAACGCTGGCAACGGTTTAGGATACGCAAATGTCAGCAAGGACTACCCTGAGGAATTTCTGCCTGGAGACTGGCTGATTTTTTTTACTCAGCATGACCGGTTTGAAATACATGACGGCCTTAACACACCTATTCGGTATCTGCATGGTAGTCCGGTTGTTGGGAGGGTTAATCAGCCGCTCACTCTGAAGGCTATAGGTATCGATCTACTAATTAATTCGGGAGATAGATCATTCCAATTTGGTGATAAAATGAAGTTTAGCACTTCTCTGGTAGGAGTGCTATCAACAACAGTGACCGAACTGACACCGCTTACATTGTCATATAATACCGATAGGGTCCCACCGAAAATAAAATTGTGGGTAGATGGCGAAGAAAGAGAGCCAAAGAGTCAAATCGAACCGCGACCCGAGATATCAATTTTACTTCAAGATGTAAACGGAATTGATACCGATTCTTTCTCAATCCAACTTAGTAAGGACGAGGGACCGTTTGCTGAANTTAACGATTTCGAGATTGCTAATAAAAACAACCCGGCTATTATTTCGATTGAATACGAGCCCATCTTGTTTATTGGGCGTTATTTATTTCGCGTCCGGGTAAAAGATCTGAACGGAAATAAGCTCGGCGGAGATTTTACAGAATTTTTATACCAAGTGGATAAAAATCCAGATCTTTACCCCCCAGAAATTGAAATGTATGTCAATGATACCCCTCTTGTAGATGGAATAGTGCTACGTAAACAACCGAAATTTGATATAACAATTAATGACGACAAGGGGATCGACTCAAAAACGATAAAACTGTTCTTTAATATTGAAGGAAATCAACTTGAAGAACTCACTCTCAAAAGCTTTGATATTATTTTTGATCCTGCTATTCCAACACAAGCGAATATGTATTTCGCTCCAGATACACCAAACGCTAACTATCAAATTCGTGTTACAGTCCAAGACAAAAGCGGCAACCTAGCAGAATCGCCTGATATTAATTTTCAGATCGATGAACCCGTTAAAGTCGCTAAGATACTCAATATACCAAATCCAATCAAAAACCAAACCTTTTTTACCTATGAATTGACGCAAACTCCTTACTCAGTGGAAATTAAAATTTATACTGTTGGAGGTCGTTTAATTCGTACGATTTCTGATGCATCGGCTAAACGCGGCTACAACGAACAGTACTGGAACGCCCGAGACGAAGATGGCATACGGCTTGCCAATGGCACCTACTTTTACAAAGTCAAGGTTCAGATAGAGGATCAGCACCTCGAAAAAATTAAGCGGTTGGCTGTTCTCCGTTAGTTTACTTCAAAACTGCTAGTAGCTTTTTTGCCGTGGCCATTTCATCTTCTATCTTAGCGATAATTACAACAACATACCGTCCATTTTTGACAACTTGCCCTTCTTCATTCCGACCATCCCACTGTTCTACATTACTTCCCTTCCAACGTTCAGCCTCAATGAGCAAAGTTTTGACATGTTGGTCATACATATCAAAAATCTCAATTGTGACCTTTGCAATAACATTTTTAGAGGTGTTAATAAAATATTTAATCGCTAAACGATTCGTTTCTGGGGAGTAATAAACAGGTGGGTTAATCTCAACTTTGTCGATTTGAAACTTGTTCGCCCAATCTATTTTCCGATCTACTTCCATTACAGTAAAAACACCAAAATGATTGACACTGGCAGAAACAGTTTGCATATCTAAATTAGTGTGACTGCTAACCCAAACCCATGTTTCTTGAAAGGAATCCCAGAAATGGAGGTGAAGTTTTGACGGATCAAACTCTGCATCAACTACACGATTATAATGAAAAGTAATCTTCGCTGATTTCTCGAATGTAAGTTCATAAGGTCGTACATCAATAACACCTGATATACGTTGTGCGTTCATTGCGGTACCTGGTGATTGAGTGACAGCAATCTCAACCGTGTATGCGTTGTCAAACGATTGTCGCGGGATGTCGATAGCAAATCCAGAGGGGCTCTCAAGCCTACCACCGGAATCATCAATTTTTTTGGACTTCGATACAACTTTAATTGGCACGGACGTGCTAACCCCACCTGTTTCAGCCGTGATTTTTCCTTGCCCAACAAAGGTTGCTTCAAATGTTTCATTGTTAGTTATATAACCTAAATCACCAAGTAGTCTCCACCTCGGTTGAACGGGAATTTCATTTTTGAATGCATCGTATCCAATGGAAGAAAGCTGATACCTATCACCTGAGACAAAAATATATGGTGGTTCAAGCGAGGTTTTTCCATTACGAATGTGAATATCAAGTTTCTCAAGCTTTCCATGGATCACAGTGACCTCTGCTACACTTTTGAGGTTGTTGTTTAGAGTAGCCATAATTTCACCTTCGCCTGTTGTTGTGGCTTCCCACAGAAACGTTTTTTGGTTGACTACTGACAGATTTCTAGGTTGCTCGAATCCAGTAACCCGCCAATCAGCCAAAAGATCTGTAACACGATTTTTATACTGATCAAAACCAAGAAGTTGAAATTCAGTTATTTCACCGGCGGAAACAAATAAATTGTCAGGAAAAATTTGTGTCGAAATAATATCACCAGGTGTAACTGTGACTTCTGCGTTAGCTTCAACACCTCCAAATTCGATGGTGATTTGCGTGGTACCAACCTGAGTAGCTGTATAGGTTCCAGTTTGTGATATATTGCCGATTGGTTTTGATAATGTCCACTGTGGCTGGTTGGTCAAAGCTGATAATTCAATGATATTTCCAAAGACATCGAACGCCGTTAATTCGAAGTTTTGCGCTTGACCTGCACGTAGTATTAAACTTCTCGGCTTTAGGTTTATATTGGCAAAATCCCCTGTCAACAATTCAATATCAATCTTGGGTGAGGATATATTGTTATCGGATTTCGCCAATATATTTATCGTGCGATCGGCTGGCAATATTTCAGGAGCATGATAAGTCCAAATCTTTTCTAATTTTCCTAAATACCCGATTTCTGGTATAGTTACTATTGTTAGGTTTCTGTTAATTTTTGGTAGTCGGGTTCCTTTAGCGTCTCTTCCAACCACTGAGATCTGGATCGACTCTCCAGCTGATACTTGTTTCGCCGATGATATAGTTTCGAGAGAAGCCAAATCTCCAACCTCAGAGAGAATTACGACGTTTGCATTACCAGTAATTCCATTAATCCTAGCTATAATCAACCCAGTGATCGATGTATCGGAGTGAGATATAATGGGTGTAAAGACTCCCGAACTAGAGATTGTTCCAATTCCACCCTCTATCGACCAATTAGGTGAGCTTAGTTCATTGTCAGGGATGATATTTCCATAAGGATCAAAACCAATATACGTGAACTTCTGAGGTTCTGGTATACCACTTGAATCTAACAAAATCGAAGCTGTTTCTGGCACTAGATGTAACATGGCAAGGTCTTCGTTAACAATACGAACGAAAATTGGGGCAGAAATATTACCNGTTGAGGCGACAATCTCAATTAGATTATGATCTACTACGGTTGAACGGAACCAAGATGCATTTTCTCTTGTGGAATGAACGTTTCCTCGNCCATTNACTTTCCANCTGGCTTTAATAGCTTCCTCGTCNATTAAGGCAACGAGGAGAAGTTTTGCNCCAGCTTTCAGAAGCAANGGCTCTTCAATNGTTCCAAGTCCCTCAATCNATTGATGTGAACTCGAACTNCTGAACTCAATTTGTAGATTACCANTCATTTCCAAAGAAAGAACATGAATATCAATAATACTAGCAATNCCCTTTTCTAAAGCCTGAATTTGGAAATTCCCTGTAGAAGNCGGCNTGAACTTAGCTAAATCATCACTAATTTCAAAATCGCCGAGTGCTGGCTGAACAGACCATTTCGGAGTTACCATGACCGAATTGTCATCTTTATCAAAACCTAAAGCTTTAAGTCGAATGACGTCTTTAATATCAGCTTCGAACTTATTATCAAGATTCTGAATCTCCAGTCTCGTAAGTGGCATGGCTCTTACAGTAACTTGTGCTGTAGATTCAAACCCACTTCCTGTACCAATAACTTGAATGGTCCTGCCAATTGTTGCATCTTGATTAACTGTTAGCCAACCATCATCACTGATTAGCCCTTCGCCGATTGTTTTCCACACTGATTCTGTCTCGACTTGGTGTCCCTTAAGGTCTTGGGCGACCAAATGGAATTGGAAACTTGCGCTAGGAAACAAATCGATTTGGTCTGGTTCGACCCGAACTTGAGCGACCTGATTTGTAGATATATAATGACGAACCTGTGCTCTTGCTACCAAGTTAGCCTCATCAATCGTTGCAATCACTTCCCCGATCAGGTTGAGCTCCACATCTGTTTTGGGGATAAAGACCCCACTAGCCGAAATAGAACCGACATCTCCAACGACATCCCAAGTTACCGGTATCTCAGGCAATTTAGTATGGTTGCCATATGAATCAAATGCTACCAAACTAAATTTGATATTATCAGTTTCGTTTCCTTCGTTGATAACTTGGTTAGGTTCAAGCTGGACGAAAGTCGGACGATTTGGAATCACCTCGATTGGAATGCGTTGAGATGGTAGAACAACATTCCCAAGTATTTTCGCAACAATTTGTCCTGTTCCAGCTTGATTAGCATGAAAAATTCCATCTGTTGAAATGGACCCGATGTTCTCATCTGAAAATATTTCATAAATTGGGCGGATGTATCGAATATCTCCACCAGATGTTTGTCCAAACGCTGATAATTGTAGCGTCTCCCCCGCACGTATACTATTGTCACTGATAATTTTCCAGTTAACAAGATGCGATGCTATCGGCATAGATCTATTTGGAAAGATTCTATCCGCAGTAACTGTCACTAATCGAACAACACTTATATTCCCATTTGTTGCTCGGACTTCACCGGCACCAGAACCGTGGGCAACAAAACGTCCATCAGCATCTATAGTTCCCAAACCAATTGGAACCTGCCAAAGAGCAGGAATTGGATAAAATTCTTTTTTCGCTAATTCTTTATTCCAGTAGATCGCAATTAGATAAAAATCTTGTGTGTCTCCTACCTGTAACTCTATTGGCTTTTGCGGAATGATACTTAATTTTTCGATTTTCAGATTCGAATTGGTTGGCATTGAAAGCTTCATGGATGGAACATTTGGAGTAGTAACTGCCATTGCTGACACTGGCATAGAATTTACTAAGCTAGACATAGGATCTGGTCTAATAAAGATTTGTGTAATCGCGTTTCGGTCACCTATTTCTGCTTTAATTTGTGTGTTTTTTGCCTTGGTTGCGGTTAACCGCCCGTTCTGGTTGATGATAATAACTTGAGGGTCAATTGACCATGTTAATTGATGTTGATCAACAGGAACAGAATTTCCTAATACATCAAAGCCGGATATTGACAGATTATAACTGTCCCCTACTTGGATAGAAAGATAAGGTGGATCAATAAAAAGTCGGTCCAAAATCCCAGGTGTCACCTCAACTTCAACCTGAGTTGTAAGACCAACGATTGTCGCAATGATAGTTCCTAATCCAAGACTTGTGGCGGTGAAAGTCCCACTAGAATCGATAACACCTATGTTACCGTTTACGGACCATTTAGGAAGAATCTGAGACCGCTGATTTTGCTGGTCAAGACCAATAGCTTCAAAATCCTGAGATTCATTGATGGTGATGGTATAGCGTTCTATGGTTTGATCAAAATTATTTAGCACAATGGCTAAGCTCTGTACTGAGTCAGGAGCACTGCTCTGTATAACAACAACGCTTTTACCAGCTGTAGCTTCCTGTCCACGTATTGTTTGACCATAAGACCATATGGTTCCGTTGATTACAATGTTCCCAAGAGTCTGAGAATTAGCTTGGTTAATTGATCTCATCAACCCATTAGAATTAATGATACCAGCGGCCGTATCAACAGCCCATCTGCTATTTCGAATCGGTACCGCGTTTCCTGCGACATCCCAGCCTTGTGCCACAAACTTATAAGTATATGTCATTTTATCGTTCGATACTGGAAGGTAGGAAATGAACGGATCAATTGTAATATTATGCAGGTTGTTTGGTATAACTACGGCTCGAGTTGCCACCACTAGATTGAAAAGTGTAGCCGAAATTTTCCCTTCACCCGAATTTTTTGCTATGAATGTACTATTGTGAATAATTCCTAATCCGCCACCGACTGACCATATTGGATTAACTTCAACCTGATTTCCCAGCATATCTTTGGCGATCGCCTTTAACTTTTGGACTTCACCTGCACGCAGTTTAATGTTCGTTGGCAAGATTTCAATTGACTTTAAATCTCCAAAAACAACCTCGATTTCTGCTGAAACCGTCAAATTTCCATAAGTCGCAGTAACTCGACCATTCCCAATTCTCTGAGCAAAAAACACATTATTAATTACCTCTCCAATGTTACCATCAGATTGCCAATGAAGTCGATTCTTCAACATCTCGATTTGATTGCCAAAGGTATCTGTAAGGACTATTTGAAAATCTTTTTTAGCGCCTGCAACAAGCGTAATTTTAGGATGTGGATCTATCAGTAATTGATTGGCATCAGTAGTGACGAGCGTAATATTCCTTGACGCTTGGACAAGCCTTCCAAATTTATTAGACGACGCGAGCAATATTGCTGATACCAACCCGAATCTTCCAGCTTCTGTATGTGAATAAAATTTCCCATCTTGATCGATTGTACCAATGCCATTACTAACATTCCAAATTGGCATTTCATCATCAACGTGGAACTCCTGCACGGAACCTACAGGAACTAATATCGGATCCATTTGTGTACCATCAATTGAAAGCCAAATCTTTTCTCCAACCAAAGAGGTTGGAATTGTTGGTGAATCAACTTGGACTACTTTAATCAGACCGTTTTTCTTTGATTTTAGGCCGTGTGAATTAATAGCTGTAATTTGCCAATTAATATTTTCATCATAACTGTGATAAACAATTGGACTAATTTGCCATAAATATCGATTTTGAAACACATTAATAGGTAAGAAATGCATCTTACCAAATCGGTTGGATAACTTAAGTGAAATATTGTTAAAGTTCGAACCCTGAATGTTGGCAGCGAGTTGGATAGTGGCATTCGATTGGATTTCAGCCGGGGCACTGACGTCGGAAATAATCGGAGGGTTTGATGTGATTTTTGGAATTACAGTGAAGCGAAAATAGTCGTTCATTTTGCCATAAAATTTCCCGTCTAAACTCACTTCTACTCGATACACACCGAGTTGGGTTGTTTGTGGAAGGAGGAAATCGAAATGAAAGAAGTTTTCTGGTAGCTCGTTAGTAATCTGATTACTAGCAATAACAATTCCGTTTGGATCTTTCACAACCACGAAAGGAAAAGTAAGTCGCGCAGCTGAATAGTTAAACATCCTCCACAATTGATTGCCAAGTTTGTCTCGGATGCCAAACTCAACTTGGACTTCATCACCCGGATAATAGGTCTGAGAAGGTGTCGACGAATGCAACTTAAATGGTGAATCACCAGAATTACCAAGTGTATAGGTTTGGGGATGATCAATCTGAAAATCATTAACGCGAAGTTCATAGGCATAAAGCTCTCCGTCAAGATCAACAACATAGCTTAGATTAAATTGATAAACTAGGTTAGGAATAAGTTGCATTGTTGGAGCAGAATCGCTGAAAGCAAGCGAAAAGGAATCTGTATAGGCTGCATCATAGCCAATCTGATTCTCAATGATATCGATGAACTCGTGAGAAAAATTGGTTGATAACACTTCGTTCAGAACCAGTTCGGTATTTTCAGGGAGTTTAAACGCAAGACTAGCAGTTGGTGTTTGTGAGCCATCAAAAGTAATTGAATTTTGTGCTTCCGTGATCTGTTTATTCTGCAGCACAACGTAATGTAAAGCAATTGATCCCTTTATTACAATGTGGTAGTTTCCTGGTGAAATTGAGGTCAACAACTGACCATCATTATTCAAAGTGCCAATATACCCAACGGTACGTTTACTCGCTCTAAAGTAAACACGAGCAGCGATAAGCGGTTCCAAGGAACCTGTATACTGGTTTTCACCAATCGCTGAAACAGTTACTGGTACCGCCTCGTTGATGAAGAGTGTTGTCTTTCCTGGTGCTGAAACATTCTTTATAATCAAGAAACTTTGGCGGATTTTCCCAGAATCAAGGTCAGGTGACGCAACTATGCTATAACTACCATTCGTAAGGTTGGCTTTCACCATTCCGTTTGAATCTGTGACGAAGCCAATGAATCCATCGGTGCGTGGGCTTGGAGGAGAGATAGACTCAACTTCACTATCCGGCGTGAGCTTGCCAGGGAAAANTTGAACGCGAACCGGAAAAATTGGATTTCCAGTCTGATCAAGGATAGTTATTATCAATTCCGATTTGGCTATNGGGCAAAAAAAAACACANACACAGAAGATGGNAAGTATGGAATCCAAGAGGTTTGGTTTGTGCCTAACCATTACGTCTTTTGTGGTTTCTTTTTGGCGGCTGGAAATAAAATGTTGTTTAAAATCAATCGGTATCCAGGCGAATGTTTATGGAGATTNAGATTGGTAGGAATCCGTCCNTCACCAACAAGGTGTCGATAATCTTCNGGATCATGTCCTGCTAGGAAAGTNAAGGTGCCTTTTCCNAAATTCCCATGAATATATTTGGCATACTTAGTACCCTCGATTTCTCCAAGAATGGTCGTTGATTGACGAATAGTNTNCTTATTGAATGATGTTGTTTGACCAAGATAACCGAAAANCCGNGNTTTATGATTNTGCGTTAGCATTGCTGGAATAGGGTCATGTTTAGCGGCGAATTCGAAGAGTATAAAATCCTCGATTCCAGAAAGAGGATTAAGCTCTGGCTGTGGGTTATCGATATTTGAAAACTCGTATCGGTTCGGATCAGGATAAAGTTCAAAGTCCTTGAAGGNGAANGTTTGATCGAATTTGAGTTGCGATTGATAGTTGGTTTTAACNGGCGTACCATCGATCTCGGGTGCAACAATGTCGATTCGGCCACTATCNGTCGCCAACGCAATATCAAGTGTCTCAGGGGCGGAACACATTGCAAACAAAAACCCGCCCTTCACAATATAATCTCGAATAAGTTCAGCAATATGACCTTTTTGTCGAGCAACATTGTCGAACCCNGATTTNTGAGCAACATCTTGGTANATCCGCACACGTTGCTGATACCAAACTTGATCTCGAAAAGAGGCATAAAACTTGCCGTATTGACCTGTNAAATCTTCATGATGGAGGTGTAACCAATCGTATTCCTTTGCCAACAATGCCCCNTTCATNACCTCNTCATCCCAAACGGTTTCATAGGGTATATCAGCGTAATCCATGACGATTTTAACTGCGTCATCCCACGGGTCTCGATAGGGACTGTNGTCGTGGGGGCGATAAACAGCGATCTTTGGGGCTTTTTCAAGCGAGATCTCATCCATATTGCTATTTTCAATTTCAGTTTGTATTGTGATGTAATCAACATTGGATAATAACTCGAAATTTACTCCCATTTCATATGATTGTTTTCGAACGTCTGGTGCATCTAACAACAAAAATGCACCTCCACGATAATTCAGCAACCATTTNGCACTATATTCGCGTGGNNCTTCAAGAGTCCAGTAGGNGAGTCCATATGCCTTGAGATGATTCGTCTGCGATTCGTCCATTGGTACAATAATCCATTGNGCAACCAAAAANGGACTAAAAATCAGCAGAATTAAAAACCCAACTATAATTCTTTTANATGCATTTAAGGCACTTCCGATGTTTTCTCTTGCCTCTGNGCTTTTCGCCTTTGCCATGCTNTAACTCTTTCTTTNATCAANGCATCGTTAGCCTCTGACATTCTGAAGTTTAACAATGCTCGATGTGTTTCCACAAAAACTTTGGATTCGCCTACTAAATGNGGATTAGAATCCTCCAATGTCNGAATTAGTATTGGAATGATTTCANTAGATGGTTCCTTTATTTGACCAAGAAGATATGCTGCATGNACTCGGCCATCGATGATTTCATCACCTAACTTTTCTCTTAGGAAATTTAATGTTGCGAGTTTGTCAAAACCTTTTAACAAATCAATTATCTTNCGNTGATAATCGGCTGTTTTATCTTTGGATAATTTAAAAAGTACTTGAAGAACNNGTTTTCCCCATTCCGCTGGATGNCGAGTACCAATATCAACTAAAACAATAGCGGAATTTCTGACAATTCTATGGTTNGTGCTTNGTTGTGCTTCAAGTAACGNGGNGGTTGCAGCAGAACCTANCCTTTTNATGGCCTCTATAGTACTCACTTGTACTTTCTGGCTAGGATCTCCTAGGGAACGCACCAAAGCTGATAAGATTANATTGNTTTTTTTTTGATTCATAGCTCTGGNGTTGAGTCNATGAAAATCNGCTAATGCTAGGGCTGCCGCCGCTTTGGCATCTTCATNGANATCTTGATCGAGAATACGTCTGACTTGATTCAGGACATTATCCTTTCCNTCATCCTGCNGTGAAATTTTGACGATTGCTTGGACAGCACTTGCCCTAACCTCTCCAGATAAATCATTCAGCGCTTCTTTTACAGTTGGTATGGCTTNTTCAGCCTCATGACCGATTTCACCAAGAGCCGTAATAGCAGCAGCACGAACATAGGAATCTTTCAANACAGTAACTATGAGTTGTGATACAATCAAATCAGCNGGCTCTTTGATCNNACCTAAAGTCAGTGCTGNATTCTGNCGAACCTGAAGATTGCTGTCATTGAGTAATCCAATCAGATTCTNNGTGATAAGCAGTTTACTTTNATTTTCTGCTGATTTCCCTNTTTTGCTCAGAGNTTCAACCACACTCAACCGNACAATGAAATTCTCATGTTTAAGTGTATCNAACAATATTTCTATGATTTTATTGTGATTTGGTTCATTAGGCAAAATTGCTGGTATTTNNGNNTCTTGANCTAGNATATTTCCTAATGCATTCGCGGCTACAGCGNCGTGGTTACCTCCTTCTTTGAGCANCTTTAAGAGTTCATNGATTGCGGGACGAGCCTTCATTTTNCCNAGTGCAACAGCAGCATAAAACTGAGACCTAGGCATCTTCGAACTAAGTCGATAAATAAGTTCTCTGATGANTTTNNCNCTTNNGCTAACGCTGACTTTCGACAGGCCTNCGGCAGCCNCACCACTTACAGACCGATTGGGATCATCCAACATTTTTATCAGATACTCCCCAATTTCAGAGGGATNTAGTATCTGCGCCAGTGCTTTGACGATTGCGGCTCGTATNTCCGGATCTTCATGGTTTAGCGAAAAATCAATTCGTTGAGGATTCGATTTTATTTCTACCGNATANATTNGATTTCGATCAATCAGCAACCANGNACGTNTTGGAGTTACCTGATCAATTCTAGCTTTTNTGGATATATAAAGACCTTTTTCTTCAAGTGCTATTTGNAAGTTTCGGGAAATACTAATNCGNCGGATCTCGATATCCTCGCTATTGCGTGTCAAGGTGTAAATCTGTTTATTTCTGCCATCACGGATCATCCAACTTTTATACTTTTTTTGTGTTGCTAAGGTTGCTTGATTCGAGATCGGAATACCCCAGAATNTAAATTGCTCAAGAAGTTCCAGNGGNATGGCAGGACCNAGGTCAAGGTCAGCNCCAAAATCNAGCGGCATCGAGAAAGGAAGCACGAAATCATTCCCTTCTTCCAATTCATCTCTAAATTCCAAGGCAATGCTGAATTGGAANCTGCTGAACATTNTCTGCAAAGTATCTTTGTAAANGNTTGCAAGATTCCCCATTTTCCCTAGTGCATCAATCGCATGAAGTTGAACTTCTCTGTTTTGATCGTCCAATGCCNGCACCAATGCGGGAACCACATCACGGAAATNATTTTCAGCACGGAAAGAAACTGATTTNGCTATCTCACCTAAAGCATANACAAGATTTCGTCGAACGTTTGAGTTTTCATGTGTCAACAGTGGAACAATTATAACGGAAAAACCGAAGTCCNTAAGGCTCTCAATTGCTTCCTTCTGAGTGTTCGGTACAAGGNCTTTCCGCACACCAAGGATNGNATCTTCCTGNCNCTTNAGTACAGGATCCTTGACNGCAATTGAGAGAATTGGAATAGCAGAATGGCCAATTTTGCTCAACACACGGATTGCNGAACTCCTAGCNACGGGNCCACCCNNTCTAAGAGTAGATGCNAGGTAAGGGAACACTGGCTCGCCAATTTCAACCAATTTATCTATTGCTNCTTTTCGGGTAAATATTTCATCNGAATCAAGTCGATCGATAANATATTCAATATCAGTAATCTGAGCATATGNTCGACTTGCTAGNGGAACAANGNTATANATTAAAAAAAGGNAAAAGACAAGANATCCCTTTTCAATCCAAATTGGCAGTTGTCCGAAAAGNTTACTGCTTTTCATTGTAGATCGATAACCATGCGCTCGGTGCAAATGGAGGCTCAGTGTNCATACTNCCTTNTAGCTCTGGCGGCTCNACCGNTCGTCCATCAATTAANGGTTGTTTAGGNTTTGAATTCTGATGACNTGGTTCAGTGTTTCCTTTTTGGTTAGGTTGATCGAGCAACTGCNTAGATNCNGGANGNGTGTCACGTTTTTCAACAATTTCCACCAAACGTGAAAATTGCGTAATTTGATCAATTTGTTCTGGAGGTTTTTGAACAAGATCAAGTGTATCTCGTGCAATCATTAATNCCGNATTCGTCGGGATCAGAAGTGTNTGAACTGTTGCGTTATCACGATTAATTTCTTTTTCACATACCCGATTGCCATTTTTANTCGGATCAATTTCGATACCTAAGAAACCNAGTTTTTCACAGATTTTCGACCGNATTCTTGCCATATTCTCCCCAATCTCACCNGTAAAGATGAGTGCGTCAAGACCGCCAAGTGAGGCGNCGTATTTACCAANGTATTGACTGACACTATAGCAAAACATTTTTAAAGCAAGCAACACACGTTCGTTATCCATTGAGGTTGTATTAAGAAGTTCCCTAAAATCTAATTCGACACCTGAAATTCCACGTAAGCCACTGTTTTTGGTTAGCAACTCTTCAATGTCGCCGATCGACATGCCGTGTTTTCTTGCTANATGGAAGATAATAGCNGGATCAATATNNCCACTACAGGTACCCATCATTAATCCTTCAAGCGGTGTAAATCCCATGCTTGTGTCAACGGACTGACCACCGTCAATTGCTGTAANGCTACACNNATTTCCGAGGTAGCAGGAGATAAGCTTGAGATCAGANAGAGAACGCCCCAACATTTNAGCGGCNCGATGTGAAACGTAACGATGAGATATCCCGTGAAATCCATAACGACGAATATCATGTTCCACGTAAAATTCGTATGGNATAGGATAAACCTGAGCATAATCAGGGATTGATCGATGGAAAGCCGTATCAAAAACTGCTACTTGTGGTNTGTCNGGCATAATCTTGCGACACAACCGAATCCCNTTTAAACTAAAGGGATTATGCAATGGGGCAAGATGATTATTTTGCTCAATCAATCCCTCTGTCAGCGGCGTAATGAGTTGTGACTCAGCAAAATGGATTCCNCCATGAACAANATAATGTCCAACAGCAGTNATGGCTGACATGTCATCAATAANGCCGTGTTCTTTATCGAGNAGAGTTGCCGGGANAAATGAAAAGACGTTGTCATGGGTAATCTGAGGGACTTCTAACTTATAACNGTCTCCATCATGACGCTCATAGGTCAATTCCGGAATTGAATTGTTAATACGATCAAATTTCCCTTTGGCAAGGCAAATTTCGCCTANCATCTCAAAACATTGGTATTCGAGGGATACGTTATCTACATTAATCGTTAGAATGAGAGACATTTCAATTCGGATTTTGTCTAATAACCCATCAATCCACAACAACGCCGGCAGACAGGCATGAGACCTTCAGTACTAATTGATTTTCGGAAACGAACAGCTTCTTCGTTGTTCCACATCTCAGCTACTGAATCTCNTTGAATATTGCCGATAATATAGTCATGGTAATCNCGGCAAAGGCTTACGTCACCATTACTATCTATTTCCATTGTCATGTAAATAGAAACGCATTGATTATAACCAAAGGTTTCAGAATGATCTTTATAGTACGTATCAATTNCTTCCTTCGTATGGAGTTCCGGCATCATCACGGGAGGACAGGTATTTCGCTGCTGTGAGATACGCATCATCTCGTGGTATTTTTCAAGAATGANACCGTGATCAAATTGGTTCCATTCCCCAATCCAGCCGTAGTGAGTTTGCGGTTTTTTGCCAAANCGACGCTCAAAGTCCTCCGAGTGCTCNATTGCAGATTTTTGATCAATCCACCANGTAAGATAAAGGATTTGGGCATCAGCGTGCTGGCTAGTGAACTTGTATAGATCTACCACGTCATCTATGTTATAAGCTGTAATACAACTCAGAGGGATTATGTATGGNAAAGGCGAATTATTTTTATTTTTTTCTTCTTTTACTTTTTGAAGTGCNGCTTCAACATCTTGAAAATTACTATATTTTCCTGAAACCGCAGGGCGCTGANNATCATGAATTTCAGCATTTGATCCATCAACNCTGAGATACAGGATTTCACANGTTTCTGCAATATCCCTNGCGTATTTAGCAATTCGCGTTCCATTCGATACNATCGAAATCGGCATACNGCGCTCGTGGATATAATACAGTAAATCAATAATACCAGGGTACATCATTGGCTCTCCTCCCCAGATGTACCATACTGGAGACCAACCAAGATCCAAAATCTGATCGACTAGATGCTTATAATCTTCGATTGGGACCTCTCGTTGTTTCAATTCTTTTAGGTCCTGGCCAATTAAATAACCATTATCTCCCCACTGACCACAAGAGTGACAACGCAAGTTGCACATATCTGTAATCCGAAGGCTNACAAGCTGTACGCTATCACCACGTCCATGCTTAGCCCCTAACGGGTGTCGGAGGTTAAAAACCTCTTTAGACATTTGGTAACGCGCCATGATGTACGANGTATGCCANTCAGCAGACGCTACATTCGCAAGTTCTTTGATGAAAAAACGAGGTGAGACTCGGCTTCGAATTGACATTTTTTTCCTGATCTAATTGGTTTAGGATTCAGTTATTCGCTAGTAACTCGGCCTANGACTTGACATTCCGTGTCAGAGAGGATTCTATAACGCACATTNCCCCAAANNATCTCATTCTGAAATATTGCCCAGATAGCATTTATAGCAGCNATAAAACCTGAGATAGGGANAGCGAAGGATGTACGCTTAATATTTTCTTGAATCTGTTGGTTGCGTTTCATCTCGTCTGGCAAAGCAGAGAACGCGTGCCGATAACAATGGATTTCTAGAAATAGAAAAGGAATTAAGGNAAATAGCCATGTAACAGTACGCGTCGAGAAAGCAAGGAAAGGTGCAGACATCAGAATTAATGTTTTTGGAACAACTGCTATAAAGAGAATTGCCCATTGTATTTTATGTCGCATCCANTATGTCATGATANTTTGCCTGTTAGTAAATTCAAGAANTTGCTTCCATGATCTATGTTTTGTGTGACATATCGAGATAGCTTCTGGAACAAAGTGGATTTTCTGATTGAGTGACCTAACTGCAAATGTCAGATTGTGGTCTTCNATAGCTGCATGGGCCCAACGTTCTAAAANTTTCCCCTGATTAATCAATTTTCGTCTGATAGCATTTGAACCACCCCAGACCATGGTTAATGGATGATCNCCNTGNATGGTAAGCTGGAAGTTTACCCATGCAGCTTCGGTTATTGAAGCCAGGTCTTTCAGGAAATTATTTGCCCCCGNAACAAGATAGAACCGNCCACCAACGGTCGCACCAACTCTCGGATCCTTTAGCGGTTGAACAAGCTGACTAAGCCAATCACTTCGTATTTCNGCNTCAGCATCAATAAAAGCNATAATTTCTATATCGTCCGGAAGCAATTCGATAACTGACATCAAGTTCTGTATTTTNTGCGATCTAGGAAGATTATTATCGATAATATTGGGTGCTAGCACGACTTGCACGTTGGTATATCCTTTTACCAATTCCAACAAAGGTTGATATGAACTATCATAGTCTGATTCGCCAACATAATTTGTTACTAGATAGACTAGGTGTTCACCAGCATAATCTTGTTCAAGCACACGTTTAACATTTTCTGCTGTTCTAGAATCCCAGCCGTAGTGCGGTGCAATAACAGCAGCTTTGGGAAAAAAAACGTGAGGTACTTTCCTCCTCTCACGACGAGCATAGAGGAAGAACCGAAGCGCTATTAATATCTCCATAATTAATAGAAAGTAACATGTGCTAATAAGATATCGCATTTGCAACCAGTTCCCTTTGGATTCCCGAGCAGAAACCAATCGTAACACAAACAAATGAACTTCGTCAATTCAAAACCAGTAGTGATATTCTTGGTGATACTACTGGAATAGCGTCGCACAAGACTTATGAAGGTAAGAACAAATTATTGTGTAGTATTCGTGTTCCTATAATGTAAGTGGGTTGCCCAGGTTGTGAGCTAATGTGTAGTTTAAAGATACCACTATTATGTGAAAGTGCTAGCATGGCTATCAATGAATTTGTTAATTGAGCCATCAAAAGCGAGTTTACCTCGATTCAGAATTAACACGCGATCTGCGTATCTTAACACTAAACCAACATTATGGGAGGAGAAGATAAGAGTCTTATTATCGTTACTGATTTTGTGGCAAAGTATCTGCATTGTAGTGTTGAGGTAATCTGTATCTTGACCAGTAGTTGGCTCATCTAGAAGAAGTAGATCCGGGTTAAGCGACAAGTTGGCAGCAATAGCGACTCGTTGGCGTTGACCGCCAGAAAGAGCGTATGGGTGATCATTTTTATATGAGGACATCTTAAACATGTCAGCTATCTCGTTTGATCGTTTTTCCAGTAAATGGTGTTTCAATCCAAAGTTTAGAGGGCCAAATTTTATCTCATCTTCAACTGTCTGGGCTTGTAAAACCAAATCCGAATTTTGAGAGACAAAACCGATTTTGCCTTCCCCTTTTCGTTTGGCCCCGCAGTCATCTAAGGTGATTTCGCCAGATGTCGGCCGTAATAATTTTGCCATCAACATCAGCAATGTTGTTTTTCCAGATCCGTTCTGTCCCATTAATGCGACAATTTCACCGTATCCTATTTGGAGCGATATGTCTTCTAAGATTCTTGGATTCCCCTCATGATTAAAGCTTGTATTTGTCATTTTAAGTAGATTTTTTCGATTTTGGATATGAATGGCGGAACGTTTCCAAGCTTGCGCTTTTTTTGATTGGAGCTTACGTGTTGATTTCTCTTCTGTTAGCTGTCCATTCCTTAAAG
>PBXZ01000034.1:0-21132 GCA_002729415.1 Candidatus Poribacteria bacterium | reverse complement strand
ATGGTTTTTCTACAGAGTTGACGCCAAACACAGTTAAGATTATAATGGCCTTTCGCATTTATATCCTGGATTACTATACGGTGTATGGGAAGAGCAAATAGTTATGTTTAAAAAAAACAGCTATCCAAGTGTCTTTGAAATTAATGAGCAACACGATGATGCTCTAAACACAATTGAGGTAGAGCCTTATGCTACAGTCGAACACCACCTTGAAACAATTATTGCCAATCTTAGAATTGTCAGAGACGACATTGTCAAACTGAATAAGAATAGTGAGAAACTTGAAAATGTAATTGACTTAATGCAGCGAGAATTTGCAGATTACAAGGGTAAAACAGAAGAAAAATTAGATTTATTAGTTAATAATCTTGCTCATATTTTTCCCTTGCAACATGTAGGAGAAGATTCCGAAGATAACAAAAATAATAATGATATCAACAACCCTAAAACGGGCTAACATTTATCACCGAGTTTCAAACACAAGTACTAAAAGAAATTAAAGGATTTAAGTAGAAAATGACAGCATTAATAGAAACTCATAATCAACTTGAGGATTTTCTCCAGAATCTGTTTATCACAAAATGGATTCGATAAGACAATATTTAGGATTTAAGAAGATAGTTTAAGTACCATTTGAATAACCAATCCGCTTTTAAAAGGAAAATTGGATTATGAAAAATGGGGAATTTTTTTCCACCGACGGAAAGGTTAACACAACTTACAAGCCTCTGTTTGGAGACACAGATGCGCAGTGTTATAAACTCCGTCTGCCAAGCGACAGACCGATGCCATATGTTCAATGGGAGATTGTCGTTGACCAAATGATTTGTGAGGAAAGTGTGCCAATCGGCTGCAATGATTGAAACAAGATTTTAGTCTACTTGAAATTTGCCTCCAGAGGAAATTGACTCGCTGCACCGCGATTGCATCAGTAGTACTCAAGACGGAGTATTCAGGCTTAATCTACCGAATGGCGACTACCGGATAACCAGCTATTTCTGTTCAGTTGACTCAGGTAAGCACAAAGTATATCTGACAGCCAATAACCAGAAAGTAATTAAGAAGTTAATTGTACCGAGCGATAAAACTGTAATCAAGAGAGGTTACGTTGTCAAAGTAACAAACAGAGAACTAACTCAAGTCATTTATACTTCCAAGGAGCGTGTGCAGCGAAACCCAAGTACACACAACCATTGGATCTGGAATGGCTTTATGGTGGAGAAAATCACAAACCAATAGTAAACCGTCGAAACAAGGTAACACTCGCCAATAAATTGGGCCTATGAAGATCTACTAAGTTCCATTTGTTTGTTTTTCATTTTTGAATTCAGATTGATTAACAAACTGCAATCAAGTCAAAACCAGGATGAAAGGAAATTTCATTATGAAACACATCGGAGTAATTGGATTAGGAAATATGGGTATGGCTATGGCCAATAATATTATCGGAAGCGGGTTCAGCCTCACCGGCTATGACCTAGAGAGCAACCGCCTCCACGCACTGAAGGATTTAGGCGGGAAAATAGCACAAAACCCGAAAGAGGTCGGACAACAAGCCGATGTAGTATTCGTAATGGTGCTTAACGGAGAGCAAGTATATCAAGTGTTAACTGGCAACGATGGCCTATTGGACAGTATGAAAGCCGGTTCCACTATCATTGTCACAGCCACAATTGAACCAAAGGAAATTCGTGAAGTCGCTGAGGTTGTCTTTGCCAAAGGGATCAACCTGATTGACTCACCAGTGAGTGGAGGCAAGTCTGGTGCCGAAGATGGAACACTTACCATGATGGCAGCTGCACAAAAAGAGGTTTTTGACGCCAATCAAGATGTGCTTAAGGCCGTCGGTGAAAAAATATTTCATGTTGGTGAAGAGATAGGTATAGGTCAAACAGTCAAAGGCGCTTTACAAGCCTTTATTGGTGCATCCTTTACCGCCATCTTTGAATCTTTAGTATTGGGAGTAAAAGCAGGTGTGAAAGGAGAAACTTTGGTTGAGGTCTTTAGCGCCAGCGCAGTAGGAAGCCCACTCTTTCGTAACTGCGCTCAGCTTATCATGGACAGGCAGTTCGAAAACACTGGAAGCCATATCGGTACCATGTATAAAGATCTTGGTATCAGCATGGCAATGGCCAAGGAAAATGGTGTTGCTATGTTTACGACCGCAGCCGCTCACGAACTTTTCCAATCAGGTATCTCGCTCTTTCCAGATCAAGATAATTGGTCAATCGTGAAACTTTTGGAGCAGATTGCTGACACAAAAGTGACGCGGTAATCCGCAATAGGAAGACAACCAATCTAAATGAAAGCAGAGGTAAGATAAGGATGGCAAAGCTAGGTGTTATTGCTGATGGTATCAGTCAGAATTTTGAGTATGCTCTGGATGTTATGAATGAATTTGAACTCGAGTACGCAGAATTGCAATTCCTTTGGGGTAAGGAAGTTGGTGACTTGAATACAGCTGAAATGAACAAGGTAAAGAACTTGGTAAATGCGCATGAGGTGAAAGTTTCCTGTATTTCCAGACACATTTTTGGAGGACTTCTGATTGGAGAAATGCAACAAGATAATTCCGTTTATCTTGAGCATCTTGATGCATTAAGGCGGTGTATCGACATGGCAAAAGTATTGGATTGTCCCTTGGTACGAGTGATGAGCTTTCGAAAAGAGATGATTCTTTTTGGCAGCCACGGTGCAAACGATTGGATCGTCTCTGAAGGGGCATGGGACAAGTTGGTATCCTTGATGGAACTGCCCACACAGATTGCGGAAGAGTCAGGCATCACCTTAGTAGTTGAAACTGGTAATAACGCTATGGTTACATCTGCACATCTGGCTCGTAAGTTGATCGATCAACTTGGCACAGATCGGCTAAAAGTGCTTTGGGATCCCTGTAACAGTCTGTACTGTAATGAAAAGACATATCCTGACGGTTACACATTGCTCCGTGGCCACTACCTTGGACACATTCATATAAAAGATGCAATTGTTGACATACCCAAAGCAACAGTACAATTTGCNGTTTTAAACACCGGAAATATGGCAGCCTATCTCGGAGATCTGGCAAATGCTCTGAGGAAGGATGAGTACAACGGCGTAATTTCACTTGAAAGTGTATATCGTCCCNATGGTGGCAGTTTCGAGGATGGTTTTAGAANATCCGCGAATATTTTGAAACAACTCTTCGCTTAGCTATTTTCATTCTTAAAAATTANGGAAAGAATCGNGCCACTTTGCCAACCATAATGAGCTTTCGATACAGTCTCCCTCCAAAACCGTTGACTGCNATGACAGGTTAATTGTATAATGACTAAGGCCNTCTTACGATAAAAAGGACACCGGGTTTGCAGATAAATAAAGATATAAGTGTTGATAACCAGATTGAGCTCATTAGAAGAGGCGCGGTAGAGGTTATCTCTGAANATGAACTTCGCCGGAAATTGATAACAGCTCGAGACNAAGANCGCCCGCTCCGTGTGAAGCTCGGTCTTGATCCTACGGCCCCCGACATCCANCTCGGAATTGCGGTGGTTNTACGGAAATTAAGATTATTTCAGGATCTTGGTCATGAAGTAATNATCATTATCGGNGACTTTACAGCAGCTATCGGTGANCCAAGTGGCAAGTCGAAAACTCGGCCACAACTTTCTGCTGAGGAAATCCAAGCTAACGCTGAAACCTACTCAAAACAGTATTGTCAGATTCTTGAACCAGAAAGGACCCANGTTGTTTTCAATAGCGAATGGCTAGATCAGATGACATTCTCTGANGTAATAAAACTAACAGCCAGAACGACTGTTGCCCGNGTGCTAGAGCGTGATGACTTTGTTCAACGNCTAGAAANCAATACATCGNTCGGAGTTCATGAGATTCTATATCCAATCTGTCANGGATATGATTCTGTCGTACTGAAAGCGGATATAGAGATGGGAGGAACCGATCAGAAGTTCAACAATCTCATGGGACGAGACTTGCAGCGTGCTGATGGTCAAGAGCCACAAGTTGTCTTGCTAATGCCACTTCTCGTTGGTTTANATGGCACAGANAAAATGAGTAAATCGCTCGGCAACTACGTTGGAATTCATGAATCACCAAACNATATGTACGGAAAACTGATGTCTATTCCTGATGAATTAATTTTNACCTANCTTGAACTGACAACTGATGTCCCACTTGGNGANATACACGAAATGCAATCTGCGTTCAACAACGGTGAACTTCATCCTAAGATTGCGAAACAGCGTCTTGCAAGGGAAGTNGTTAGTATATATAATCATCAGGACGCCGCTCAATCGGCAGAGGCTTATTTTGAACGCGTTCACAAAAACAAAGAATTACCCGATGAAATCCCCGAAGTTATAATCTCTCCAAAAAACTTTACCGACGGAAAGATTTGGATTGCGCATATCATAGCGGAGTCAAATTTCGCCCAGAGCTCTAGTGAAGCAATACGATTGGTAAAACAAGGAGCTGTCAAGTTAAATGGAGAAAGGATCACAGACGACAAAGCAACAATTGAGTTTCAAAATGAAGCTGTCCTCCAAGTTGGNAAACGCAAATTTGCTAGACTTATCTTATCAAGCACTTAGAGATGTATGTTTGTCTCCTTCTACCCGCCTACAATGAAGCTAAAACAATCGATCGAATTATTCGGGAAGCATCAGAGTTTGTACATGATATTCTTGTCATTGATGATGGGTCAATTGATCAAACCNCACAGATAGCAGAAAAAGCCGGTGGGAAAGTCATCANACANAGNACGAATCTGGGAAAAGGNATGGCGCTTCGTACNGGATTTGACTATATTTCTCAGAAAGACTACGATTTGATNGCTACCATGGATAGTGATGGTCAACATCANCCAAGTGATCTACCACGTTTCATTGATCATTTTAAGAATAATCAATCAGATATTTTAATTGGGGCGCGGATACATAATAGATTTAAAATGCCCCAACATCGTCGGTTAAATAATTGGCTGGTTTCATCTGTAGGATCAGCTCTTTGCGGCCAGAAGGTGAAGGACTTTCAATCAGGATTTCGTNTAATTCGANCNGAAGTCATCAAATCAATTGAGCTCCATACCGAACGTTATGAAACAGAATCTGAATTGCTAATCAAAGCNGGACGAATTGGATTCAAAATTCAGAGTATTCCAATTAATACTATTTACAATGCTGAAGTAAGCAATATTAAGCCACTACGCGAAATGTGGCTCTTTACAAAGTTACTAATCAATTCACTCAAATCAGATTGACAATTTCAACACTTTTCTCAGCGCGGTATTTTGGGTTTTNGAGCTCCAATACTTTTTGAGATGGCTGGTATTAAAATAGCTGATGTGTCCTTCGAGTANTCGAAAATGGTAAAACCAGCAGATCCCAATTGTCGNGTAAGATGNATTTGAGCAGCTACCTGATCAATAGGTAAGCTNAAAATCGAGGCACTCGCTCCAATGCCTGGGTAAACGGGGNAGTTTCTTGGCAAAATATTTTTGTGGTTCTGTACCATTTGAGAAAAATGATCNTTGTCGGCAGTATAGTTCATTGGACAAAGAAAATCAACATAACCGAGATTAGCCCATTTGACCCAATCTTGCCCTACTGATTGAACACAATACGGGTAATCATTAAAAACAGCCGCTGAGACTTTCAGGTTTGGTTGAATTAACTTTGCTTTCTCACTGACAGCTTTAACGAGTTTTGTAATCTGATCTGCCCGCCAAGCAATAAATTCCTTTCGTGTTGTACCTGATTTCAAGACATCAGTTGGCCAATTTTTGACTTTCTGATTAGTTGACTGAATAAAGGCTTGTCGACAATTATCACAATAGCATCCATCCGAACTTGGATACCGGATGTAATCCAAATGAATACCGTCGATATCATACNTCTTGGTTATTTCNATCAGGCTATCTATCTCTAATTTTCGGTTGTCCTGATGCGATGGNCAGAGCCAAAGAATCTCAGCGTTAGTCTTCGATTTTTGCAGTCTGTTTTCTTGACGTAACTTTTCTAGAAATGATTTTGGGGCATTACTTAAATTCCAGGTCACTTTCCAAATATGCACTTCCAAGCCATATCTTCTAGCAGCCAATACACACTGACTAATCTGATCCCCATAATGGTCGAAAGTCCAACTTCTAGGTAGAATATCACTCGCNTAATGCGCAAGCCCTGCCCACAACATGTTAGGGAAAATCATATTGAANCCNGCAGTGGCCAATTCATAGGCAGAACGATCCCAATNACCAGGATAAGCTCCTGTCCCAGAATGGTTCCAAATAGCNCGTCCTTCCACTTCTAGGTTCTCCTGTGAAAACAAGTAAGCNTGAGACAACAGACTTCGAGCTTTTCCCGCCATTTCAATTGCCGTGGTAATATTGCCATTTNCATAANTNCTAACTGCATTCNCATGTATATTCTTGGCACGANTTAGGAATTTCATTGCTTCGNTTTTGCCAGNTTTCNTAATAAATCTCTCTAGTTTATCCCTGTTAGTAAAATGTCCGACACGCATCACATTGCCGATTAAATGTTGAGCAATCATTTGATGCATGCTCGGAAAAAAATAGCCGACAACAGCGGCTAACATTTGCTGTTTCTGGGCAAAGTCATCGTTCAAGATTACATGTGAGAAAAAAGCTCCATATTTTCCGACAATCATAGCTGGATAATTACTTGGATTTCCTTCACTGTCGCACCATATACCGNCCACATGACTTTGATTACCTATAGGNTCTGCCACAGTAATATTCCACGATGCTTGCTTCACCGATTTGGGGAAACCACGTTGCCCAAGGAAACGAATTTCAGCAAACTGTCCATCATTTTTTTCCTGTATCCAACCAGTAGGCTTGACCCCAATTAANTGGGCAACATCTTTATCTAACTTATAAATAGAAAAAATTTTCCCTCCTGATACAATAAACTCCTTCAAAGCAATAGATAGTTCTGGAGATACTCTAGGATTCATAGGCAAAACAACAAATTTGTACTTATGTTTCATCAATAGATTGGCGGACAGTGAATAGTCTATTACAGAATCGCTTAGTAGACCAATTGTTGCAAACATTCTACTAAGAGTCTTAGCGAATTTCTTGGCTGTCTCGACTTCATTCAATTGACATCCCGATTCAATAGTTGGCAAAATTATCACAATTTGGCTACGCCGTGCCAATAACCGATCCAATACTAACTGGCAATCCTCCTTTTGAGCAGCCCAAGCAGAGAGCCTAATACCAGTGATGTTATGCCATCCATCGGGATTTCCTTCTGGCTGAAACTCCAACTTGTTGAAAGTCAATCTCTGCCAACCTAATTTAGCCATAGGCGAGTAACAACCAAACCATCCGCCACCACTTTTAAAATAGAGAGTAAAAGCGTGAAAAGCCCATGGTTCTAAGAGAAAAATGTCAAGAGTAAAAGAACCATACATACTGAGGTCCAGTTCAATATCTCGGTCATAACTTACCCGTTGAATTCCCTGCGCAAAATGAGCATTAGACTTTAAACCATAACCATGACGAATAATTTTCACTACATTTGGCGGCTCGCTCTGTACCCCTCGCCAAACCTTTTGTATTTCCAAATTGGTTTCATAATCGAAATCATCAATTATCATTTCAGTTGCAACCGAACCTGTTTCGATTGCAAAACTTAAACGTACCAAAAATAAGACAAAACATATGTATTTTAACAATTTTACCCCACGATCCCAACCTCTCAAGCGACGGAATCTTAACGTAAAAGGTTGATACTGTCAAGACAACTAAAATGATACTTGTCTTGGCTTGTCTACGTTGATATGATTTAGAATACATGTTATATTATGTGCCGAAATTGAACGAGTCATTCGTACTAACATGTGGCCAAATAGAATTAGAAGACAGGGATCGATTATTGTCATTTCCGGCCCATCCGGAGTAGGGAAAGGCAGCGTGATTGATCTGCTTTGCCAGCAAGATGACAACCTTGTAAAGTCGGTATCGGCAACCACTCGCACACCACGCCCTCACGAAATTGACGGCGTTGATTACCATTTCGTATCGAACTCCAAGTTTAAAAATTTGATCAGCCAAAACGGATTGGTGGAATGGACGCAATACGGTGAAAACTATTACGGCACGTTAAAATCAATGGTTGAATCAACAACCGCTTCCGGAAAAAATCTAATACTGGAAATCGATGTTGATGGTGTCAGCCAACTCCGAGAGATTGGAATCGAAGGAACCTTTGTTTTCATCTTACCACCATCTACAGAGGCTTTAGCAAACCGACTTCGTGGTAGGGGGACAGAATCGCAAACTGAGATTGATCGACGATTAGCACGCGCCAGAACCGAAATTTATTTTGCCAAGGACTACGATTTCTGGATCATCAACGCCGACAATCGAATCGATCAAACCGTTTCGGAAATACTTCAAGTCATTTATGCAGAACAACATCAAATCAATCAAGTAATATTGCATCAAATCTATGACGAATTCGATGCCATCATACCTTAAAACAGATAAATACCTTGGAACTGAAGAATAAAACCATCATTTTAGGAGTATCCGGTTGCATTGCGGTTCACAAATCACTAGATGTGGCAAGTCAGTTAGTAAAACAAGGGGCGTCCGTTCATGTTGTAATGACGTCAAACGCAACACGTATGGTTCAGCCCATACAATTTCAAGTCATATCTCGGAATCCTGTTCTCCTTAATCTATATGATTCTAAGGACGACTGGCAACCACCACATATTAGTCTAGCTGATCTAGCTGACTTGCTTGTGGTTGCTCCTGCCACAGCAAACATTGTGGGTAAGATTGCCAACGGAATTGCAGACGACGCCCTTTCCACAGTGGCAATTTCAGTGCACTGCCCCATACTGTTAGCCCCCGCTATGAACAGTTACATGTATCAAAACGCCTTCGTAGAAAAAAACCTACAAAAGCTCAGGAAAAACGGTATCAACTTGATTGAACCAGCAAGTGGTCTGCTTGCCTGCGGTCATGAAGGAATTGGCCGATTAGAGGAAGTAGATGTTATCCTTGAACGAATTGCAAGTGTGCTTGCTACCAAAAGGGATCTGGTTGGTAAAAAAGTGATCGTTACAGCTGGGCCAACACGCGAACATATTGATCCAATCCGATTTATAACTAACAGATCAAGTGGTCGGATGGGGTATGCTATCGCGGAAATGGCCACAGCACGCGGAGCTGAGGTCACACTAATCAGTGGTAAAACACATCTAGAAATACCAGCTCACCTTGAATTTCGTCAGGTTGAAACAGCTGCCGAGATGAGAAAAGCAATCCTAGATGATTTTGACACAACAGATGTTGTCATCATGTCAGCAGCAGTAAGCGATTATCGTCCCAGTGAATACAGCTCAGTTAAGATAAAAAAGACCGAAGAACCAATGACCATCTCGCTGAGTCGAAATGTCGATATTTTGTCAGATCTCAGTGATCGGAAAGACCCAGATCAACTCCTTGTTGGTTTTGCTGCTGAAACGGACAATATTCTTCAGAATGCGCAACAGAAACTTGTCACCAAAAACCTTGATCTCATTATCGCAAACGATGTATCTGCTGAAGGGGCCGGTTTTGAAGTAGACACAAATATCGTTAGCATCATTGATAGTAAGGGAAAATGCGATCAACTTCCTTTAATGTCAAAAAGTGATATTGCCGATCAGATTTTGAACCGTATTGTTCAGTTGTT
Organism: Candidatus Poribacteria bacterium; assembly: GCA_002729415.1. Lineage (GTDB taxonomy): Bacteria > Poribacteria > WGA-4E > WGA-4E > UBA9662 > UBA9662. The sequence continues at coordinate 11,419 of PBXZ01000034.1, read as the reverse complement.
TCAGAAATGAGCCTCAAACAAAAAGTTCATGATTTTGTTCATCATACCGGTAGATACCCTAATAAGAAACTAGGGCAGAATTTTCTAATTGACGCCAATATTTTACCGAAGATTGTGTCCAAAGCAGATATAGAACCCGTAGACTTGGTTATTGAAATTGGCGCTGGACTTGGGTTTCTGACATCTGAAATTGTGGGAGTTGCCCGCAAGACTGTCGCTATTGAGATCGATAGTTTCTTGTGTCACACGTTATACCAACAATTCTCGAGCATACCAGATTTCACGCTAATCGAAGATGATGTTCTCCAATTGAATCTCTCTCGTCTTTTTTTAGGTTATGATAGAAAAAATGTAAAGATCATCGGTAATTTGCCCTATTATGCCTCAACACCAATTATATGGAAACTGCTCAAATATAATCAACACATCGGTTGTTGTGTGTTGATGTTCCAGACAGAGGTCGCTCGACGCATCGTAGCATCACCAGGAAACAAGGACTATGGAGCGTTATCAATCGGTATCGATTACTACGCAAAAGCTGAGATAGTTTTACACCTATCACCCAATCAATTTTATCCAGTCCCAAAAGTAAGTTCTTCGCTAGTCAAACTCACTTTACGCCCCCAACCTAAAGTTTTGGTAAAAGACGAGGTATTGTTTTTTCAACTTATACGCTCCGCCTTCCAGTTTAGGCGTAAAATGTTACGGAACGCAATTGAACATGGCTGTATTAACCTTGACATGGAGCAAATGAATCAGGTATTTGCAACTTTAAAAATTGATTCGAATCGGAGAGGAGAAACGTTATATATCTCAGAATTTGCTAAAATCGCTAATACTGTCACCGAAACAACAAATTAAATGAAGAAAATTGTCTATTTCTATGCTCTTCCTTTGTTCGTTTTCTGCTTATCATGCGCAACGATAAATACACAAAAGGCTTTCCAACAGGCATCCTTAAAGCATGAACGAATGGTGCAGGAACCAACAAACACTTCGGAGTTCGAATGGCACTTACTGATCGGCGAGTTTGAGCGCATCCTTGACGCAGAGCCTAACGGTGAAATGGCTGATGACACGAGATGGGCAATAGCTTCCTGCTGGATGTGGCTTGCTCAATCGGAAGGAGAATCAACCGGAGGGTCAAGGTTNCGCGCAATAGACGCATTTAACCAGTTGATCTCCAATCACTTGGATTCTAAATACATTCCCGAAGCATATTTCTGGTTAGGATGTTGCTATCGCGATATTAAAGACCCCAATCAAGCAGAATTGAAATTCCGGACAGTTTTGGATCAATATCCGAACCANCANATTATACAGNATACGCNGTTAGAATTAAAAAGGCTNGCAACNCCCNAANCTNTGATGTTGGNAAAGAAAACACAATTCTCCTTGCCAACATTACAGCCAAAGAATGAAGGTTTAGTAGTGAATCCTTCCCTACCNGANCTNTCCTTANCCCACCCTGCTACCAGNACCTTAACCACAGAACCCAAAGTTCCGAAACCCAAANCTGAGCAAACAATTGNACCAATAGANAAGNATCTCAAATTAGATCCTGTTGTAACACCTNAAGTTCCGCCAAAAGANGGAAACAATACCCTTAAAATTGAATCAGTTAATCTAGTAGAAACGNCGCCTGAANTCATCGAGGACCCTTCACTGGTACAACAACTCGGACTAAACGTACGAAAAATCGTTATAGATCCTGGTCATGGATCAAAAGATCCAGGAGCCGTTAGCAGTTTNGGTAAAGAGAAATCCGTTGTCTTGAGTTTATCCAAAATTCTGCGTGATTTGTTGATTAACAAAGGGTATGACGTTCGCATGACACGCGAAACCGACAGATTCATNCCACTTCAGAACCGACCTGAATTCGCAAACNACCAAACGGCCGATCTTTTTCTCAGCATTCATGCAAACGCAAACAAAAATCCAAAAGCATCCGGAATTGAAACCTATTATCTGGCGCTAGCTTCGGACACATCTGCCAGTGAAACAGCCTCCCGCGAAAACATAGGCGCAAGCTATAGCATTCAGGAATTAGACTTGTTAGTATCTAAAATCNTACACGAAAGTAAAAGCGAGGAAAGNCGACGCCTAGCAGAGNGTGTACAATCGGAGTTAATTTACGCAACANGCTCGATANANCGTGGTGTCAAACACGCACCATTCGTTGTTCTTATTGGTGCAAAGGTTCCTGCAATTTTGATTGAAATTGGGTTTCTATCAAACGAAATTGAAGCCAAGAAACTTATCACGATCGAGTATCAACAGAAACTCGCTACAGCAATCGCTTCCGGAGTAGAAGATTATGTTACCAACGTATCAAGAATTACNAAGGAGAACTAATTCTTTCGATGGTTATTGCTTGTCCCANCCAACGGCCCTTAANATTATGCTAGANATACAGGAANATCATTACGCCTTANCTGTGAACCTAAAGATAAACTAAAAGATATTAATATTGCTTCCTCCCTCGNAGATAATCCTGNAATCCAACAACNACTACAANCTCAACAANCCCTCGAGGTCTGAAACAGCTACATTNCGATACTCCTGATACNCCCAACTGGNACATCAAACACCATCAAGGCTTTAGAGTACCTCAACATNGCTATCTCTCAAATAACCGACAAGCCCNGCTTTGTTATCAGCAGGCTGAACNGCNCAGCTNCATTATTATATTCGCNCCTCAGTCACCAACCTAGACNCAGAGGGNCNCGAGGGNGCTGAATTCCCTTGTGCCGAGNCAGCNCCCGTNGGNACTNACCTACCAATCCACNACCGAGCCATCGTCGGGGTCGAATTGAGGGCCATAGGGGTGGGGNTCACCAACTTGGTTCATGAGTTTATCNTCGTCGATGGTGATGCCCAAGCCCGGCTCGGTGGGCAGCGGACGATGGCCATTGCACACCGGGGGNAGGGGCGTGGCCAGCAATTCCATATAGTCGTTGTCGCCACGCTCNTGAGCTANNAAATTTGGAATGGCCCCGGCTATTTGCAGGCTGGCGGCTAGTGAGCAGGGCCCCTGNGGATTGTGCGGTGCCATCGGCGTATAGTACGACTCGGCCATACCAGCGATGATCTTCAACTCAGTAATGCCGCCNGCGTAGCAGACATCGGGCTGCAGGATNGTGGCGGCGCGTTTTTCGAGGATTTCTTTAAAGCCCCACTTNGTGAAGATGCGTTCGCCAGTGGCCAAGGGAATATGGGTTTTTTGTGCTAGCTCAGCCATGACGTCGATATTGAGGGCTTGCACGACTTCTTCATANAACCAAGGTCGGTACGGCTCCAAGGCTTTCATCAGCAGAATGGCAGTGGTCGGTTGCACGGCACCGTGAAAGTCGACGCCAATGTCAACACCAGTGCCGTATTGATCGCGGAGTGCCTTAAAGCGCTCGACGACTTCATCGACGAACATGGGGGTTTCGGCNTATTTGAAGGCTTTTCGCGAGCTTTGTGGNCCNACTTTCATGGCGTTGACCCCCGTTTCCTCGTTGATCTCNCCGTAGACACGAACTCTATCGCGGGTAGGNCCACCCAAAAGCTTGTAGACCGGCACACCATAGCATTTGCCAGCGATATCCCACAATGCCATATCGATNCCGGAGGAGATGGCGGTTTTGATCGGGCCGCCGCGGTAGAAGGCGCCGCGGTGGATNGCTTGCCAGTGATGTACNACNGGNCGAGGATCTTTGCCTACCAAGTAGTTGGCTACTTCGAGGGCGCCGGCNGCACAGGCCTTGGCATCNTCCTTNAGCATTTCACCCCAACCAGTAATGCCCNCATCGGTCGAGATTTTGACGAAGACCCAGGAGTTTTTCAGCACAAAGGTTTCAATTTTGGAAACCTTAATCTCTTCGTTAGGGCCAATGGGCCCTTTGGTATTGGACATAGGGTATTCCTTTGCCTAATAAATATTGTATGTGATTTAAGACTGGACGCATGAAAGGTTTCTTCAGCAGTACGGCCAAATCCTGATGCAGATTTTCATCCTCTCCACCAACGCCACCTTCATGTTTCAATCCCGTAATTTGCCTGTACAGATTTCTCTCCCAGCACAGGCAAAATGTTAATATTACACTGGAGAGAATCATAGCAGAGATGGAAAAGGACGTCAAGGAGCGAGGACAGTGCGTAGCCGATCCAGACACGCCCACCTCTCGCGTGTCAATTGCTTCAATCTCATCTCTTGTTGGGAGGTCTAGGTTGTGGTTTCCCCACTGTTGTTAACGTAGACTCCACATTCGCTTGACATTCTTTTTCATGAAATCAAATGGTGCTTCTTTTGCCTTAATGCAAATAGCAGATTTTCTGCTTGGATATACAGTATCATTGATAGTTTTTTGGCACAGAAGGAATCAAAAAAGCTAGTCTAACAATCCCTTAAAAAAATCAAGTCCCTGTACTAAACGATTTTTAAGAACACTCAATGAGTCGTTCTGCATTATAGGCAAAGACATCACTCCTGCGTTTGTTTTAGCATAATCAAGTTGTTTCCCATTATCTTGGGAAGTATAGAGGTGAGTATACTGTGCCATCAGAGTTTTATAGCCTGCTGTGTCAAACCGAACCATGATCCGAATTTCTTGGTTGCTTTCATTGATTGCAATGATCTGTCCATGACCGAACTGTTGGTGCCATACCAATTGGTTGATGGAGAGGTCATCCAAATTCAGTTGTCTTCTCACCTCTGTTTCATTAACCACATTTCCATTCACAAGGACATCTAAATTATCTCGTTCAACTTCAATTTCTTCTATTTGGTTTTCCAGTTCCCCGAGTAGGAAGTTGAACCTATTTTTGAAATCGAGTTCTGGTTTCCACCAGTCCGAGAAATAACGTTGCAATCCAGTTGCTTCCTCTATACCCATACAAACGGGGATTACATCTTCTTGATTCAGGTCAGCCGTTGGTTTACTCAGTGTGCTTTTGATCTGGTTACATGCATTGACCAGATCTTCTACTTTTGCCTCCTCCAGAAATTGCGATGGCCTACGTGTTTTTTCCGATAGCAGATAGAGCATTTTCTGCGAGCGGGTAATGGCAACATAGAATAAACGTCTTTCTTCTTCTGGAATCGGGTCATCAGGAGAGAGACTATCAAAAAGGCTGTTGGTCGGGTATATGGTCTTACGCACAGGTATAAATCCATCATTGCAATTGGGAATGAACACAACTGGCCATTCCAGTCCCTTCGCTCGGTGCATAGAGGTAATTTTCAGCCAATCTTCATCCCCATCTTCATCCAATCGACCGAAAGAGATTTTCTTTACATATTCCAAAAGATCTGGGCATGTCTGATGGCCATCGGCAAAACTGATAAGAGCATTGACTGTTTGTACCTTGCTTTCCCCAAGCTCTTCCATTGCACTGTGTTTCCTCAGGTAGTCCTGATAATCCAGAGTATTCACGAGCCAAGCTAGAGTTTCATTGGCAGATTGATCAAGCCGGGTCATAAGTTGTTCAATAGTGGTTATGAAATCTTCGATCTGATGACGCGTACGATTATGCATGCGAATCATCGATGCCATCAACGGGTCGATGATAGAAGTTTTCTGCCTAGTGGCTTTGACACATACTCCTTCAATGATTTCCCTTTTAAGGTATCGCGCTGGTATCTGGATGATTCTCTGAAAACGGTCAACGTAATGTAGCTGTTCTGTTCTTGATTCGAACCATCCATCCACCTGGACTTTGCGCTCCAACTGTGCCCAGTAGAGATAGCTGAGTAAGGTACTGATTTCGCTCCTTTTATAAAATGGCTGATTCCCTTGGATCTGGTAGGGAATTTGATGCTCAATCAGGGCAGCTTCAATAAAAGGGGTTTGGGCATAACTACGAACCAAAACGACCATTTCGTTTGTACACCAATCCTGATCTCGCAGTGCTCGAATCTCTTTGACAATGTATTCAGCCATCTGGAAACTGTTGTCACAGCTAACAGTATGAGTCACACCGTTAAATCCTTGTGTTAAGTTTATTTGTTTGGATTTCCTGTTCTGGTTATGGGAAATCAGTGAATTAGCTAGAGCTGTTTGTTGGGCAGGAGACCGAAAGTTTTCCGTAATCAGGTACTCTTTGGCTTCATATACTTGTTTAAAATCAAGAAAATACTTAGGGTTGGCCCCTCGCCAGGTATAAATGCACTGATCATCATCCCCAATGACCATATAGTTCCGATTCTTTTCAGTAATGATATCAAGGATAAGATATTGAACTAAACTGACATCTTGAAACTCATCAATTAGCACATATTGGTACATGGCTTGAGCCGAACTTCGCACTTCTGCAAAACGCACCAAAGCTTCCCAGCCTTTAATCAGCATATCATCAAAGGTTATCCAATTGTTGCCTTGGCGTTCTTCTTCATAGTACTGATACAATAATATAAAATCCGGATTTGGATGCTCGGCCTGCGTTACCTGCATCGACGGTTTTTCCTGTAATTGATAGACTTGGACAGAATCTTGTTGATCACCTGTAACTTGGAATGCCGACGTGGATATGTGATGCGGCAAATCGACGACATCTAAATCATAATAGGCAAGATTCTGTTTCCAGCTACTGATCTGACTTTCCAATTCATCTACGTCAATCCCCAAGGCAAAGACATCACAACTTCTTTCTCTTGCCATTCGTTTGAGTGCACGCTCTGCCAGAATGGTATTAAGATTTGGTTTGATATCTTGTTCGTTAGTTTGTTTGGGCCAGAGCGATCTGTCTTCCGCTAATCGGATAAGTTTCAGTCCTAGTGAATGTAGGGTTCGACAATCCACCCCAGTAACCTTCTGGGTTGCCAGTTTCGCTCGTATCTCTTCAACAGTGGCTCGGCTGAATGAACTGGCTAATATATGCCTAGGAGCTACTTTTCTACCGTGCGCTAAGCGCTGTATGCGATTGACCATTGAAGTAGTTTTCCCTGCACCAGCCACAGCGAAAACCAACGCTGGACCTTGGTCATGATTGACAATTTCTTGTTGTTCTTCCGTTAGTTGAAGCATCTCTGTATGTTTATTTAGTTTAATAATGTATACAATGTGGCATAAATATGGACTTATATGGTTCTGTTCTTAAATCACGATAACAGTGTCAGTAGAGTTCTTTTTCAATAGCCTCGTTCTAGGAAAAAGGGGCGCATTACCTCATTGTAATCCCCCCCTCCACACCTGTAACCGCCCATCCAGAAGTAAGGAACGGCACCACAACGACACATTTCATCCACAAACTGCGCGGTCAACATATACATGATGATATTGTTGAGAATACCGGTGGCGGGACAAACTTTGTCAGCACAACCAGGAATGGGGATAATTCCGCTAGGTTCGTGGCAGCGATTATCGAAATAGACATCGCATCGGTCTCGCAATCCATGGTTTTCGGAGGGACCAATACCGATAATATAATTGCCGTTGGTACTTGCTTCCTCCGCCCAAGTTATATCTTGTGGATCGTTGCTGCTAACCGCTGCAATCAGAAAGGTATCTTTGTCACCTCCTTCATCAATTGGACGTGAAGGGAAAGCATTTGCTAGCATCAACCCTTGGGCNACAGTACTTGCTTCGCTCTCGACNCCAAGGTTGCGACTTCGCACAATATAGTGTCCCCCATCAATGATCCTTTCTGCAATTTTCACAGCCGTTGTGTTTAAATNAGTCAAATCCCTCGAATGTACATCGGCGATGCGTTCCAAGAGAATATCGACGTATCGGCGTCCAATATTTCCATCCGGTGTCTTCTCCGTTGCCAGTGCGTGGGCAACTTCCGCAGTAATCATCCAATGAATGGCACAGGAGCCATTCGATGATCCTGGACAAATTGTCATCTCAGGGATCTCAGGNGCANNCACCAACCCNTGATGCCAAGGAATATGTGAATCAATAACACGAGAAGCCACATCTTCGGGCATCCAATCGTTCACATTAGGATTAACCTTTCCTTGAGGCGTATTGCGGTTATTNACATANCAGGTTGTAAAAACCACAACATAGATTCCAACATCTCGAGCAGCTCGTACTGNTTCANTTACACTGTTGGTTAGTAAAACATCTCCCTCGCGCATAGCAGCGAACTGCTCCGGTGTACAAGAATCAGCACCGGTAAATTCAAAAAAAGCTGGATTTCCTTCACGGTCANTTATCAACTCATANGTTGGCATGTGACCTGTCGTTATATTNGCATAGACNGTANGANTGGTGCGNAGTGCATCTGTAGCCTTGGTAGCAANCTCCGCCAGAATTTCGGCATCACCGCGAATGTNNCTTAATAACTGGACAGCATTTTGATAATATTCTTCTCCAAAGGCCATGTTATGCCCCCAATTATGCGATGGNTTAAGATTCATAACTAACATATCCTTATCNTAGATAATAATGAAACCNACTAGTTCTTNCTTGTCTCATTTTCTTTTCTTGGAATTAGCTCGTTTTCAATAGTTAAAGCTAATCGAATTATTAATAGGCACACAATTATATGNGAGTATGGCCACACNCTTCAACCAATGCATTGTGACTAATTACAGTTTTCGATAATAAATCAGATTAAGNGGAACAATGGAAGTAAATTAATTAAATTACCTTACAACCTACTTGNGTAACTGATTTAGCAAAGNACTAGCTTCAATCTTAAATTAGGAAAAACACAACAATAACCAAAAACAGNCTATTTTCCCATNATTCCAATTTAAATTATACAGTATAATTAACCGTTTCTGTTTACTGTTATCATTAGCGAGCGTAATTCTTAATGGTCTAATCCNNATTAAATGATGGAGACNGTTCCGGTCCAACAAACTTTAAAATTCCCCCTAAAATGAGACCTACCAATGGCCTTGAAATACCAGNAAGATTCTCCGAACATCCTCTGGATCTGTACAGATCAGCAACGTTACGATACCATTGGAGCTCTCGGCAACCCCCATGTNTCAACCCCAAACATCGANCNGTTAGTTCAGCAAGGAGTTGCATTTACCCATNCCTATTGNCANAGTCCAATCTGNACNCCTAGTCGTACCAGTTTTTTAACCGGTATGTATCCCAGTACCGTACATGTAAATGGTAATGGCAATGCGTTCTTCCCAAAGATACCTCCTTTGGTCACGAGTATCCTGTCTNAAGCTGGATACCACTGTGGACTAATAGGNAAACTGCATCTAGCTAGTGCCTATGGTCGAATTGAACCCAGAGTCAACGATGGCTACAGCTACTGGCGATATAGCCATGCACCTCGGGATGATTGGGAGACGGGACATGATTATGCAGACTGGGTACNTTCCAAAGGACACATCTTGGGAGAATTGACTGGAAACGTGGAAGGAGTACCAGCTGAACTTCATCAAACNACTTGGTGTGCGGAAAAGACAATTGAATTTATACGGCANGAACACGATAAGCCTTGGTTGGCCAGCGTAAATATCTATGATCCTCATCCNCCTTTCAATCCACCACANATATACAGAGAAATGTTTAACCCAGCAGAAATGCCGGGATCACTTTTCCGAGAAACCGATTTACAACAACAAAATAAGCTAGCAGCAGTTGACTTCCAATCCAAGTGTCAACCTCCGGAAAAGCTAGATATCCGCAGTCCAATTCCCCCTCGCNCCCCGCTCCCGAATATCCAAATGGAAAGTACTTCATTAGGCAAACGAGACGCTAAAACCTTGCAGGCTGCGTACTACGCTATGATAAAACTAATCGATGATCAGCTAGGAAGAATTATGGAAGTTTTGGAGGAAACCAGACAACGGCAACACACAGTGGTTATCTTTACCAGTGATCACGGAGAGATGTTGGGCGATCANGGGCTGATTCAGAAAGGCTGNCGGTTCTANGAAGGACTGATTCGCGTACCATTGATTTTTTCCTGTCCTGGTTACCTTGAAGAAGGTTTGGAAAGCGAGGCTTTGGTAGAATTGCTTGACAAAGCCCCAACNTTGCTGGAAATAGCTGGATTAGAAGTGCCTGAACAAATGCANGGTAGATCGCTACTACCAATTCTCAAGGGACAGGCAGATCCAAATTATCACCGGCAATTTGTCCGTTCTGAATACTACGATGCTTTGGATGAACCAGACGGTACTTTTGCCACCATGTACCGAGATCAAAGGCACAAGTTGGTGGTTTATCATGGCCACCAACACGGAGAGCTATATGATCTACAAGAAGATCCCCATGAGTTTGAAAACTTATGGGANCAACCGGACAAGCAGTCTCTCAAACTAGATCTCATGAAACATAGCTACGATGCTTCNATGTTGGCCATGGATCGTGGNCCACAACGAATTGGACCTATGTAGAGAGTGATTCATCCAGTAAACTACGTCACATTCCCGAGGAATTATGGTAATAGGGAAGAAGTGCTCAGGGTATCTCTAGCCTTTGCAGTTGATTCGCTTAATTGGTCTGAGCCCACNATANCAACCTTAAACTGTATTGGNGGCAGCTTTAAAAGTAACTGATGATCCTTCATATGTTCTTTCCTCCTAGAGAAACNTCTCCAGAAATNAGGATANCACCATTCAAAATAAGATAGAAAGATCTACGTTGCTATAGTTAATTACATCTTTCTATGGGTTCTAAACCTCACCAAAAAGTTGGATATAGTACGGTGTTTACTGTGTAGGTAGATAGCCAGGTCCATACTTAAATGATAGGTCAAGATGCGAACCCTGTTTTTCTAGGTAGCATCCATCAACTTTTTTGTAAACTTCAGTTAACCTTGTCCGTATTTGCCTCCTCGGTTAAACTAGATGAGTTTTGGTCAACATTGAGATAAAGGACAGATAATTAGTCCAGCTTTTTTCTTTGTGTCTTAAGACCGATTTTAAACACTTCCAAGAATAGAATCAATGATAGATAAACTTATACTTTTCAACATCAGTCTTGCTAGAATGTCTCAGCAACTTAGTTATGTTCGATCTTCTTCTAATTGGTTAGATCAAACCAAATCCAGCAACTTCGATTTATTACTAGTAGCGACGTGATATAATGGGCTATTTGTGAGATGGAGAAGGTGAAATATTATATCCAGACGTGAAAACGGAATGAAACTCTCACCACACCGTTTATTATGCACCCTCTCCTTTAAGCATTTGTTTTGCGCCTTATTGATTCTTCACCTCTTCCCAATCTGGATATACCGTTATTTCCCATCACAAGACGGTATGAATAAGGTTTGAATGCGTATTGGATTTGGCGTGGGTGTACCATCAAGAAAGTTAGCTAGTATGATATTAGTCAACTACTAAATCAAGCTGACAGATGCTTTTGGCAGGTGAATATAGAATAAAAAAAGGGACCTGTTTGGGTAACAGGCCCCTTTACACAACAACATCTTAGGAGAAAAACCATTTCGTCTAGTAGGAGTTGACGAAACAGCTGCTACTACAAGTGATACTTAAACTAGTTACTCA
>PBXZ01000033.1:0-44143 GCA_002729415.1 Candidatus Poribacteria bacterium | reverse complement strand
TGATGATCACCTTGAGTGTGATTTTTCGTCGACAGTGGATCGAACGTGAAAAATATATTTTCCCTCTGGCACAATTACCGAATGAGATGATATCTTCACCCGCACCGGTCAACTATTTCAATTCATTTTTTAAGAATCGGTTGTTGTGGGTTGGGTTCTCAATTCCAGTCCTAATACACGCTTGCAATGGTCTGCACTTTTATTTTCCATCTTTCCCGATCTTTCCCTTAAAACTACGTTTAGACCCTTATTTAAGTGAAAAACCGTGGAGCGCTGTCCTTCCATTATGGCTATACCTTTTTCCTTCTATGATCGGATTCACCTACCTAATTCGCTTGGACGTGGCCTTAAGCATTTGGGCCTTTTTCTTACTCTACCGATTGCAATTGGTCATTGGCACCGCTTTTGCCATACCGATGGAAAGATCAATGGGTTATGGTAGTCGTGCTTATGCTTCGCACATGGAGATGGGAGGTTATATTGTATCCGTAATTTACTTTGTTTGGGTTGGAAGACACCATCTACTTCGAATGCTAGGAACATTTTTTAGTCGAAAAAAGTTAGATCCAAGTGAACCCATCTCGGAACCATGGATCCTTCCATGTCTTTTACTTGGTATTTTAATTCCTTCCATTTTACTACACTTGGCAGGTGCATCCCTGGTTCTCTGTTTCGGTGTAGTTGTCTTGATGGGAATTTCTTCAATAATGCTAACCTATATGGTAATTGCCGGTGGCATCTTGCACATCAACAGTTCCTTCCGTGCTTTTGATTTGTACTATACTGCCTTGGGATCTAGAGGCATTGGACGAAATAACCTGTCGGTTTTGACCATACCTGCGGCAATTTTTCGGACCAAGCGTGGTTTCTTGATGCCCCATGTTAGTAACATATTCAAGATGGCAGATACGGCTAAAGTTAACGGAAAACAATTGCTTATGTCAATAGTACTTGCATTGACCTTAGCAGTTGGCTTAACTTGTATAACTTTCCTGTGGATCGTCTACCGAACGGGTGCATTGAACATGCAGCATTGGACTTTTGTCACTGCACCACAAACTCCGTTCCGATGGTTGGAAACACAATTTCAATTGCCAACCGAAACCAATTGGGTGAACCTCGGTTTTATTGGTGTTGGCGCAATTATAATGACTGGTCTATATTGGATACGTAACAACTTTATCTGGTGGCCATTACATCCAATCGGATTTGTTTCTTCACCGGGAGAATGGCCATTGAACAACCTATGGTTTTCAATCTTTATCGGATGGTTAGTCAAGTCTATGTTGCTTAAGTATGGAGGTTTGAAACAGTTCCGGCAGGCGAAACCATTCTTTTTCGGACTGGTTCTTGGTGATTGTTTTATCGGTGGTGTATGGGCGGTTTTGGGTATGATTGTAGGAGATGGATACACTATGTTACCAGGGTAATTCTTATTTCATCAAAACACACTGAAGTCCAAAAAGGATATAAGATATTTAATTACTGATTTCAAGTACATAGTTCAGGCNTTTTGGTGATAAATTACTTGTCATNATTTTCTTCGAGAAGTTCTGATAAAGGATTCGACTTTAATTGGTTTCATCATTTTATGATCTCACAACTATTAAATCTTCTTCACTTACTCCATTCAGTAAGACTTTCAACGGTTTCCTGCCACCCGTCCATTGTTATTGATCCATGTGAATGTNCTATTAGTTCCTTGATGGAGGGTTAATGAAGTTGATCTTAAGAGTTAGGCACATACTAGTTTGGTAAATGTATCGACGTATTATTGTNGTGATTGATATTCCTTGATGTCACCAGTGGTCGTGATTTTTCCTGATAGAATCGCATACGAATTGTTTTATGGTGTTAAGGTGGAATGGCAGGATTTTGGATTGACTCAAGATACCACAACCCAAAGACAAGATGACTCGTATCAGGGAACAGGGTAAANCCCTTTACATAACTGGGTTTCTGNAAAATGGAATCCTCCTTTGGAACCGTCCGGTTGATACGATTTCACTTTCACTGGATTCTTAATCCCTCCTAANATCAATGGGAAAAAAAGAAATCCCTAGATTAGAATGGTACTAGTAAACGACTTAATCTCTACTACGAAGTTTAACCAATAAGCNAACGATTTCGATGTAAAGCCAAATCAGAGTAACCATCAGTCCAAAAGCTGCATACCATTCCATGTACCTTGGNGCNCCGTCTTCCGCACCNTGTTCAATAAAATCGAAATCAAGTACAAGATTTAGTGAGGCGATACCCACAACAAAAAGGCTGAATATAATGCCGATCAGACCAGAACTATGGATAAAGGGAATTCCACCACCGAAAAGGCTTANTATAAAAGAAACCAAATAAACCAAAAAAATCCCACCAGTTGCAGCAACTACCCCGAGTTTAAAGTTCTCGGTCGCTTGAATCCAACCAGACTTATATGCCATTAACAGGCTGAAAAGTATCCCAAAAGTCAGGCTAACTGCCAGTAGTGGGATGCCAGGATATGNAGNATTGATAAAAGCAGAGAAACCTCCCAAAAATAAGCCTTCAAATAAACAATATATAGGCGCAGTAGTAGGNGACCACGNTGGTTTAAAACATGTAATTAGAGCNATAATAAAACCAAGGATACCNCCTAGCCCCATTAGAACTTTCGTGGTACTAGAATCTATTTGAGTCAAATACCAAGTAAAGGCAGCAGCTAGCATCGTAATAAATAAGAGTACAGTGGTCTTATTAACTGTACCCTGAATTGACATTTTGTCATCAGTTTGGTACACATAGCCAGTTTGACTAAAAGTGTTGTTATTTAAAGCAGGATTTGCNGTTCTCATTTGTGTCTCCTGATCAGTGTTTCCGCTTTATAAAGAAGTGATTTACAGATTTGATTGATGTGACTGATATTATATTCCTGCAAGAGTAACGCTAGCAAGAACATTGTGTTTTAAGCGTTCTGACAAGCAAGTGATATTCTCTGATTCCATCAATTCTGAACGAGTCTAAGAAACAATAGTAATGTTTTTTAGGCAGTACTAAGATGATTTGTTCAGCTATCACAGTAGTGGGTTTTGATTGTTTAATAGAAACTATTAAAGTAACTATTAAAGTATCCTTCAGCATACCATTAAATAGTGGTATGCTATTGTCAAAATGGGCATGCTATATGGAGAGAATAGATGAATCTTGAACTTCAGGATAAAGTGGTTATGGTTACTGGTGCTAGCCGCGGAATCGGCAAAGCAATCGCACTTGGTTTTGCAGAGGAAGGAGCACAATTAAGTATCTGTGGGAGGACAAAAGAAACATTGACAAACGCCGCTAAGGAGATAGAAACTCATGGTGCCAATGTTTTGAGCACAGTTGCTGATGTTACAGAAGGTGAAGAAGCTAAAGCGTTCTTTTCTAACACATTGGAAAGATATGGAAAAATTGATGTATTGATTAATAATGTTGGTGGGAGCCGCTTGACGCCACCTCTTGAGATTTCTGATCAGGAGTGGCATCAATTACTTGATCTGAATCTAGTTTCCGCCGCTCGAATGAGCAGATTTGTTATTCCAATAATGCAAAAGCAAAAAGGTGGGGTTATTACCATGATCTCTTCTATCTATGGTCGTGAGGGAGGAGGCCATATTACCTACAATGCTGCTAAGGCGGCTGAGATCAGTATGGCAAAGTCATTGGCATGCGAATTTGCCCCAGAGAATATTCGGGTCAACAGTGTTGCACCAGGTTCGATTGCGTTTCCTGGTGGAGTTTGGGCCCGACGACAAGAAGAAGATCCAGAAAAAATCGCTGACTTTGTTAAGAATGATATGCCATTGGGCCGATTTGGCAAACCAGAGGAAATTGCTAACGTAGTAGTGTTTTTAGCTTCTGAACGTGCCAGTTTGGTGACCGGCACTTGTATGAACGTTGATGGTTGTCAATCTAAGTCAAATATTTAGATCTCGATCAAGTTCAAGACACACTGTTTTCCTTCTTGATTGCAAGCTTGTCTTCAACGCNCAGTAAAAACAATTATGAAGNATCCCAATCTTAAGNTNANGGTATAAAATCGGTGGATGAATTTTGATTTTTACNTGCTTTCCTAGGTCATTTAACATCAATGACCTAAGAACAATACANGAAAANCTTATCTCAAGATTGCCATCCGGCCGTAAGCTTGNAATCGATCTTCGTCATCTTTCNCCAAGATTTTGTATAAGTAGATACCATTGGCTAATTGGCGCCCATCCTGATCTCTACTNTCCCATTCTTGTTCATTATAGCCTTTTCGACTAGAACAGTCTTGAAGTTGGCANATCAGGCGCCCGGATTTAGTGTAGATTGAGATTGAAACGTCATCTATGGTACGGCTAAGTTGGTAGGTGAAGGTCGTTTTGTCTTTCAAAGGGTTAGGGAAATTGAGAAGACCTGATATCTTCATTTCAACTTGATTAAGAGAGTGAGCCTCAACTNGGTGTATGATGGTTTCCGGCGTGAAATTATCAATCAGCGTAACTTCAGCNTTTAACTTTTCCACCAAGCTAGTTTCGACAGTAAGACGCGAGTAACCAAAAACGGGAACAAATTTGTCGATGGATTTGATCAATGGTATCATTGANCGGGTATATTCNGCAGCACTGTTGAGTTTGTCTTGAACTTGTTGTACTTTTCCTCCTTTATGTCCTAGTTGAACAGCCTCTGCTAAACTCAANCGGCTTTCAAAGAAAGCAGTCCACATCTGCAACAAACGCTGAGTATCCTTCAGGTTATATGTTGTTTCTACATTGACTGGGTTCATTTTTGTTAGTCCCANATTAGCTAAATTACTGGCTTCTTGCATCTGCGGAAGAAGACCTGCTANACGATTAACAGCGTAATCTGCTTGCTGTCCATCTGGAATGGAGAANATATCAGTTACTGCAGACTGACCAATAATATCCCAAAATCGAGTNGCAAAACCCGCAGACCCTTTACCGTATTGACCGGTAACAGTCAGTGTTCCCGCATAATCGGTGAAGTAATTGGATAANACCCAACCACTAATCCTTAGTGATTTCAGTATTAGGTNGGCCGATTCAANTTGNTAACGGTTAGTTAAGAAATCGCGCATTAGTTGNAGGTGATCTAGCTTAGGATTCCAGTTGATTCGTGCACTGAGCAAACGGTCTAGCTGACCCAACCCTACTTCTGCTCCCTGTACAGTAAAACCAGCTAATCCGGGTTGCTGATGCGTGGTGGGGAAACGTCGAACACCATTAACGAACAAGTCGCCTTCCAACATCCATAATGGCATTACCTCCTCTACTTCATGTGATAAAATAATCAGTTGGTGTTCCAAANCACCCAATCTGTTCAANAACTTAGTTGAAAGGTTGGGTTGGTCGGTGGGCTCACCATCATATCCCCATTTTTGCGAGAAGACCGTCCCTCGAGGCAAGCGTGCAGCGTAACTACTATCGGGATCTTTCAACCAAAACCTGTCGTATCCTGAGATATAAAATTTGAAATCGGAACGAGCTTTTAGACTAGCTTGGATGATGGTNAATATCAGTTTCCACAGCAATTTTTGTCCTGACTCGCTTTGTCCTCCGCATTGTGGGCAATCTTGGCAGGATCGTGTTTCGTAACCCCAACAGCGGAGATGNAACCCAGACAAAGTGGGGTAGGTCACAACAATTTCTTCTACCAAATCCGCTACCAATTGATGTAATTCCGGTTTAGACCAGCAGAGTGGCTTGTAACTAACACCGTTCCTTGATCCTCCGTAAGGAACGGGTTCCCCTAGCAACTGGGGACGGTTCCGAATTAGCGCTTCTGTTGGTTCACCAGTGACGTACATAAATAGGAAGGAATCGATACCCCGTCGATGCAATAAGTCAAACCGATTCCGTAAAGTCTCGATCTTTTGTCGGCGCTCCTGACCTGTTAGATCTTGAAACAATTCGAATCGTGCTGAGTCAACATATTGAAAGGCTGTTCCCAATCCATCATCAATGCCAGTTCCGTTCCAAACCCCTTCCCCACCACTCATGTTGATCCGNTGNCGTGCCAACCAATCTGGATCGTTGACTTCCAGCACAGCTCGAATGGGATAAAAAGGACGTGATCTCTGGTCGACCGAGGAGAGAGCCAAATTGGGACGCGGAGAAAAGATAAAATCCAAATCGGCTGTAGCAAGTTCAGTTCGCTCGGACACCATCAACTCTAGCAAGTGGTAGCAGCCGTAGAGAACACCATTGGCTGAATGGGCACCGACAATGATCCTATTTTCAGCCTCAAAGCTTTTGATCCTGTAACCCTCGTTGCCTAGGTCAATTGGCAGATTC
This sequence comes from Candidatus Poribacteria bacterium, assembly GCA_002729415.1. Lineage (GTDB taxonomy): Bacteria > Poribacteria > WGA-4E > WGA-4E > UBA9662 > UBA9662. The sequence goes on along the minus strand of PBXZ01000033.1, from coordinate 37,835 downwards.
AGTCGTTTTCTAACCTCTGGGTTGGATTCGGGTGTACCGATGGAAATTAGGGTAGGTGTCGCATGCAGTTGGCTGGTGGTGATGACTGATGGCCTAGTGCCGGTTAGCTGCTTAATCCAAATCTGAAGTTCCTCAGCAGCGTAGATCTCTACTACCGACGCTTGGATACCAACCTGAATGGTTGTTACTACGAGTTGGCCATCAATAGATATAGGGATCTCCGGCAGAGCCGTTCGATAAATCAGTAATAAACTGAAAACGAGTATGGTCCGCCGCATGAATTCGAATTGTACATTACAGGAATTTGACAGTCAACGGCAATCCCAATCCTCAAAGGTCTTGACCAAGTCTTAATTTATCAGTACCATCTAGGAAGATGAAAGAACCAAGCATTGTTATTGATCAGATTGATTATCCATTGATGAAGGTAGCAGAGGGAGGGTTCCTCATGGGAACCATCCCTGGTACTCACAGCAGCAAATCGGAAGAGGAAGAACCACAGCGAGAAGTAACGTTACCCACTTACCTGATAGGGCAGTATCCAATCACCAACATCCAATATCATCAGTTTGTGGTTGCCACNAATTACCAAACACCAGNCTACATGGATGATCCACGTTTTAACCAGCCACACTTTCCGGTTACTGGCATTAGTTGGTTCGAGGCGAAAAAATTCCTAGATTGGCTGAACCAATTAACTAAAGGAACCTATCGATTACCCACTGAAGCAGAATGGGAAAAGGCTGCGCGTGGTGATGTTGGTCAACAATATCCTTGGGCAGAGCTNATTGACAACACAATAATTTCTAAATGGGATCCGTCTAAAGGCAATTTCGGCAACACCAAGCTAAAAAGATTAACCGANGTTAACCAANATCCGTCCGGAATAAGTCCCTATGGATGTTTCGACATGGCNGGGAACTGTTACGAGTGGTGCTGGGATTGGTTTCATCCTCAGACCTATAGATATGCACCCTCTCACGCACCAAGAGGCGCTCAAGACGGAAACCGAAAGGTAATCCGTGGAGGGTCGTGGAATTCCAACGGGAAATTTAGCGGACGGTGCGCCAATCGCGCTGCTCAACGGCCACATTATCGTCTTAACTATATCAGTTTCCGAATAGCTAGCGATCTGGTTTAGGGCCAAGGGAAAAATGGGGCAGGCACTNCCCATATCCAACTGACCGCTGTCCAGACAACAGCCATGCTGAACTCGCCAAATATCAAGCCGAGGAAGAATGGACGCAACCATATATANCGNCCGAGTCCACCGTACTTCAAAATCGGTGTCTTNATCAGCCACGCCACCAAAATAGGNAACCAGAAAACAATCAACGACCAAGAAGCTGATAAAGCATAACCAAGTGGNTAAAGCGGCCACCACCAATAAAGGGACCTCATCACAATCAATCCAGTGGCGACGTTAATGCCAACGATAAAGAAAATTAATGCNGTTAGGCTGGAGGTTGTCTGTAGTCCTTCTAGGGAGGAGGCGTTNTCTTGGAAGGCCCAAATGGGATTGGCACGGTAGACGTAAGAGTACATATAATTNCCCCCTTGTCGATAAGGCAACCAGAGATGAATTAACGCAGCGCAAATANAGGCTAAAACAATTGAAAGCGATATAACAACCAACAGGAGCCGCCGATTGAGTTTGATACTCTGGCTAATCTTCAAACTATCTAGGAAGGTAGTTAGGATCAATCCACGTTGGTCACGGGTGAAAATAGCATCAAAAAANGAGAGAGTCGTTAAACTGGNCGGACCTAGNGTCTTTTTTNCCGCGAAGATCTGNTAGATATCAATTGGGCGAAAAGAGGTTTCTGTCATCAGCATTCCGGCCTCAGCTGTNCTTCTGGCCATTACAATTGCTACAACCCCAATGTAGACTACCACTTGGAGCAGTGCAAANGCAGGGTTTACTCCNGCAAAGGTCATCCACAGAACCACCCCCAGCAGGCTGAGAATCAGTCCCCATACNGCNGTTGAATAGGGCAGCAGTTCGTCTTCANNTTTCANTTCACTACTTGNATTTCGATGCCACNTGAAGGCAGCGCGNAAAACCTCCTTCAAATGGGGGAAACCGGTATACACAAAGTAGATNACTANTACTATATAGGCCCCTGCCATCTGNTAACCGATATNCAGCCGAGTTGGATATAAAGGCATGTTGCTGACCCGAAATCCGAATAGGGCAGCAACTACATCCTGCATCCGCGTTAACAGAAAAAAGAACCACAGACTAAACAGTAATTGTGTTGGTAACAGGTAGAAAAAACCAATTCCAGCTAAGGACAGGAAAATCGGGGTGTAAAAAATACCATTAAATGGCCGTTCGTTCAGATAATCGTTGAGAACATATCTGAGTTGTAAACTGGGTACTTGTGGGAAAATAGAGTGGAGTCCATTGAGACTAAAGACCAAAGTTGGCAGAGTAAAACCCAACCACATTAGGCGATTTCTAAAAAAACGACGTTCTGGGTTGGCAAATTCCAATGGCAGCTGTACCAGTGGAAAGGACAATTTCTCGTTTTCGACCCACTGTTTCCTGATGATGGTTGCTAAGCAAAGGAACGCAAAAAAAACCAGAAACACCACAACCCCCCAAGCTAGCAACGGAGACACCCACTCCCCCCATGGGATTGCATCGATTGTTCCTTCATAGAAATCAATTACCGTTTTTTGCTCCGATTTCCGGTTAGGATCAAAAGGGACCAGCCAATCCTTAACAAAAGGGAAAAAGAGATCCGCCCAGTTGTTAGACTCGTTGGCGAAATAGTTGACCGCCACTAGTGCAGGAATCAATTTTTCCATCAGACCACGTGAGGAAATTAAAGAAGCAATCAGCATCATGCAGTAAATCAGCATCAACTCACGCGAGGAAAGCTTCAATCGCTGATTCAGACGCGGCATTAAGCGATTAATGATAACAATAAAAAAGAAGAGGCCGATTACAACTGGAGGAAACTGTAAAAAACCGATCTGAATATAGGAAATGACTAGTTCAGCATACGAAACAATAAAACAAACCAGTATCAACAGACAAATACCGAGCAATAATGCCGGCAAAGAAACACCCAAATTGAGTTCCTTTCAACCTAAATCATGACTTGAAAATAAGAAACCACTGTTTACTACTCAGCGAAAAATCGACAACATTTAGAATTCCCACTTTTACCAAGGCAGATGNTTAGTCTCTAAACTGTTTGGTTAATTAATACACTACCACCCAAGAACTGTTTAAACCATCAGGTTTTTTTAGATGAATTATGATAGCGTACTTATCTCAGTACTAATCTTTAATTGATCGATGTTTAGCTATTAATGATATCTGTTGTCAGTTCTGGGTTTTGGACGGATTCCCAATTGTAGGATCCGGGAACTTCTTTCCATGACTGGGAATTAAACCCGTTTTGGCTCCCGCTCATCCCCAAGCAATGAGCGGTTTTTATCGTCGGTGCACGATTGTAGTTTTTGTTTTACTTCAATGGGCAGGCTAACGTTCTTGCCGTAATAAAATAAGTAACTGCAGTTGATTAATAAATTGGTACAGGTATAACATAGCTTGGTAAGTAATGATCCAGGGGTTGATATGCTGGCGATCACTGCTATATTGTCGGCCACAAAACTCAACCTCAAAAAACACACGACAACGGTGAGAATCAGAAATCTCCACGTTTTATCGAATTACATTTTAGGTTATAAAGTGAAGACCTATCATCGCGCTAGCAATGCCCAATAACGTCCCAGCTAGAACGTCTGTTGGATAGTGTACTCCAAGATATATGCGGGAAAAACCGACAACTGTTGCCCACGCCAGCATTGGGAACATGACGACTGAATAGAAATTGCCTAGGACGATGGATACCATGAACGCACCAGCAGTATGACCGGAAGGGAAGCTAAATTGATCGGGAGGCTGAATTAAGAAGCTGATTCCTTCGATTCTGTCAAAAGGCCGATCGCGTTTGACCTTTTTCTTGACCAGGAAGTAGAGACAGAGCTCTACCATAAAAGCACAACTACCACAAACAAAGATAATTTTCCATTCATTAGGTCGAAAAACCAGTAGTAATGACATAATTAGAATGTACAAGTGTCCATCACCACTTCGGGAGACCCAGAATAGGGATTTGTTAACCAACCGCCCGCCATTCATGTTGAAGATTCGCATGAATAGATTCGAATCCCACTGTTGAAGATGATGGATAACTGATTTTGCCAATTTGAATTCTAATCCCTACATCTCAGCTATTATAAAAGAACACCGTTTAATTATATCAATAATTGTTGTCAGTGACAATCTTAAAGGTTTAGAAAATTGCGAGTCCAAGTTATAATCAGAAGACCAATCAAAGAAGAGAACCCACAAAAAAAGTGTCTTAAAACGGATGAACAAATTGGATATAGACGTTCTCTGGTTGGTGATGGTGTATACGAGTTAGCATCAACTTTGGCTGTAACCACACTTGGTAAGCGAGCAATATTGATGGAGAGGGCTGATTGGTAAGTAGGACAACAGCACAGGCGGTTACACCGGGCGAGGATCGCTGGATTGAAGGCTCTGGTTGTCCCCATGGTACCGCGATCTACATTCTTGCACAAGCGATCAAAATTATATCGATATTAGTCCTTGCCGTTTCAGGTTTCCTTGGGAGCGATGATATCCATTTGGCGGAAAAACCTGATCCCAACAACTAGGAATATCGGTACAATTCACATTACAACCAAATGTGACTGACTTTATCCAGTTGAATGGAATATTGATGAGTCTGCTGACATGTTGGCGATATTTTGCCTTAACTACCAGATTCTGCCGCATCAGGTTTGAAACCAACACACACATGCCAAACATTTGCAGCTATTTCAAAATTTGCTACGGTCCCACAGTATTGAACGGAAGTAGCCGTAGCCTATCCGGTTTAATCCTATGATCGCCTTTTTTTTGTATGACTAAGCAATTTTACGTTCAAATTCCCAAACACGTAATACTCCTAGTTTTATTTTTGGCTGCTTTATGGGGAGGTAACGCACCTGCCGTAAAATTTGGGCTGCAAGAATTTCAACCCATTGCTGCTGCTGCCATACGCTTTACCATAGGTATCATGATTGTCGCTGGTTGGTCTGTTATTAGAGGAATCCCACTACGACCTGAGCCAGAAAACTATAGTCGTTTATTTCTACTAGGCATGGTTTTTGTAGCGCAGATCATCTCATTTAACTGGGGAACTAAACTAACAGAGGTCGGACGGGCTTCATTATTACTCAATACCTACCCACTATTTATTGCTCTTCTNGCTCATTTTTTTATTCAGCACGATCGGTTGACTGCCTTCAAGNCCATTGGTTTAGCAGTAGCATTTGTAGGTGTCTGTTTTATCTTTTATGGTAANTCAGNAACCAATTTAAGTACTAGGTACTTAGGTGATCTGATAATTCTTTTGAGTGGCTTTTTGCTGGCCATGATCCATATACTTCTGAAGCGCTTTATGTCACGGATGCACCAGTTTCAANTGCTTTTCGGGCAAATGGTGATTGGTGTTCCTACCTATTTTGTACTGAGTTGGTTTTTCGAAGGAGGGAAAGCAGCTTATGGCTTTTCCTATAGCTCGTTTCTTGGGTTGGCATACCAAGGGATAGTGGTGGCTGGGTTCTGCTTTATCGTTTGGGTTTCCGTGCTGAAACGCTACCCACCAAGTCGCCTGTCATCATTCTTTTTCACTACGCCGCTTTGGGGAGTCCTTTTTGGACACCTCTTTTTCCACGAACCGATAACAATTTCGTTATTAGTGGGCGCTGCCTTCGTCGCCACTGGCATTTTTCTGGTCAATAGGCCAATTATGGTAGAACGAAGCCCCAATTAAGATTGTAGAAGCTGATTCTCCCAAACTGCGAAAATCGGCTTCTACAATCTCAATAGTAACTTTAAGAGGATCCAACTAGTTCAATTTGTACATTGTCGGGGCCTTTAAAGAAAGCTAGCGGCAACCCATTAGGCCTAGTATTTTCAAGTTCTGCCCCTTTTGCTTGCAAATCTTTTACAGCTGCATCAAGATCTTCAACCATAAATGCAAGCTGGTAAACACCCCAGCGTGGATTATCGCTATTAGGCTCAACGTTCATATCACCAAATTTGGGTGATAGAAAGATATTCTCTGCACCAACTTTCATACGAACAATAGGTAGACCTCGAACTTCTGTTCGTTCTGTTATTGTTCCGTCAAACATCTTTTGGTAGTAAGCTACAGCAACTTCAACATCCTCGCAACGAAGATGGATATGGTGGAATGTGTACTCCATTATATTCTCCTAGTTTCAATATCTTAAGATGGTACTAATTTTTGGAAAACTCTTTCATAATAAAATTTTAACTTAAATTCAAGATTATAGTAAAAAAACTTTAGGGCTTTTATCTATGTTTGAAAAGGAATTTTCAGCAGTTTAACTCGGATTGGCGGCGCTGGTTTTGTTATCGTCCTTTCCTTTCTAGACTGACGTCTTAAATGGAAACCGATAACTGCGCCGGCCACAGATCCAGCATGAACTAACCAAGAACCATTCAGCTTGGCCAATTTTGTCGGCTCCAAAACTGAAGTAGCTAACCATGTCGCTATGGAGGAACAAGTCAGGGTGGCTAAAAAAGAGCCAGTTTGCTGGCCCGTGTTTCCAACAAGATAAACGGACGTTGATGTCGTCAGTGCAGAGAAAACTGTCAAAGTCAGGCGATACGTATTAGCACGATGCCAGAAAGAATGAGGATAGTATACGGAAGCAATATTGGGAAACAGGACACCAACTGACCATCCAGAAATGCTCCCCAAAACACCCACTCCAATTTCGCTGATAATACGACTGTCACTCAAATTTAACTTCTCAGCGTAAACTGGTTCACACCAAGATATACAAACTAGTATCAATAGACCGCAGATTACGCGCATTATGTTGTTTTTCACAGACAATTCTTTTCCTCGGTTGAAGCGTAGTATGTCACTCGGAGCACGCTTAATCAAGCCCACTCCAATTATTCAAAAACACTTTCAACAATTGTACTCTCATCCCGTTCAGATTCGAAGGCCGGCAGAAATATTCTTGTCGTGTCGTTGAGGTTACCGTGAAATTCTCGTGTTTTCTGATCCGGGTGATAGTACTAGAATTTAGGTGGTATGATGGAACAATTTCTCAGAAACGTACGAGAACGGTGACCATAATATGCCTGTACAGTTTTACGCTCGTGTTTTGTAACTCGGACAGTTGCTGTATGGAGAACAGCAATATTAAACAATACCACTGTACCAGCCACCCCATGACAATCTACAATGCCGTTTCGATCCAATTGACCTGCCGTGTTAAGGATAGGAGCATTGGCTGATTCAGGAGAAAGCGAAAAGCAGTGCGTTTCTTGGTTAACGTCCGTTAAGTAAACCATCAGTTGCATATAATCCATGCGGAGAGGGTGTTTTTCCCCATGTGATCGATCCCGATGAAAACTTTGATTTGGTTCCCCATTGTATGGTGTCATATGACGGAGACAGAGTTCGGAGAAGCAGGTTGATCCTCCCGAAATTCAATGAAAGGGAGAATATTGGCATGACGTAGAAGTCTATCGAACTCTGGTGAAGTAACAAGTGCATGACAATTTCTGGTTTGGTATGTACCAAAAGGATGCCATAAGTTTGGGCTACCCAATTTCTGCCGATCTTGATCGAAAAGGTCAATATACATACTTTACGTCGTCAGGCGTTAGCGCATTCTCAAGAATAGCGAAACCGTTTTCCTGGAAATGGGTTAGAATTTTCAGAGTATTCACAACTCCGTCAAAAAACGAAAAAGGGGTGACAGACATCTATGTTTCCTATTTAGGCTGGAAGACTTAATATCCTAATGAATCCACTGTAAGTACAGCCGAGGTCTAATTACGTAATTTGGACTACCATGGAAGTGTCATAGGGCAATCTAGAGGTTACAAGTTGTGTTTTTCGGTTGACGTAGTGAAACGCCGCTGCACGACGCCATGTGTTGCTTTGGTTAGCCGAAGATTGGTGGAATATGTTTCCGTGATGAAAGGAAACGCCTCCGCTTGGTACCGGAGCGGGTGTCATCGAATGTTCTGAAGCTATATCCGCTGGAACCTGTAAATTAAAAGGTTCACCTGCCGGTGCAATGTGGGGATAAACTGGGCCTTTATGCGTTTCTTCACCAAAGAAGAGGCAACCGTTATCTATAGTCGATTCATCAAGCGCAATCCATGCTGTTACCATACCGTTGTGATCATCTGGTCCGAAATAGAAGTTATCTTGGTGTGTACATTTAGGCGAGCTTCCCAGAGGTGATTTACAGAATATTTGGCTGAAATAGATACAGACTCCTTGGCCAATTAATTGTTCCACAAAATCTACCAAAGTTTGATCGCTGGCCATTTTTCGAAATACTTTTCGTTCATACACAGGATTATCAAGTTTCCTGAGAAACTGACCGGGCATGTCCTTTTCAAGAAAATAATTCTTCTTATCATCATCGAGTTGTGATAAGAACTGTCGGCTCCATTCCTCTATGTCCTGTATCGCATTATATATCGTCTGAGCGCCAAAAACATCAGCTACAGTCAGATGACCTTTTTGCCAATATTCAGTAATTTGTTGATCAGAAAGTTTTGGTAATTTATCGTTGATCATATGGTAGCTTTTTAAATTTCAGGATATTAACTAGTGAGAGCTACGCAACTATTGTATTGTCTGGGCATAAATAAAGTCCTCAGGGGGTTGTCTTTTTGACTTCTACACCGACTATCTCTTCCAGAACCTTAATTATGGTCCAGTTGTCTTCATCAGGGTTGACTGTTTTTCCTGCTTGAAACAGTTCATGAGCAACACTGGTGGTAAATAGGGGAACCCCATNATCCTTTGCCATACTCNTGGCAATTCCCAGATCTTTATCCATCGTTCCAATGTGACTTTGTCCTGTAAAATTTCGATCCATTATATTTTCCGTTGTGTCTCGAAAAAGAAAGCTCCCCACCACACTTGTACTGATCACTTGATGCAATATTTCNGGTTTTACCCCAGCTTTTACACCCAGAATAAGCGCTTCAAAGATACCCGCATATGTAACTCCGGTCAGTACTGACAAGGCGGCTTTGACGGTTTGCCCCATCCCTATCTCTTCACCTACGTGATAAATGTTTTGGCCTACAACTTTCAGTATGTGCATACACTGGTCAAGAACATCTTTGTTGGTAGCCGCCATTAGGGTTAACGTGCCAGCTGTAGCTCCTGGGACACCACCGCTTACAGGAGAATCCACAAAGTAAATACCTTGATCGTCAACAGCACTAGCTATTTCNATTATTTCAGAACGCATGATGGTAGACGTACAAATAATGGTAGAGCCAGNCTTCATTCCGGTTAGTAATCCACGGTTCCCACAAACGANCTCTCTAGCTTGCAGGCCATTGAGTACCATGATAAATACAATATCTGATGCTTCTCCCACCTCGCGTGGGGATTTCGCTATATGCGCCTTCAAATCTGCTAGTTCCGTTAAGGCTTCTTCTCTAACATCATAGGCAGTCAAATCATATCCTGCGTTTAGGACATTTTTCGACATTCTCAGCCCCATGTTGCCAATTCCAATAAAACCGACTCTTTCCATTGTTGAATCCTGCAGCTTTTAGATCTAAGTTCAGCTTTAACTTAAGAATCTATAATCTTATCAATATCCGCTTTCTTTTGATGTTAATGGGCACCACCGAGACTTGAGCAAAAATTGAATCAGCACTTCTCGGGCTTCTGGTGTGTCGATTCGTCGTAATGCATGAACTGCATCACCACGCACATATCGATTATCATCGTTAAGGACCATTTGAAGGGCATTAACTGCCTGATGGGCATATCGTCCCAAACGGGCTAGGGCTAACACACTATTGCGACGAACTCTTTCGTTTTCATCCTGTAGTGACAATGCTAGATCCGGCACAGCCGTTGAGTCGTGTTGGCCAGTTGTACCTAACGCTTCTACTGCTAATTGTCGAACTTGCTCGGATTCGTCTTGTAAAGCTCGGATCAACGATGGGACGGCTGCCTGCGCGGAGTTGCCGATATTACCGAGAGTTTCTGCCGCACTAGCTCTAACCCACCAATCTGGGTGTTGGGTTGCAGTTATCAACGCGCTAACTGCGGGTTTCCCAATAGCACTCAAAGCGCAAAAAGCGTATCGACGTATATCCTCAGATTCACTTTCTAACTGTTTCACCAAAGCAGGGACAGCGTTTGCCCCGAATTCACTGATCGCATAAGCGGTATCGATACATTTGGGTTCTGAATCCTGTCCTAATACTTCTACCAACTCCCGAATTTTGGTGGAATCCGGCATTGTAACAGAGGAAGGAAAATGGCCATTACCATTTGTCTGTCCACAGTGCCATTCCCAGACCTGATGAAACATTTTTACATCGTTTTCGGTATCCGACTGTGATATATCAGCAGATGCCCATTCCGTATCCTGATTGTTCCATGAAGGAACTTCCGGTTCGGACATTCGAGCGAAAAGAAATTTCATCATATAACGCTTTTTAGAGCTGCTATTGGGCATGGCCCGGTGCCACAAATCATAGTTGGTAATCGTTACCGTGCCTGCTTTACCACAGAGTGGGATCTCATTCTCATCATTAATACTGTCCCTGTTACCATAGTAATGACTTTTCGGAATAATACCTGTTGGCCCCAATTCTTCGGGTGTTTCTTGTGGGTAGTATAGTGCCAGAAGCCACCGTGTATAGTGTGACCAACGCTTCCCTCCATCTTGATGCAAGTTCTGACCGTTACTGTTCGGTGGATTATAATGACAATGGCGGTGAGGCTGTAGATAATAATCTTTTCCCAGAACACTGGTTAAAGCACCATTAACCCACCTATCATCAAATACTTCCTGAATCATAGGAATTCGTGGCAACAGATTATTGCCAGGATTTCCTTCCATTTCAAATACATTTTCTGTCTGTTGAAAAACAGCTGCATGAAATTCTACTGGCAGGTCAGTTTGAACAGTCACATATCCATCCCGAATGAAATTTTTCATTTGCTGATCATTAAGAAGATATTCTTTCTGATCCATATTTTATTCCTTGAGATTGGTCCAACTTTCTCTCTGTTTGTTTTACCTGTGTTTGTATTCGCCTTAGGTGCTACCAAGATTCAGCACCTAATAGCTTTTTTCCTAATGATGTTAATTCAGCGGTTGTTCCATGTTTATGTTCCCATTCCCGAGGATCTCCAGGCCAATCCGATGTAGGTCGCCGTTCCTGCCAAGCCTGAATTCTTTGACGACGTGAATTTTGGTTGCCTTCCTTGGCTGGAGACATAGTAATATACTGTGCCAGGCGAGGTTCTTTTGATCTGTTGTATCCATTACCGTGGGCTAGTAACCGATGCCAGATCAACAAATCGCCAGCTTGGCCAGCAATCGGTTTTACTTCCAAGTCTGTTAGATCAGGACTATGGAAATTCCTATCAGCTGGTTGTGTTTTTACCCAGTTGTAAAATTGTTTATGGAAACCCGGTATACACTGGAACCCTCCTTGATTTTCTGCTGTATCAGTTAAGTACAAGACACCCTGTACACCAAATGCAATCGGTGTTTTTGACGTGTCTACATCCCAGTGGATCATACCACGATTGTCCCATTCCGGTTTATCGGGACGAGTGGGAGGTTTCATGTTCGCTCTATCTAGCGAAACCCAAAGTCTGTCCGTTTCCCATATTTCTGAAAATGCTCGATACACCTTCGGATATTGACGGTTATCCCACAATGCTTGATGCTGATAAATTTCCACCATACCGGCTTGAGAAATTGGTGAATCATTTTTACCTCCTATTCTGGGTGGGTACTTATACCAATCTTCAGGATCATGGGCATCTATATCCAAGAAATCCCAAATTGCGTTCACAGCAACTTCCAAATTCTCATCTGGGACCGCGTTGTGTATCACCACAAACCCGTTTTCTTCCCAGAAGTCAAGATCATCTTGGCTTAGAACCACTGACATAATACGCTCCTTCTTCTTCCATGATGAGACCTGCTCTCCAAACTGCGCTGATGATACAATCGACACGAAACTGACTCAAGTCAAAACAGTCCAATAATATCACAGATGAAATCAATGGTCTACTCCACAATAGATGATACTATCGTATGAAGTATTGCTATAATCTATTTAGCTAAAGACATCTATGGTTCAGGCGTCTAAGCCTCTTTTTAAAGAATAACAAGAAACATCATAAAGGGAAAAGTGGTACGTTCAAAGTGCATATGAAGTGTGATGGGATTCAGTTTCACCTTGATTGGGAAAACCACAATGAATGCAGGCTTTTCCTCCGCTTCAACCAATCTAAATTGTACTCGTTTTTTATGTTAAGGCCATGTTCAATTCAAAATTTTGTTGACTATATTTCAAAAAGCTAATTTCGTTTGTTTTTCCGTTCTATTTGATCTGCTCTATATGGTATGCTGTATTCTATATCTTGGGAGGGGTAATGGGAATTAGGTTCATGTTGTTGATATTGTGTGTTTTGAGCGCTGTTTTATCCATACAGGCCTTCGCCGTCGAAGCAGATGATATTGTAATCGATGGCAACTTTAAAGATTGGGAAAAAATCCCAGTTTCAGTAGAAGATCCAGAAGATCAAGCCAACAATCCCAGCGGCGATTACAAAGCATTGAAGGTTGCAACTAATGGTAATACTTTCTGTTTCCTACAGGTTGCCTACGGTGAAATCACACCACTTGATGGAAAACGATACTACTATCATGTGCTGATTGATGTTGACAATAAAGTTAATACAGGAATATCAAATAAAGAATATGAAGGCAAGCCTACTAAAGTCAAAAGACCGATTGGTTCGGAATTTTATATTCAAATAGGACGGGATAAAGGACAGGTTGAGTTTGGAAGTAACTATGCTCTTCATCTCGAAACGGAGGAAATCCTGTCCAAAGATTTTGAATGGAAAAATAACGGAGATTCGTTGGAGTTAGCCATTCCATTTAAGGATTTTGGTAAGTACGCTGGTTCATTTAAAGTTGGACAAACTATTAGCATCGCTGCTTTTCAAGAGGGCGAAGCCAACGGGTGGGCCATAGATTGGACCGAATCAGCGGAACATGAAATTGGCCAAGCTTACGTCGTTCAGGTTCAAGATAAACTTCCTTTACTTTGGGCAGAGCTCAAAACTCCAAGATAGTCGGTTATTAACACTAACCTTTCCACAGCCTGGGCAACGCTTAAAATGCGTTAGTTTAAAAAAAGACTTCAAAAAAAGCCTCCATTCGGGGCTTTTTTTGTTTTAGTTTTTTCCTTTGATCTGGGTATGCTGCAAGTCCATCCAACTGCAAAGAGTATGAAACCTGTCAATTAGATCATTGTTAATTCTGGAAGTTTTGATATTATTGTTTTTATGTTGGGCTAACATCCATCGCACTATGTTCTGTGGCAAAACCTGATTCTTAGTTAGTGTTGCGGCATTGGATGCAAGATGTGAGTCCTGAATGCTGGAGTGCGGAGCCTCAATCCCGTGGACAATTTCCATAACTAGCCTACATCCAGTCTAGTCCAGTTTTTTGGTCGTTAATTAAATCAATTTAGTAATCGAATAGCATGAACATTTCTTACACTACCAACTGTTTAACAGGTTGATGATGTCAATTTCTTTGTTTTCATGAAGGAATATCTTAACTCGAAATTTTAGCCTACCGCAAATACGTAAGCCTTAACTAAATCCAGTTTAACGGAATGGAAGTTTTTTCATTGACCTTAACCCTCTTAAAGTGACAAAATTGTTGAATATCTATTGTCTCCATATATTGTAGCGATTTTAAAAATTGAGGAAATAAATCATGGTACCTCTCGACTATGGACGTTCATTTTTAATTGGCAACGGGCCGGGAAACGAGGTTCGATTCTGGGTTGAGTCTCGCACCCGCATCATTGACGAAGAAACTGGTAAGTGTAAAGATTACATTCAAGCAGGATCCTGTAAAAGCGAAAACACTTTTGCCGAGAAAAATCTGTTTAACCAAGACAACTACGATTTTCTCCCTGTTTTTGGGCCTGACGACGGTATTATTTTTCGGAGGAAAGCCCATTTAACTTCCGAATATAAAAGCTGTCTGCCGGTTAAAGAAATGTGGAATGGGCAAAAGTACCATTTGATTGAGGGTCAGGAAATCAAAGAATTGACGAGCAACCGAACTGTTCGTCAATCCACATACAAGTTTGACCCTATTGTTTCACAAACGGAGATTTGGAATCAGAAAACAAAATTACGAGCTATTATTGAATGTCCGGTTAAGACTCTCAATACCAACCGAAAAAGTAATTTTTACCAAATCGATACCGGGCCGATCGCTTTGCCTGACCTAAGTAAACATTACCCGAGATATGTAGATAGCATACAGTTGGCCTTCGTGGCTTTTAATGTTCCAGACTTTGCCGATTTCGTGATTGAAAGTCCCACTCCAGTTGGTGAAGATGAAACGATACAGGTTCTCCATTACTCCCAATTGTTAACATTGCCTGCCGAGAATCGGCTCTATGCCATTTGTGTTTGAACCAAGAGGTTATTGACTGTAAATATGGTTGAAGCGGTTCCGATCCTGTTCTATAATGATTTTACTCAAACTGGCAAACAGAAAGGATTAAGTCAATGAAAGTTGAACCAGGCGTTATGATACAGTTAGGTTATGGTAAATATTTCCGTTCGGAATCAATTATAGGTTTAGAACCGATTGAAGAAGAACGTGGGCCGGGGAAACGAACTAACGTATATATTGAAGGATTTAGTAACCCAATAATCGCTTCCAGGGGAGAAGGTGCTATTTTGCGTGACTTGACTCGGAGTCCGGATGAGATTGTCCAAATACGAGAACATACGGAACTGTTAAAAGATCTCTTGGACAGTATATCCGGTATTCCCTCGTTGCTTCGCTCAATTATTCGGGATCAAGGAAATTGGGATTTAGATCGGCTTGAACGGCATGTGCGAGAAGTGTTAGAAACCGAGTTGGATCCTGAAGATAACAATCAGCAATTGTTATTAAGCGTCTAGGAACAGGGCAAGGTGAAACGTTTGTATGAAATTGACAAATTATTCGGTAGTGATTTATAGTTTTACCAAGAAAATTTATAGCCAGTCACCTCTGTATGTCGGTGAATGCCTGCCAATTTGAATACTGAGAAAAATATGAGTTCATTAGATCAATACCTATATGATTCTTTAACGTGGTCGGAGATCAATGAAGCTGTCAAAGCCAAGAAAGTGATACTTCTACCTATAGGAAGTACCGAACAGCATGGTCATCATCTTCCGCTTGACGTGGATAATTTTCTGGCACGTAGTGTGTGCCTCGAAGCAGCCAAACAAGCTCCTCGTGAAATACTTGTGATGCCAACGATTCCTTATGGTTATAATGAACACGCCCTCGATTTTCCTGGAACCATAAATGTGCATTACGATCATTTCATCGAGTACTGCCTTGATGTATGCAAAAGCGTGGCCCATGCGGGATTTGATCGTATCCTGATTGTCGATGGCCACGGTTCCAACGAGCATTTATGTGAATTTATTGCCCGACGAGCGACGATTGAAACAGATGCACTGTTTGCTTCCACGATGTGGACAAATCTTGTGGTTGAGGTGTTTGAAGAAATTCGGGAATCAGGTGCTGGTGGTGCGGCACACGCCTGTGAGTTAGAAACCTCCGCGTATCTTTACCTAGACGCATCTCGAGTACAAATGGAAAAAGCGGTTGATCATTACGGTGGAGCCGCGGGAAAGGAAGGATCGGCTTTTACTTCCGTTGACTTGACAAAAGGTTGGGGGCCTGTTAAAGTTGTGCAATGGACTAGTGGCGCAACCCCACATGGTGTCTCCGGTGCTGCGACCCTTGCCACTAAAGAAAAGGGCAAGGATATTGTTGACGCAGCAGCTGAAAATCTTCTGGGTTTCATACGTGAGTTCCGCACCACGGAAAAGGCTAAGCGAACAGACCATCGCGCTGTTAAACCTAAATTGCCAACGCTTCCTAGCGTTGATTAGAATTCATTGTTCTTTCCTCAGGTGGAGGAATCATGCGTCAGTCAATGTCCTTGGATAAAAGTCAGACATGGTCACCTTTTCAATTGAACGGTTTACACTCACTGCCACGATGCTGCTAACAACATTATTCCCGTTTCCGGTAATCGGCATCTAACATTTTGTAATCAATTTATGGCACCTCATCCCAAGCCCATATCTGGATTTGGCAAGTGGTTTCCGCTGAAGGTGAATTGCCTGGATCACTTACTGGTGATAGTCATATGCCTCAATATGCGGGCGGTGGCAGATTGGTCACTACCTTGCCGCGACATGGCGCATCAAAGTTTGACTAAAGGCGCCTCCGTCGCTTGGATTGGAGAATACGGAGACATTGTTAATGGACATGAAGGTCAATACCGAGTTCGTCTCCTAGTAACAAAAGTGCCCTAGGGATACCGGATATTCCGGATTAGAACTGCTCCTCGACGGCACATTTTTGGCAACAACTTATTGTGTGATTGAAGTGGGACAAAGTCCTCTGGTCATTTTTACTTGATTTGGTTTGTTAGAAATTGATGATAGAGCAGTATCGGCGAACAATTTATCGATAGAGTAGAAAATTAAAGTTGAGTATTTAAATAATATTTTTGTAGAAAGGATTACATGTTATGTTGCTTTTTAGATTTGGGGAAAAAGATCAGGAAAAACCAGGAGTAGTAATTGGTAAGGCCAAAAAAGACTGCTCAGCTCATTTCACAGATTGGAATCGAGAGTTTTTCAACAATAATGGGCTAGAAGCATTAAAATCTCTTGTAGATGATGGAGGAGGAAGTCTACCAGATGTCCCAGACGGAATTCGTTATGGTTCCTGTGTCGCTCGTCCCGGCACTTTAATGTGCATTGGATTGAACTATTCTGATCATGCTGAAGAGTCTGGAATGGAACCACCTCCCGAACCTGTTATTTTTCAAAAGGTATCGAATGCAGTGATTGGGCCTTACGATGATGTTATCATTCCTAGAGGTAGCCGAAAAACGGATTGGGAAGTGGAACTTGGAGTTGTCATTGGCCAGGATGCGTTATATCTTGATTCGGTAGAAGAGGCTGAAGACTATATTGCCGGTTACTGCATTTCGCAAGACGTTTCCGAGAGAGCATTTCAACTGGAACGTGAAGGCCAGTGGACCAAAGGGAAATCATGCCCAACTTTTAACCCGCTTGGACCGTACTTGCACCCTGCATCCGACATTGGAGATGCTAATAATTTAGCCATGGAACTGAAGGTCAATGGAGAAATCAAGCAAAACGGCAACACAAAGAACATGATCTTCAGTCCCAGTTTTCTCGTCCACTATCTCTCTCAATTCATGTTATTGGAAGCCGGTGATGTTTTATCGACAGGAACACCTGCAGGAGTAGGAGCTGGTATGACCCCGCCTCAGTTTTTGAGAAATGGTGATGTCGTTGAGTTGTCAATTGAAAAATTAGGAACCCAGAAACAAACCTTTAAAGCTCATCAAACCAATTGATTTAGATTACTAAAAGCATATTAGACTTCCCATTGTTTCCGCATTTTTTCCATGGGAATTGTTTCCCCTTTCATCCATGCATAATGCGCTTTAGGGTCTTTACCAATCCAGCGTTCGTCAACCGGTTCATCGGCACGTTGGTAACGCGTGTCGGTGCTTAACCGGAAGCGGCTGGTCATATTGTCCAAAGATGCGTGCATAGTGAACATGCTGAAAATTAGCACATCCCCCATCTTAAAGGAGTTGGTTTGCCATTGTCCGCCATGTTGATTAACCAATTCAATGGGATTATTTGAAAACCAGCCTGTTACATGATCGCGATCAACATCCATCTGACCATAAGTTTCCTTCATGTGTTCAAAGCGATGTGACCCAACAAGAATAGCCAAAGGCCCCATTTTCAAGGGGATATCCCCGATAGGTGTCCAGCAAGTTAACACGTTCGGAGTACCGCGGCCCATATAAACGATGTCGTAGTGAGCCCCAGTGAAGCTTCCTGGACCAACGACACGTAACCATTTGTAGTCATAAGTCATCACTTTTTCACCAAAGTAGTGTTGGTAAAAATCCATGATTTCTCTAGATTCTACCAAATTCAAAAAGGCTGGATGATGTGTTATCGACTTGTTTCCTCCCATGAACATTCCACGTTTCCCGTCAGCTGCTACGCCTTTTGATAAGGGGTAGGAACCATCGATTTGTTGATTCTCGTGTAATTTTTCTAGTAGGAATTTTCGGGCAGCTTGCACGTTTTGTATATCGTGCAAGCGCCTGATAAGTAGATAGCCGTCTTCTTCCATCCTTTGACGTAAGGCCTTACGGTCAGACAGTAATTCGTTACTATCTCTTAAAGAACCGAGGTATTTGCCTTCAAGTTCCATTTGGATCTTATTCATAGTAAAAGTCATTGGAGCAGTCCTCAAGACTAAAATAGTATTGGATATAAACTAAAGTCATTTGATTGGAATCTTATTAATCAACGGAAGTTATTGGCCTTGATCAGTTTTTTACACCAAAGTTCAACTCCACGGCGTAGGATCTCCAACCGGTATTGGTGCAGGGAATCGGCTCTTAACTTCAACGGGGATCCCCTTGTCAGCAGCTTCAAAGACACGTTCACAAATCTCCAGCACGTGCCTAGCATGTTTGCCTGAACAGCGAACCGGTCGGTCATGCCGAATAGCATCAGCAAAGTCAGATGGTCCTTTTCCCCAATCCAAGCCAGTATAGGCTTTCTCTGGAGAATCTTCGCTCTCCCAACCATTTGTTGGAGTGGATTTTTGTATTCCACGGCCGTCATCGTGAGCTTGAATAGAAAAGCAACCTTTTGTCCCGTGGATTTCATAAGCTGGCAATTCAGACCGTGCCGTCCAACTATGATACAGTAAACCGTAAGCCCCACTTTCGAATTCCAACAGACCAATACCATGGTCTTTTTCGGTAACTTGGTACTTGCTACCAGCTCGACTGCCTGCGTGCAACATGCGTTCAGGAATAGTAATTCGGGCTAGTCCGTAGACTCGTTTTACTGGACCTATCATAGTTGTCATAGCTGTTAGTGGATAGGGGGCAACATCTTTGAAAGGGCCAACACCTTCCATCATAAACAGATCTGCATTGGGGTGCCAATACTCCAGAGGTCCACCGAAATTTCCCATAGCTGACACCACTTCCCCTATCTCACCATTGCGAATTCTTCCCCAAACACTTTGTTGAACGTATCCAAGCATAGCCACTGGAGCACAAGCGAATTTTACATTCATTTGATCGGCTGTCTCTACCATTTCATCCGCTTCTTCTACCCGTAACGCAACTGGCTTTTCCGAATAGACGTGTTTTCCTGCCTTCAGTCCCGCTAAAGATACCGGATAATGACTAGTATGAATCGTAAGATTAATAATGCCTTCAACGCCGGGATCATTCAGAACTTCATCAAGTGAGTGGTAAACTTTACCACCACCTTTTTCGGCTAATAACTTAGCTCGATTAATATCTTGATCGTAATAACCGACAAGTTCAATTTTTTGCGGATAAGCTTGACATCGAGGTTGATATCCGACTTCAGCAATCATTCCACAACCAACAATTACTACTTTAACTGGCTTGAAGTTAGGCATGAAACTTATCTTCTCCCTTGTAATTGGCAAATTAATTGATAAATCAGACCGTTGAAATATACTAATCTCAAATTGTACCCTTGAACAACAGTTGGTTCAGAAACCAAATGTCCTGAGATTCACGTCCATGATATTTAATAAAATCTGACTTCCTTGTTGCATTTTCAGGGTTCCACATGTAAAACCAAGGTTTCTTGTAGGAAAGGAACAACTCAGATTATGCTATAAGAATTCCAAGAAAAATGATTCAAAACACTTGTCATAATAACGAAGATTATATCAGTTCTCTGGGTTAATTTATAGATCAAACCAAACCTATTTAAATCACCAATTAGAAAAATGATTCCGGTGTTTTTACCTAAATGCTATTCTAAGTTGGTGGTATTGAAGTAGGGATAGTGTACGGTGTATCTTACAATTACCAAGTTTAACAGATAACCAGCGCATTATCTCATACTTTAACAGGCAAAAAAACTACTGATCAACAAAAAAATGGGAGCACCATTTTAAAAATAGGAATTAATCGATTTTAATTACAAATGAGGTAAAACAATGTCAGAGACAGCATCTCGGTTTTTAACCGCTGAAAGTAGCGTCCATCAGCTTTTAAGCCAACCTTCTACTCTAAGTTTTGACGGAACCTCTGAAGAAGAACATCGGAGTTGGCGCAAGACGTTTCGACGCACGTTGATCAAAAATCTTGGCCCCAAACCTGAGCGAGTTCCACAAGAAGTTGAAATCCTAGAACATACAAAGATGGATGGGTATATTCGTGAAAAAATTATCTTTAACCCCGATTCCTTTTCCTCCATTCCTGCCTATGTTCTTATTCCTGACAAAGCGAGCCAAAGGAATAAATGTCCAGCAGTACTCTGCTCACATGGGCACGGTATGGGTAAAGATCCTCTTGTTGGGTTGAAGGAAGACTACCAAAAACAGTTCGCAGTCGAGTTAACACTGAACGGTTTTATTACCATATCTCCTGATTGGCGTTGTTTTGGAGAACGCAGAGATCGAGATGAATGGGTTCGTCGTTCTAATCGAGACGGTTGTAACGTAGCCTACTTCGCCTTCGGTTATTTTGGGTATCAGCTACTACAACTTAATATTTGCGATGCTCAACGGTGTCTAGATTACTTACAATCTCGGGTTGACGTTGACAAAAAACGTATTGGTTGCATGGGATGTTCATTCGGGGGAACAATGACAACATATGTCTCTGCTATAGATCAACGGATAAAAGCAGCTGTAATTGTGTGTTATCTGAGTACATTGGAAGATGCTCTAGGCGATCGTGGCCGTGGAAACACCTGTGGTTCCCAGTTTATGTTTGGATTGAAGCAATTTGGCAAAATAGCTGATGTTGCCGGCTTAATCGCTCCTCGTTCCTGTATGGTGCAAGTTGCTTCTGATGATACTTGTTTTATCGATACTGATGCTAAGAAAGCATTTAGCCATCTGAAGCAAGTTTATAGTGCTTCAGGTCATTCTTCAAAACTGGAGCTTGATTACTTTGAAGGTGAACACGAGGTCGACCTTGCACCTGCGATCAGTTTTTTTAAAGAAAATCTGCAATAGGCTCGATTGTGGGTTAGAGTCATAAGAAGATGTCTATATTTTACGGGATAGGCTGACTATGGCCAAAACCGGTATATTGATTCACCGCTCCAAACGGCGGTAATTGCCCAAATTCCGCCAACTGCCATTTCCCCCAAGATAATACCGAGGAAAAATGGAATTATACGCCGATACCCAGATAGCCCCATCCATTTGAGTACAAACCATTTTATGACAGAGCTAATTAGCAGACATGTCCAGATGCTGAGTGTTGCCCAATCACTAATCATGGCATACCCAAGTGGATGGAACTGCCACCAAATGAAGCGTCTTCTCATGAAGGCTAAAAAAGTCGCAAAACAAAATCCGAGACCAATGAACGTTAATCCCAGATAATCAGAAGGTAATCGCTGATAGAGGCGTTGTTGTAGTTGCTGAAAAGCCACTCCACCATAGAAATTGGTGTGTTGGTTAAATCGAAACGACTGCGCACCTTCTTTGTAAATGAGATACAGCCACAGCCAAAAAAAACTAAGAGTGCCAACAACTGTAGCTATCATAATGGCCAGTGTCAGTTTTGTCTGCTTTGTGTTTGTATGATCAGCAAATTTGAATCCCTCAAGTTGATGTGGCATTGGATGGCTTGCCCAGTCGAAGTTGAACCAGCGGTAGATAGCAAATATTGTTGAACTCCTAGGGTCAATTTTGGCTGATCCGATAGTAGGAAGCAGAACAAAATAGGGAGTTGCATGCCACAGGCTATGTGCGGGAAATCCCAATTCTGCCCGTAATCGAGTTACCGATACTGAAAGCGCAAAGTAAATTGCAAACAGCAGGCAAACCAACCACAATGCCATGCCTGCTTTAACAGAGAAGAAAATAAGAAAAATTAGTCCGCCAATCGCTCCCCAACATGCAGTACGATATGACATTGGTTCCATACTGTCATCAACCCTTGATTGCCTAAAAACTTTCAAAACTATTTGGTGAAGATGTTGTCTTGAACTCCACATGACGAATACACAAATGCTAAGAAAGGCTCCAAATGCCTGTTCGTCATAGAAAGGCATACGTGGACGTGACTGCCAGCCTGCCATAGTGGTAAAGATAAGTGTGATTTTACTGACAACGAAAAAAAACCAGCATGAGAAAGACAAATCCAATGGCATCAGAAATCCAAGACCAATCATAAATGGATAAAAGGATACTGTAATATAACCGTAACTTTTAAGGGCGTCCCATGGGGGAGTGGTCAGTAGATAATTGATGTTGCGTCGCTTAGTGGGAATACCTGGAATGGCCGGAAAAATCTCGTGCAAACCATTGATCATTGTAATGGTTGTTGCTATTAGGACTCCGAGCCAAAACAGTTGATTTCGGAATATTGGATTATTCGGAACTACCATTTCCCGTGGCAGTTCAATAACCGGGTAAGCGAGCCTTTCACTATGAGTCCATTGAATTCTAATGATAACGTTGATACATAACATCACCCACACCAAGGCAGTTAAAAAAGTGGTCCAGCAAATGATTGGAAATAACCAGCCCCTGATGTGATTTTCTACATGGAAATTTGAGCCTCCTTCATAATACCCCCGTAGGATCCGAATATCGTTGATTGTCAGCCAATTTGGAAGGTATCTAAAAAACAGGGATCTCCATTCATTTTCAGTTGTTGCATACCAAGCCGCATGCCCAATAATAGGAATCAACTCGGTAAGTAGATGATTGCAGGTCAGTGCCGTCGAGCAGGATAACATAACGTAGATTACGCACAGTTCAGAAGGGC
This sequence comes from Candidatus Poribacteria bacterium, assembly GCA_002729415.1. Classification (GTDB taxonomy): domain Bacteria; phylum Poribacteria; class WGA-4E; order WGA-4E; family UBA9662; genus UBA9662. The sequence goes on along the minus strand of PBXZ01000033.1, from coordinate 14,776 downwards.
TGAGGACTGATTTTAATCGAAATTTTCGCCACAAACCGTTAGCAATTATAAGTATTAGGAGAAATAAAATCACATTGTAAAACGGAACTGAAAAGGTTGGACTGATCCGCATTAATAATATTCCAAAACTATTAATTGGAATAAGTATTAATCCAATCAGTACTGGTCTCCAAGAAGTCGTGGAAAATTTCCGATCTTCAGAGCCTGTTCGGCTTTTAGCGTGTTGCCATTTTGAAATAGGGCGCATTAGACTTGTTGATCATCAAATTATTAACAAATGTCTAGCAATGTGACAGTGAATTGGTGGACGTAAGCACGGGAATACCAAGTACGGAACCCGACACTATCTGACTCAAATGGTGTTGAATTAGTATAGTCTATCTGTGGAAAAAACTATGTATTCTCTTGATCTCAACTCAGCGTAAACAGGTGAGAGCACTTAACAATCGACTGCATAAAAAAATTCCTCAATATTTTTTCTTAGCAGTTGCATTTTTATTTTACCCATGTTATAATCCTCGGATATTAGAATCAATGTGAAGATTGAAAGGGATCAAAAATGTCAGAAGTTGGTGCTGTCGGCATGGGAGCCGCTGCTGGGATGACTGCAGGATCAGCCTCGGCAAGTTCAGTTGGTATGGGGACCTCTGCTGGGATGACAGCTGGTGCAGCTTCAGCAACTTCAGCTTCAACGAGTGTCACAGGTACAATAACAACAACAAGTACTGGAACGTCTGCCTCTTCTGCTATGGGTTCAGTTTCGACCACTTCTGCAGGTTCATCTGCAAATGCGGCTATGTCTGTATCTGCTCCTGCGGCTGTCTCTTCTGCTGGGACGTCCACGCAGGGTTTATCAATGGCTTTTGCTGGGGGTGGAGGACTACTCGTTAATGCGCTAGTTTAATTTTTTGTTTTGCCTAGATTGTAACCCCAATCTAGGGGTTCTTTGCCTTGGCGCTTTTAGAGTTTTGTGGGTTGGCTGGGCGGTCTATTTCGTTTGTTGAGTAGTATTTTGTCCTGCAGAGCATAAGTTTCCCATATTTTACATCTTTCCTTTTATCTTAATCTTTCCTGTAGGTATCTAATCTGATTTCTCGTTTTTTTCGTAACTTGCTATCTAACCCAGAATCAACCTGATGGTTTTGGTTTCCTTCCTTAATTAGTTGTTTTCTAAATTCCCTCTCGGCATTGTCTAGAACCTAGCTTATTCTAGCCTACACCCTAATCGTTTTTTTTATATAATCATAAATACACGTAATCTTGATTTATGAACGCAAGATGATTATGCAGCTTTCGCCCATGGATCAACTATGATAATTTTCCTACTATTAACAATTAATTCTATCTGTATTTTCCTAGCTAGTTATTGAGAGAAATGTTTTACTGTTAATTCAAATAAAATCAGAAAAAGNTCATGNAATTGGTTNGAATNTTTTTTGCCATTATNGGGATCATAGCTTTTCAAACCGGNGTAGCCAAAGTCAGAGCAAAGGAGGTAATAAAGATGAATGAGTCACCAATTCGTGAAATTGGTATTCCAGTCAAATCTGTCAACTGGGTGCGACTGCATCCAGGACATGGAGAATCTGAACAGCCTTGCCTCTACGCAACCATGGGGCAGCAGGCAGATAATTTATTTGTTTTACAGATTGATCCAATCACTGGAAACCTACANCAGTTCTTATCCAAAGTGCCAAACTCAAATTATCCGACGGCTACGTACATGAGCCGTGAAGGGAAACTCTACATTGGAGCGGCCTATGCGGGACATTTGCTCTGTTTTGATCCCAANNCGAACACANTAAGTGACTTGGGNGAAATTAATCCAGGTAAGGCAACATTTCCTTGCCGCATTGACCAAGATGCTGAAGGTCGTCTATGGATTGGCAGTTANGGCACAGCAGATNTAGCCTGTTATGATCNCCAAACTAATACATTCATNCGCTACGGACGAATGGANGANGTNGATATGTACAACTATCCNTTGGTGAACGAAGATGGAACTGTTGCATGCTTAATTCGGCAAACACAGCCGCATGTTGTCCTATTTGATCCCCAAACTGGTAATAAAAAAGTAGTTGGGCCAGTCACAACANANGGGGAAGACACCATTGACTTACAGAAAGGGGAAGACGGGAACCTTTATATCATATCCAGTTTGGGTGATTTTCNAATTGTTGCAGANCAAGCTGTTCCAGTCAATGAGATAGTGAATCCTTTATCTCAACCGACTCTTCCTGACGGAAGTACTTTTGGTTTTGCCGATGCGNGNGATCAAATTTATCGTGAACTGAAAATTACCGCACCGGATGGGAATTCACGAGTTTTNNANTTGGACTATAAAGTCAGTGGTAGTGATGTTTTTTANCTCCATGAGGGGGCGGATGGNTGTATTTATGGTTCCAGTATCTTNCCNCTCCATCTGTTTCGNTACGATCGNNAAAAGGCACAATTGGTTGATTTAGGGCGATGTTCCTCTGCAACTGGGGAAGCATATTCAATGGCCAACCTTGGTAGAAATCTCTACATNTCTTCGTATCCAGCTGCCAAGGTTTCTGTTTATGATCCAAATCGCCCTTACCATTTTGGAGATCAACCAGAGAGCAACCCGCAGGATTTGGGGCGTATGGATGATATCTCTTATCGNCCAAGATCAACGTTAGCTGGTCCACTTGGNCGNGTCTGGCTAGCCTCATTACCTGATTACGGGAGGTGGGGAGGACCGTTGACTTATTATGANCCACAGACTGGAAACAGAAAGGCATACTACCAAATCTGTGGAGATGCCAGTTGCTATACACTAGCCCATTTAGAAAAAATGCAATTGATTGCAGTTGGCACCAGTATTTTTGGAGGAAGTGGAACACGTCCAAAAGTCGANCAGGCAGTTCTTTTTTTATGGAACTATCAGGCTGAAAAAAAAATCTGGGAAGGGACACTTGACCGGNCGGTGTCCGTGTTCAATGCTTTGTTAACTGGNTNCGATGGCAGGCTTTATGGNACCGTACATGGNGGNANCCAACCGGCTGAAATTTTTGTCTTTGATCCGGAAGNCAGAGAATTTACAGATCTTCTTTCAATTCCAAATGGCAGNCCACTTGATTTAGGATTGCAAAATGGTCCGGATGGNAAAATCTATGGTTTTACCACATCTTGTGTTTATCGTTTAGATCCGAATTCGCTAGCTATAGAAGAATTGATTGTTGAAGAAGATGGTTTCAGTATCGCCGGGCCGATAGTGGGTNNGGACATTTACTTTGCCAAAGGTCATCGGTTGCGAGCCGCTCAAATATTTGAGTAACCTTATCTCNATAGACACATTCTCCTGTTANGGACTTAATAANTGTTCAATGCCAAACANCCNAAGCTGAAACAGACTTGGAGGGAGATTCATGGCGATGTATATGGTGCNAAACCGAATACATCNGGTCCAATTGGCGGAGGAATTGGTTATGCCAATCTAGTTNAGCCAACCCAAGATCCNGTCACAAGTTTGGATGCATTNTCTGATGCCTTAAAAAATGCNAGANCTGGTGATATTGTNTATCTTCATGGTAAAGCAAAGATCGATTGTACTATACGAGTCCATGTTGAAAATNTGGTCCTTGAANTACCNGANGAGGTGACTTTAGCCAGCAATCGTGGAGAAGACGGAGCCAAAGGCGGGATGATATTCAGTAATAGTTTTGCTACCAGACCATTGATTCGAGCTATGGGGCCTAATGTTCGGATTACGGGATTGCGCCTCGGTGGCCCAAATCCCGATCCATGCTTGGAACACCATCATCGATCGTTCGCTGAAAGGAGAGGTCATCAGTATTACTACAAATTCCCGGTTTCTGATGGCATTTCCTGCGATCAGTTTAAGTTAGAAATTGACAATTGTGAGATCGGCGGTTGGAGCCATGCGGCTATCAATCTCCAGGCTGGGAGTAACCACCACATTCATCACAATTTTATTCATCACAATCAATACAACGGTTTGGGGTATGGGATTTGTCATGACCGATCGTTTTCATTAATTGAATATAACCTGTTTAACTATAACCGGCACTCAATTGCTGGAACGGGTAGGCCGGATAGTGGTTATGAAGCTAGGCATAATATTGAGATAAAACATTCACTGAGCCATTGTTTTGATATGCATGGTGGACGTGATCGGCAAGACAATACCAATATTGCGGGTACTTGGCTCAAGATTCATCACAATACTTTCCGGTGTCCCGAAACAGCGATCGTAATTCGGGGTAAACCTGAACAAGACTGTGAGATTCATAATAACTGGTTTCACCAGAAAACTCCCAACAAATCGATCAGATTAGAAGATCATAGTCAGGTTAGAAATAACATCTATGGTTTGACAAATCCAAAACTTTTAGGCTAAACCGAATGTTAGGTACAACATGAAAGTTGCTGTAGTTATAGGTAAAGATGCTCATGAATTGGAGCGTTTTGCAGCCGAACAATTGTGTGACTACTTACAGGAACTGTTTGACATATATACACGACCGACACAGGATTTACCACCCTTTTCAAGCCAAGTTGTTTGAGGTACGTTAGACATATCGAAAGGCACTAAAAAGAGTGAAACGTGCAAGGGAAAAGGTACAGAAGAAGGGAGAAAAGTATATCGATTACTGGATAGGTCGTTTGGAGTTTGGTATTGGCTATTTGGAAATGATATTTGCTGTTCGTCAAGCATCAATAGCTGAAACCAACGGAAAACCAGCTGAAGCGAATTACCACGCGAAAATAGCCTTGGAATTTGCCTGTTGGGCCTTAGCGTCTTATGCTAATGTAGCTCAGGATAGATCTGATCTTGGATCAATAGCAGTGCTGAATGAATACGTTCATCGTCCCTTAAAAGCAAAAATTTCGGAAATGAATCAGTAACAAGACCCATATTATCCGAATGGATATAAAAGAAGAGCTATTGAGGATTAAGAAAACAGTTTTTATCTTTAATTCTAATCGCGTGTACCGGCCTTGATAGTTTCAACTAATGCCATTGTTTTGACCGCTTCATCCAAATTCGCAGCTGGTAAATCTATCGGCAGATCGTCCTTCACTCTATTAATGAAATAGCGGTTTTGTTCCCATGTACTGCTGGTGTTTCCCTTTTCTATTTCGTGGGTTTTTCCATCGCAGCAGATGGTTCCCTGAGAGATACCTTCAAGATAAGCGGATATATTATATCCGTGGATTTCATACCGTTCTAATCGTCTATCAGTAGTGTAGTTAGCAATAAAGTGTACTAAACAACCATTTTCAAAATAAATTAAGGCACCGTGGACGTCTCGATAAGGCGACATGGCCCGGCGTACAATGCTGTGGACCTCAGCGACACTCGAATTGGCAATAGCACGCAGAATATCAACTGAGTGTATTGGTGTTTCAAATAGCATATTATCCATCACTAACTCAGGAAAGTTATTGGAGGAAGAAAGGCGGGAAATGCTCTTGTGGAATTCACCAACTAGTTGGGTGACAGCACCATAGCTTTCGATCTGCTTTCGCGCCTCTACAATCATTGGATGGAAACGCCGGTCCCATCCGACCATAGCTTTGACACCAGTACGATTAGCCACNTCTCGTAAATTTTGGGTTTCAACAACACTCATACCAGGAGGCTTTTCCAGTAATGTATTAATTCCNCGTTCCAAACATGGTAACGCGACTTGAGCGTTCAGATGTGCTGGGGAGGCGACAAATACGGCATCCAGCGATTCTGTATCCAGCATGTTCTCCAAGTCGTCATAGCAATTTTGAATGCCGACCTGATCTCTAGCCAGATTCCTTGCAGACTCGATAGGATCACATACTGCGACTAAGTCAACATCCTCAAACTGTTTCAGAACTTGCATGTGGCCACGGCCACGGCCTCCACAGCCTGCGACAGCTACTTTCAATTTGGCCATATTGCTTNTCCTNGGNTTCTTCTCAATTCAGTTTCAAAGTTTGCCAACTAAATATTAGGTTCAATATTTGATTTTTGTTTGGGATAATACCCGATTGCNTTGCGGCCATGATCCAGATCATAGAGATTCCAAGTACTATCNGATACACCNAATACGATCTCAAATTTGANGTTGGGATGAATGACNGCTTGTTCAAATAAATGAACNGNATCTGCATGACCGAGGTGGTGAGGATGTTCAGGTTCCGGCCGATCGCGATTAAAATTTCCAATACGTACAGCTACAAACTCGAGTTCAGACTGGCTAGTATACATGTACCCCAAGTCCTCCCCGAAAGCTTTACTGACCGAATAATAGCTCTCTGGTCGAGGCATCATGTCGATTGTGCGGAAAATAGATTGCGGATATGGACTAAGCAAACCTGCCCGACTAGCATAAACAAAACGACGCACACCATTTTGCCGAGCAGCTTCAAGTAGATTATAGATTCCAACAAAATTCTCGGAGGGAAGTAGATCAATACCAGCATTTTGTTGCCGTTCTCCAATAGCAGCACTGCCACTATTAGCTAAATGGATTACCACATCCATGTCTTGTATTGCTGTGAACACTGTATCAAAATCTGCNACGCTGCCGATAAGTGTATCCGGAACATTTGGATTGGATTCAAGATCAAGNCCTCGTAGTTGGTATTTATCTTTTAATCCAGTCACCANCGTTGACCCAACTGCACCATTAATACCGGTAATCAGTATTTTCATTTTTTGTCCTTAAGNCGTTCTNAGTTTCGTAACCCNAAATTTCGTAGTGTATNAGCCATCATATTATAAGCGATTTNAACTTTTTCCTTNCGCATATGTGAAAAAGTCTCGACCGAAATATACTTATTGTATCCGCTTTTTCCTANAGNTNCAGCAAAGGTATGAAAATCAAGCTCATCGNCTTCTTCACCTGGAATTAGAAAAGTACTGTATGGGTACATCCCTTTGACACCCTTCACGTGACAGTGTGTTGTCAATGGTGCTAATTGGGAGGTAACCTNCGCAATGTCAGTGCCTAAGTGATAGAAGTTAGTAATATCGTTTAAGAGTCTGAGGTTGTCGGATCCGACGTGCTGAATTAGTAAGGTCACCTTATCCGGTGCATCAATAGTGGTAGCTTCGTGGTTGTGGATATTCATAGTAATATCTAAACTTTCAGCACGTTTACAGATCGGATTAAGAACGTCAATTAACAGCTTCCATGCAAACGGATCTCCTTTATCACCACCATAACCAGTTAGGAAATTTACACCGCCTGCTTCAAGTCCAACGGCAACATCCTGTAGTTTCGCATAGTGATCGACAGCTTTCTGCTGATCTTCTAATGCCAACTGGTAGAGCCCTCCACCTCGATAAGGNTTAACAACAGAAACAGTCAGATTATGGTCATCAACCATTTTCTTAACTTGCTGTACACGTTCATCGGTGACAGTATTTGAATCGATATGTGCGTCTGGTCCGCACATCATCTCTATAGCATCATAACCAGTATCAGCTAAAATTTTGATGACATCTTCTAATGGTAGATCCTGTAATCCTCCGGCATGGTAGGATATGCCAATCATGAATTCCTCCTGATTTTGAATTGAACCATATTCTCAAAGTTAATGATAGTGAATTGAAGATGATTGGTGTAAAAATGATTACATGCGTAACACTACCTGAATTCACATTTGTTTTCAATCGAAATACAAATTATTTCTCTCTTGTTTCGTAACGAATTCGGGGATCCAGCCAAATCAAAAGAAGATCTGAGATTAGTGTGCCGANTACGGTNAGNNCNCTNAGCATCATGATCATACTCCCGGCTAGATACATGTCCTGATTCATCAACGCACGTAAGAGAAGTGGNCCTGTGGTNGGNATACCCAACACAATAGANGTGATGACTGAACCTGATACAATACTAGGTAACACCCAGCCGATGTTGCTGATGACAGGNTTTAGAGCTACTCGNACNGGNTATTTCAGTAACAGGTTNACTTTCGGTACCCCCTTCGCTCTNGCCGCGATCACGTACGGTTTCNGCAGTTCATCCAACAGATTACCTCGCATTACACGGATCAATGAAGCAGTGCCAGCTGTTCCCAATACAATCACGGGAATCCACAAATGNCCAAGCAAATCCAGAAATTTCCCCAGTGACCANGGTTCATTCTGATAAGGTGGTGAAAAAAGCCCCCCGACACTCAGGCCAAAGACGATGTCAGCAACATACATTAAAACTANTGCAAATAANAAATTAGGGATTGCTAATCCAATAAAGCCTAGAAATGTAAAGGTATAGTCNCCCCAAGANTATTGATTNACTGCNGAGTAGATTCCAATCGGGATAGCCGTTGCGTAGACAAACAACAGGGTCGCAATTGAGATGGTAACTGTTAACAANAACCGCTGAAAAATAAGATCTTTGACTGGCTTGTTCCATTCNAAAGACATTCCCNANTCTCCTTTGAGTAGCCCTTTCATCCAACGAATATACTGGACATAAATCGGCTCATCTAGATTGTAGCGATTTCGGAGTGCTTCTACCAGATCTGCATCGACGGTTTCGCCTGTCTCTCCAAGCGCGGAAATATAAGCGGTAAGNTAATCTCCAGGTGGNAGCTGAATGATGACAAAGGAAATGATTGAAATTGCCAATAAGGTGGGAATCATCCACAATATGCGTTTAACGATCAGACTGAACATTAATNCCCCTCATCATTNTCGATCGTANGTTGATCAATAGCATAGCATTCTGGCGCGGTANTGCCGGGTGTGCGGAAGATCCATCCCGAAACCGCCACTTCTGGNACATTCCGNAACGTATCCTTGACCACAAAGAGCGACGGCACTCGGCCAATTGTACCGATGACCCATAGGTTTTGCCGNTTTAACTCGATGATTTGCTGAAAAAGGCGTACTTGTTCAGTAGGATCGGGTATGCGTTCGATTTGCTGATACAATTCCATACACTTCATCATCTCTTCTGGTGGAACAATCCCTNGCTTGCCGTTAGATAGAAACCATCTAGCATACCCGATGCCTTGAATCGATTCCTGACTAAAGGGAAAAAACCAGCGTGGATCAATGACCGGAATCAGTTCATCCGCTGACCCCCACACGCCGACATCGTGCATCAAAGCNGATTTTCGGGTATAGAACAGTTGTCTCGCTTCTAATTTGAGCTGTGTTTTAATACCCACGTCTGTCCATTGTTTGGCGATTAGTTCGAACATTGGAGTACTTAAAAAAACTGAAGCAATTTCAATGCGAATATGCAGCGGTTTACCATCTGGTCTTAAACGAATTCCCGCCTTGTTCCTCATTTTTAGTCCCATCTCATCCAGTAACCGATTAGCTTCTTCTGGGCGATATTCAATGTAGGCTTTCTCGTAGGCTTCAGAATAGAAAGGAGAGATGGCAGGTGGTGAAATCTGACATGGTTGGCCGATACCAAAAAAGGCAATTTCGTTCAGTTGCTGACGGTCCATAGCGTATGATAAGGCAATTCTGAAACGTCGATCGGCAAATATTTTCCGTAGAATAGGATCTTTATGGTTTAAATTGAGTGAGAGTGAAGAACCTCCACCACTACTAATCCANAATCGAACACTGTANCCTCTATTCTTGCTGTTNGTTTTGAACCGGGGGAAATTATCAAATTGGAGATGTCGGCCTTGCATTCCAATCTCACCATTCATAGCTTTCATNTTAATGATTTCGGTATCGTAGATCTCAAATGTCATCCGGTCGATATANGGTAGTTGATTTCCATNTCCATCNACTTTCCAATAATACGGATTGCGTTCAAAAACAATCAATTGGGCAGGNGGNGGCACCTTGATNATCCAAGGCCAAAGTCTGGGAACTTCAGTGTTTTGCCAACTAGCTCGGTCTTCAAAAAGCTGGTACCAGAAATCGAACGACTCCTTCTCGGTCATCTCCATCAGTTGTTTCTTAGGTATAAAATCCGGATGAAACTTTTTTAAGTAGTGGGCTGGATATTCGACCATCGGGTAACCTCGACCTGAGGCAAGTGCTTTGAGAAAGAGACCGTAAGGGCTGACGAAACGGAATTTCACCACATGGTCATTGACCTTCTCAACTTCCATTGGTACACNATCTCGTTGATATTCGCGCGGGATAGTCGGTGTCAGTTCGGGATTCATGATCACATGGTTGTACCAAAACAGGATGTCATCGACAGTAAATGGCATNCCATTTGACCAATGGACACCCTCTCTCAGCCAAAATGTATAGGTCTTTCCTCCATCAGTNATTTCCCATTTAACTGCCAAATTGGGAAAAATCTGCTGTGCCATNGGTCCCCAGCGAACTAANCCGTCGTAGGCCAACCGGGCAGGAAAGATNCCGATGTCGGGTGCGCTGGTTCCATAACGCTGCCAAGTGCCGCCGTATGGACCATTTTGATCAGGTGGNTGAATCACCAAAGGATTTTTTGGCAGTCGATCCTCCACAGGATCGACTGCNGNTCTTAGCATCGGTGATTGGTTAAAGATACGAGCTTTAGTCCATTCACCAACTGTGTGTACTCNTCCTTCCATNTGGCAGAATTCATCNTTAGTCATCGGACGAAAAGCCGCACCTNGCGACAAGGTGGNCNCANGAGATGCTTCTNTGTTGGTACCGAGNGTGGTTTCNAGATGNTGGATGTNTTGTTCCTGTCCCCATCTACCTAAAAACCANGTTAGTTGTGCTAGAAGAATNACAAGTAAGACTAGCCCAGCTAAGATAATACCCAATCTCAAAAAAAGACTGGACGAAGTTTTGAAAANCGGTTTTTGGTTGAGGCTCATTCTCTATTACCTTTACGCTGGATTANTCCACCAAATGGCATCGTGCCAGATGTCCNGTAGCAATTTCTCGAAATTCAGGAACCTCTGTTTTNCATCTNTCCTCNGCATANGGACATCTGGGNTGGAAAACACAACCAGAGGGTAAATTTGCCGGATCAGCTACNTCACCNGAAAGAAGNGTCCNNTTCCTNTCCCGACTTGGTTCAGGAACNGGAACCGCNGCTAACAATGCCTCAGTATATGGNTGCCTCGGTTGANGGAACAATTCATCGGTAGCTCCAAGTTCAACCAGCTTTCCTGCATACATGACAGCAATACGGTCAGAAATATGACCAACAACACTAAGATCATGAGCGATGAACAAGTAAGTCAGTTGGAAGTTTTCCTGCAACTCCTGCAACAGATTTAACACCTGTGCTTGCACCGAGACATCAAGGGCTGATACTGGTTCATCTGCAACAATCAATTTGGGATGTAGAGCTAAGGCTCGTGCAATGCCAATTCTTTGTCGTTGACCACCACTAAAGGCATGCGGATATCGACGCATATGTTCTGGTTTTAAACCAACTTGAGTGAGCAACTCCTGTACGCGCTGTTCTCGTTCTGACTTATCCGAGACTCCGTTAACCAACAATGGTTCACCAATAATATCAAACACTGTCATACGCGGGTTCAACGAAGAGTAAGGGTCTTGGAAGATCATCTGCATGTGTTGCCGTAGTGGCCTCAACGTTCCTTCTGTTGCCGTGGCCAGATCATATGAACGGTCATCTAAACGAAATAGGACTTGGCCATCGGTGGGCGATAATGCCCGCAATACTGATCGTCCAACGGTTGTCTTACCAGACCCGCTCTCACCGACCAATCCCAGACATTCACCATGATACAAATCGAAACTGATCCCATCAACAGCACGGATCTGTCCAACCACCTGATTGAAGAACCCTTGCTTGATAGGAAAGTACTTCTTCAGATTTCTAACCTGTAAAAGAGGCTCTTCGTTCACTGGATTTTGTCTTTCTCTCGAATGAAGCAAGCTACATGCTGATTGGTTCCAAGTTGGGATAGTATGGGAGGATCGCCTTGATTACAACGTCCATCTGAAAACTCTTCGCAGCGCGGATGGAACGGACAGCCGGTTATTTGCTCAAATGGATTGGGAACAGATCCGGCAATGACCTTGAGTTCCGTTTTTGGTTGTTTCCCGCGTCTTGGGATAGACTCGAGTAAAGCCTGAGTGTATGGATGCTGCGGATTCGTAAACAGGTTAGTCATTTCGGCCTGCTCGACAATTCGCCCCATGTACATGACTGCCACTTGATCTGCCATTTCTGCAACAACACCAAGATCATGTGTAATTAGCAGGATCGACATTTCAAACTCGGTCTGTAAATCCCGCATGAGTTGCAGGATTTGGGCTTGGATGGTCACATCAAGCGCGGTTGTTGGTTCATCGGCGATCAACAACTTGGGTTGACAGACCAAGGCCATTGCAATGATCGTCCGTTGGCGCAGGCCTCCACTCATTTGGTGCGGATATTGGTTGAAGCGTTCAACCGGATTCGGGATGCCAACCCGTTGCATCATATCAATTACCTGTAACCGTGCTTCCGTTTTTCCAAGGTTCGTATGGAGTGTTAGAGCCTCCATGATCTGATTACCAACTGTATGTACGGGACTCAGTGAGGTCATCGGTTCTTGAAAGATCATGGCAATTTCACTCCCACGGATTGCCCTGATTCTCTCACCCCCTTCTGTGAGGTCTGTTAATACAACATCATCTGAGTTCGATCGATGAAACACAATTTTACCGGATACAATTCGGCCGGGTGAGGCAATCAACTGCAGCACTGAGAAGGCTGTTACGCTCTTTCCGCATCCGCTTTCACCGACGATGGACATCGTCTCGCCGAGAGGAATCTCTAGATTGACACCATTTACGGCCCGAACAGTACCTTCATCCAAAAAAAAATGTGTCTGCAAATTCTGGATGGATAACAATGTATTTTTCATAAAATGCCTAGCGTTCGTAAGGGTCGGCGGCGTCTCTTAAGCCATCTCCCATGAAATTGAACACCAATACAGTCAAGATCACGAAGACCGCGGGACTCAACAACCATGGGTAAAAGGCAACAGTTCGCATATTTTGCGCTTCTTTCAGTAGAACCCCCCAACTAGTAATGGGAGGACGGAGACCGAGACCGAGGAAACTTAGAGAAGTCTCGCCAATAATCATGGCAGGTATAGCCAAAGTAAGACTAACGATAATATGACTCATAAAAGATGGTAGTAGATGATGCCACATAATCCGGGTTTGGCTGGCACCGACCAGAAGAGCTGCGGTGGCAAAGTCTTCCTCTCTCAGCGACAAAATTTTACCTCTAACTTGGCGTGCTAGACCAGTCCAACCAATGATTGATAGGACAACGGTAATACCAAGGTAGATCTGTAGGGACGACCAAGAAGACGGAAGTGCAGCAGAAAGTGCCAGCCATAAAGGAATCTGGGGAAAAGACCTGAGAATCTCAATCATACGCTGGATCAGATTGTCAACCCAACCGCCGAAGTATCCAGAGACGGCACCAATTGATAATCCCAGAAAGAAACTCAGGCTGACTCCAAGCAAACCAATGGTGAGCGAGATACGTGATCCGTAAATGATCCGTGAGAGCAGATCTCGGCCCATGGAGTCTGTCCCCAGCAGAAACAGCGTACCATCTGAATCAACACCAATGAGGTGTCGATCCATTTTGAACAATCCCCAGAATTTGTAGGTCGGACCTTTAACCAATAAACGGATTGGGTATTTTCGTGTCAGATCTTCTTGGTAAGATTTTTGAAGTGTTTCTGGGTCACGTTGTCCTTTTAAACCATACACAAAAGGCCAGAAGTGAAACCCATCTTCAGAAGAAAAATGGAGGCGCTGTGGCGGTGCATAGGTATAAGAAGTCTCTTGGAACGACAACGAATAAGGAGCCAAGAATTCGCAGAAAACTGCTGTAAGATAAAGCACCAGAAGAACTGTAGCAGACCAAACGGCAACACGGTGCTTGCGAAATTTCCACCACATTAACTGCCACTGTGAGGCCGTGTAGGTATTGGTATTGTCTTTGTCTCTGTTAGAATCCGGAATTACTGGTGAAGGAGCGGAGGGTATTTCTGTTTGGATTCGATTCTGCACGGTGTATTATTAATTATTGACCTATTAGAAGAATGCTGTTAAGTCAGCATATCAAGCGGTGCTAACCACTGTCAAGGTCAATTGTCCCAGTTTGTTATTTATAGATGTATTGATCAAGTTCTATATAGCTCTGTTTGCCCTCGACAAAAACATGGGCCACACCGTTAGAAAAATCCGAAGCCCAGTCAAACTGCGGTTTGATTATTACCTTACCTTTCTTATCGATAAAGCCGTATTTTTTGTCTACCATGATACGTGCCAACTCTTGTGAAAAATCGTAGGCATCATCAAAATTCGGGACAATGATAACCCTCCCTTTGCCATCTATGTATCCCCACTTATCTCTCATTTTTATAGCGGCCAATTTCTCAGAGAATGATAAAGCATCATCAAATTTAGGAGGGATGACAATCTCTTTCTTGCTATTTACGTATCCCCATTTTCCATTTTGCTCAACAGGTGTCAAATCGGATTGGTTACATGCACAGATTAAGGAACACATCCCAATGATGACGATCCAAAGTATCTTAACCCGATTATCCAGTGGCATTGTTTTGCTACCTTGTTTTCTTTCTAACTAATTTTCAACAACAATAGTTTTCCAATCTACTGATGTCCGGCCTACCATATCGACTGTTGCTGTCCGTAAACGATAGGTTCCAGGCCATTCAAGGCTAAAGTTAATTTCTATTTTATATCTTGAATCGTCCAGATTGATAACCTGTGGTTCCAAATCTTCCCAATGCAGAAATCGGTAATCCTCTTCATTAGGACCATAGAGTTCCCAGCAGACCATAACATTGTTGTAGATTCCCTGAGCGTCAGTGCCTGTAG
>PBXZ01000032.1:0-24999 GCA_002729415.1 Candidatus Poribacteria bacterium | reverse complement strand
ATTGTCGCTGTAGAAAAATCTCGTTCAACGATTACATCTGCAGCAGCAAAACCTGCTTCTAAATCACCATTTTTCCTTTGTGAATGACTGGCAACATTTTGTGAATGATCTCCTTCTTTTCCCATTGATTCTTTTTTTAGGGATTCATGTAGGACGGGAGCACCTGGCTCCATTGCCTGACGTACATCAAGAACAGGTTCTAGAATTTCGTAGTCTACCTCAATCATGTTGAGTGCTTCTTCGGCCAAATAAGGATCAGTTGCCGCAACAGCGGCCACAGGGTGTCCTTTATATAAAGCTTTGTCGCTGGCAAGAATATTATCGCTCAAATATTTGAGGTTGATAACTGTTTCTCCCAGTTCTGTGATAGTATCTTCGACTAGCGGTAAGTCGTCTGAAGTGATTATGCATTTTACTGCTGGATGTGAGGATGCCTTACTGATATCAATTGATTTGATTCGTGCGTGTGCGTAGGGACTCCGCAAGACTTTACCGTGTAACATATCAGGGAAATGGATGTCAGCACCATAGGCTGCACGGCCAGTTACTTTATCAATACCATCATGCCGAATTGGTCGTGTCCCAATTACTTTGAACTCTTTATTCTCAGCCATTATCAGCAACCTCCGCATTCATGGATTTGGCTGCGTCCACCACCGCTTCAACGATTTTATGGTATCCAGTGCATCGACACAAGTTACCTGCCAGCCAAAACCGGATGTCTTCCTCGCTTGGGGTTGGGTTTTGCTCAAGGAGTGCTTTAGAAGACACAATAAATCCGGGTGTGCAAATTCCGCATTGAAGCGCTGCGTGTTCTAAGAATTTCTGTTGAATTGGATGCAGGCCTTCAGAAGTTGCGATTCCTTCAATTGTTTCGATTTTCTGACCTTCCGCTTCAACACCAAGTACTAGACATGAATTCACAATTCGGTCACCTAGACGGACCGTGCAGGCACCGCAATTGCCGTTGTTGCAACCTTCTTTAGCTCCAGTTAAATGGAGCTCGTCTCTGAGGACCTCAAGTAGACTTTGGCGTGGTTCACACAGGAATTCAACGCCTTCACCATTAATTTCTGTTTGTACATGTGTTTTTTTTGGCATTATTCAGTCTCCTTCACTCTATTGACAGCGCCATTTAGTGCTCGACGTGTAAGTACACCCACAAGATGTTTCCTTTGGTTTGCTGTTCCTCGCATATCACTGATGGGGCGAGCGATTGCTTGAGCTGCTTCTGCTGCTTGATTGATAATTTCGTCGGAGATTCCTTGACCGGCAAGCAAATTACTTGCTTCTTCCGCATAAAGAGGTGTAGGCGCGACTGCACCAAGTGCGATGTGAGCAGATACAAATGATTTGTGATTTTCATCTAAAACTACCGAGGCACCAACACCGACAACAGCGATGTCCATCTCATTTCGTGGGATAAACCGTAAATAAAAGTTGCTGGAGTTTTTCTCTGGTATAGGGATTTTAATTGAAGTTAAGAATTCACCTTTTCCCATTGCAGTTTGACCGGGAGCAGTACAGAAATCCTTAGCTGCAATCTCTCGGGTTCCACTTGGTCCTACAATTGCACAGGTTGCATTCAGTACAATCAGTGCGGGTATTGAATCGGCGGCTGGTGAAGCATTACATAAATTTCCACCAACGCTTGCTCGGCCTTGAACTTGGATTCCACCGATGATCGAGACAGCATCGATTAAACCGGGGTATGCAGATTTGATATCAGTATTGTCATAGATTTTATAACAAGGTGTGGATGCGCCAAGCACCAACCCATCAGTTGCATTGTATGAAATTTCGTTGACTTCGGGGATTTGCTTGACATCAATCATCAGTTCTAAACTCCGACGTTTTTCGCGGACTTGAACGATAAGGTCAGTGCCACCGCTTAATACCCGAGCTTGATCTCCTTTCTCTGAAAGCAGATCGATTGCTTCACTGATACTTTTTGCTGCAACATATTCAAAGGCTTGCAAAGTTCTTTTCCTTAATAGTTTTAAATAGAATTTTGTTTGTTAATTGTATCTTAGTGAGAATTCAATCATATGTCAAACCAAAAGATCACTATATGAGACAGGTACCAGAGTTTCTTCAACAATCTTAAGAGTATCTTTGACATGATTATGCTCTAACCAAGCTGATGTCTTTGTTTGGTTTCGAAGGACCGTTTCCAATTCAATGAAATCGCCTAATCCGGAAACGTGATCTAGGTGGACTCGCGTATTGCCAAACCACCACAGGTCTCGGGTTTTTTCAACAGTGACCTTTTTACCCAGGGCGTTTGATAGAATCAGTTTAAACGAATCTAAGTCATGAATTTGGCAGATATGGTAGTCGCTGTAACAAGATTCAGCCGTGTCACAACGATGATAATAGATTAGGCTGGCAAAATCCAACCCTTCTTCACGAAGTTTTAGTCTGCCTTCAGGTACATTAAAATAGGTGTCAATTTGATACATNTTTTTCTCGTGTTTTGCNCCAAGTTTAACTANATTTTGGATTGTGAGCTCCAGCGATATACATTTTGCTTTCACTTCTAAGTTTTTCATNTTTTAGGTATGATAACGTATAAGTTGCGAAAGAAANNCATCGCATGATTTTTGATATTCTTAAGTTAGATACCCACGTAATTCAGTCGATTTTGCNACACGCTCAACACCAACTATAAATGCGGCTGTACGCAGTGAGACACCTTTACTTTTATGAATTTCAGAGACGTTTTTATAGGCTTTAATCAACATTTCTTTCATNTCTTTGTCAACTCGGTTAATATCCCATCTGAATTGTTGAATGTTTTGTACCCATTCAAAGTATGAAACGATGACACCGCCAGCGTTAACTAAAATGTCCGGAAAGACTGGAATGCCTCTGTCCGCTAGAACCTGTTCTCCTGATATAGTTGTGGGAGAATTAGCCGCCTCAAATATTGCTGATGCCTGAATTCTATTAGCATTCTCCCCAGTAATTACTCCACCAATGGCGGCTGGTATCAGAAGATCACATTCGAGTTCAAGTATCTCTTGGTTAGATATCTGATCTGCATCACTGTAATCTGTCAGCGGTCGGCGTTCAGCNGCATATTGAAATAACTGTTGTATTNGTAGCCCNTTTGGATTATGTATCGCACCATAATAATCACTAATAGCAATAATTTTGGCTCCCATTTGTTCAAGGTACAATGCTGTNTGGGAACCAACGTTTCCAAAACCCTGAATTACAACTTTATCGAAGGATAAATTAAAATCGGTGATGGCTTCGGCAATTATTACTGATGTTCCATGTCCTGTAGCTTCGTTGCGGCCTATGGAACCACCTAATTCAATGGGTTTGCCGGTNACGATTTCCGGGGTATGACCGTGTCGTTTGCCATATTCATCCATCATCCANGCCATNACTTGAGCGTCAGTTCCCATGTCTGGTGCGGGGATGTCTCGCTGTGNCCCCAGAATCAGTGAGATTTTNCTAGTGAAAANCCTGGTTAGTCTTTCTAGTTCATCTTTCTCAAGTTCCAAGGCGTTACACGTAACACCACCTTTAGCTCCACCAAATGGTATATCGGCTAGTGCCGTTTTCCAGGTCATCAAGGCTGCAAGGGCTCGAACGTCCTCTATATCGGCAGTGGGATGGAATCGAACGCCTCCTTTGTATGGACCGCGAGATCCGTTGTGCTGAACACGGTAACCGGTGTACAAATCGAGGTGTCCATTATTTCGGCGTAGCGGAACTTCAACGGTAATCTCACGATACGGTTTGATCAGCGTCTGGCAGATTTCTTCAGATAAACCAAGTTGTTCAGCTGCCACATTAAAAAAATAGCTTACCGTATCTGTTGGGGACTCTTTTTTTTGTTCGTTTGACATAAGGTAATTCCAGTCACAATCATCCTAACATAAAATGTGTATAACTATNGCTTAATTTTACAATTTTCGCTNATNCNTGTCAATTTTNAACCTTTTGGNAAATTGATTTCGTATGTNAGAAACTTGNGGTGTGATTTTTCAAACTTGAGGAAACAGAAACTGAATGAGTTTTATTTAGTGTGGTTTAGTATGGTAATTCCCAATTNCTGTTGAAGTAGCCNNCTTCGACCACGCTAGCAAATCCTTCGGTTAAAACATCAATTCCAAATATAGCNTAATCAGGACACGAAACACCNGAAATGAAGTATCGGGCCTGTTGGCTCGCTCGAATCATNTTCTCAGTTGTCATTCCGATTACACCGACTAAGTTTTCATCCGTATCGAATCGTGGGTAGGTGAAAAACACGCNGTAATCCCCTTCATATTGAAGTTGGCCAAACTTGATGATGTTATGTTTAACTTGGATTGGTGATGTTGTCAGAAGTTGATCAAATGCGGAATTGATATCAGCNTGGCCGTACAATATTATGTTCTGATTAGGGAATCGCTCNAGGTTAAAATCTTTGTCTGAAACGATTTGNACGTTGCCGTTTCCACGGTACCACCATACNTGTTGATCGTAACGTANTTTGGCTATTAAAGCANGGTTTTCTTTGTCAGAACCATTGGTTCCATAGACCCAGACCATGTTTTTGTNGAATGCTTGTTTAAAGGGACCGTTCCGATGNGCACCTTTNAGTGACCAATCNGGATTCCCGGTTAGAATCCATTGNCNTTCTGTGGTNCGAACGAGGTTGGTTTGCAGATCTTTCTGAATGGTGATTTCNGTNTTGTCAATNGCCAGTGTNACTTCTTTTTGCGGCATAATATCTTTCAGATTCAATTGCAGCCGCGCAATGTTTTCGGTTTTGATTGTGATTTNTCCGCGTCGTGGATAGGCATCTGCCTGTATNTTGCTAAGTTCTTCAGGGGTGATTTGCGAATGGATNGTAGCCCAGGCATAAGTTGACGATATTGATGGATTTGGTGTTTTGAATCGAATTGAAAGTGGGGATATAGGATTTGTATGACGGCGNAAGAATTCTATCATCGGTTGCCAATCAACTGATTCGTTTCCAAACCAGTGACCTGCGTTTGGTTGCTCNTGATAAATAAAGTTTTGATGGAATTTTTCAAGTTTTGCCACAATTTTNTGTGATTCTGTTGCTGGAACATTGTTGTCCTTCTCTCCATGCAAGATGTAGATGGGTAANCGAGTATAGTTTTCAATCATTCCGAAGACATCGTTTTCCAAGTCAGATGAAGCAAANGGTGTATTGCTTAGATCGNTTTCTCCATAGATAATATCTCGGTAGGANGCGAAGGTAATCCAACCTGCTGCCGGNCCAAGGGCAGCGAATTTTGACGGGTATAGAGCACCGATATACCAAGTTCCGTGTCCTNCCATCGAGTGTCCTGTCAAATAAATACGTCTTGGATCAATCTGATGTTGGCTANTGGCTAGATCAAGTGTNTCAAGGGCATCTNCCCTCCCCCATTCTTGCCAGTCAAAACCATAAGGTCGGCGGTTGGTTGGTGCTATNCAGAACGCATCGNGTTTGGCTTGATAACACGCTGCTTGACCGGTAGCTTCAACGGCTGCACCATGAAGGGAAAGGTAAAGGGCGTATGATTTTTTCGGATCGAAATTTCTAGGAGGTACAACAGCAAAGTATTGAGTAGAACCGTCGATTCCCGACTTTTTAGTGGCGCGATATTGCTGCCCTTTTTTTCGTATAGGTAANGNNGGACTGACNGCNGTGACAGAATTNTTATCCGATCCNTCTTGATGNAGTANGGTAATNACTAGGCTGTATTGTCCGGNATTGTTGAGTTCATTTTCTTTTGGTTGGCGTAGTTGTTTCATTTGGAAAGCCGGTTTTGCTAGAGCNTAAGGTAANAAAGGATTAAGTTCAATTTCGGTTTTTTTAAACACCCCNTCGTCACCGAATTCAAGTTTGACATTTTTAAGAACTNGATCAGTATGGTTCAAAACCACCACCGCACCGTAACTATCGATTAGCGTATCCTGACGTAAATCTGGGAAAAGCATGTCGCGCGGGCTAATTGAACAGGTTTCTTCAGTGCGGATGAGTTTTAGCTTAAANGCGCCACGTACTACTCGCACAAGAAACCTATTTTTCCCCTTTTTAAGAGGGATTACNAGATGGAGNAGACCCGCTGAATAGAAGTCGCCGAAAAATCGATCTCCGTTGACAAAAATNGAGTGGAAGCNNTGTCCCTGAAGAAANACTGTTTGGGANTGTTCTGATTCATATTCGCAATATGCCCATCCGTCACGAAAAAAATTGTGATTGANGTAACCATCTTCATTGGCAGTCGCTGTTTCTTTCCATTTGGGTGTGAAATTGGAGTTCTTCGCAACTTGAAGTAGTATAGGGTCTTTTACAAGCAATAGTCTTCCGCCGGTTTCCTGATGTGCGGCGACTTGCCATGTTTGCGGNTGNTTGATTTCTGGTCTTTGGGGTGTAACAATTAATGTCAAATANGTNAGTAAGACCATCATGGTATTTCTTCCTCAAATGTTAANGTNGNTTTCNTTTGGANTTNTNTTTCNTGTNGCTGGATTTCTGCAATGGNNTATTNTNT
Organism: Candidatus Poribacteria bacterium; assembly: GCA_002729415.1. Taxonomy (GTDB): domain Bacteria; phylum Poribacteria; class WGA-4E; order WGA-4E; family UBA9662; genus UBA9662. The sequence goes on along the minus strand of PBXZ01000032.1, from coordinate 18,487 downwards.
TGATTCGTTGNCNTTATTGGTTTTCAAAATAGCANTTATATTCAGTTTAGTGTCATGNTTCCTGNTTCGATTNAGTGGTACTCTTTTCTTTGAAAAANNTGNGCACTCAAGCAAAGNGAAGCGAATGTAATTATTAAAAGTATTGAAATTGCAATCCAGCCAGTNGTNAGTTCCGCCTTTTCCAGTAGCATTTGAGCTCTATTCGAGAGGTTTCGTTTGGGTGNAATTGATAGTAGATAATGAATGACTGANATTTTTTTAATGTTTCCTGGTATGGCGATGGTAATTTTCTCCCAGCCAAAGGCAATNAGTAATCCCCATAGTACGGGGTGTTTAGAACTGACACTNAGAACGAAAAAAATGCTGCCATAAGCNAGTAGTCCAAGGATGATAACAGCTAGATACTTCACACTCATGCTGAGATGGAANATGACATTCTCTGGCATTTTNGGGTGTGTGGCAATAATNAGCGTAAAGATGAGNTGTGAGGGAGCGATAAACAGGACTGATCCAACTAGGTATGCNAGAAATTTGCTCAGCAGCAACTTTAATTTTTGAATNGGTCGCATGAGAAGAAAAGATAGGGTTTGATCNTCAATNTCGTCGGCAATNGTGGCGGAAGCGTAAAAGAGTGNCACTAANACCGTAATTACCATCAGAAAAAATGTGATTGTCATGTTCGGAATGAACTTTATAACCTGACGAGTATTGTGTTTTGTTAATCGGAATACTACNGCAATTAAAATCGGTGAAAGACTCATCACAAGGATGAAAATTGATTTNCGACTTNCCAGCATCCGTTGCAGTGTATGTTTGAAGATGACATAATACGGTCTCAAGTTTTGCATTGCNGATANTATTCTATCAGAAATTGCTTNCTGTGCGTAAGCNTGAATTATTTTTTNTGGTCGAAAATCTCCTTTACACTATTATCTTCAATTAGCTATCATTACCCTTGACTAGNCANTGAGAGGAAACNACTGGGATGAAATCTANACGTATNATTATTTCTTTTATTATNATNTCGATGNTATGTGTGAGTTCTTTTCTGTTGTGTGCGGATACTGATTGGAAAGAGGATTTAGNAAAAGACTATAAAAAAGTATTGGAATCCAAAAAAGCGAAAAACCANCGTGGTTTGGTACTAAAATGGCACAGTCAGGGACATCTTGCAGATTTGATCGCCATCTATCAAGCGAATATAATGCTNCNGGGACCTGATGCAAACATACACTATGGTCTTGGCTATGCGTATGCGCTGCAGAACACAGATTTAGATTTNGCGATTGAACAGTTTCAGCGGGCGATTGTTGTTGATNANGATTTGCTTCCNGTNCACTTTGCTCTTGGTAGACTATATCAGAAACAGAANAAATTTGATTTGGCTTTGCAGGAAATGAATGAATGTATTCGNATTAATTCCAAGTATCATGGCGCACACTTTAAGCGGGGCCAGATTTTTTTNGAGAAAANACAGCTCAATCAAGCACTTCAAGCGTTCCAGACNGTTTTGGAAATCAAACCTNCTGGGATTCGTGCGGNNCTTGGNATTAAGGCGAAAACGGANTGGCATCATCGTGCTGAATATGGAATTGGAGTCATCCGTTTTCTGCGTGGGGAAAACGATCTAGCACGTGAATCTTTTGAGTCAGTTCTTGATCAGAAAAAAGATTTTGCACCAGCACGTTATAAATTGGGGCAAGTGCTGGCAATAGACCGACTTTATGATGATGCGTTGTTGGAATATGAGAAGGCATCCGAATATCAACCTTATACAGCGGTCCTTTGGTATGAACTGGCTGTGATTTTTGAGGATCGACAGAAAATCGATGGTGCGATTGATTTATATAAACGCGCAATCGCGCTTGATCCACAACACTCGTCATCGCACTTTCAACTTGGNGGCCTTTATTATGAAAATGGTGAGCAGGATTTGGCCATGGAACATTACAAGGCTGCNGTGGCGGCTGATTCATCGCTGGAAAATTATTTCTTGGATCAGGTGCCGCAATATTACTCGGCGCAGATTAGCGCAGACGAAGCACGGTCTTTGCTCGATCGGTCATTANTTGTTAAACCTGATGATCCNCTTGCCTATTTTTATTACGCACAAATCGAGGCTAATGAAGGGAATCCAATTCAGGCGATTCAGCACTATGAAAAGACAGTTTCGNTAGATCCTAACTATGCTGATGTATACTTTCCATTGGGTGATCTCTACTATGACCAAGGAAATCGGGAAAATGCTGCTCGTGTTTATCAAAAGGGAATCAAGTTGGATCCAAATTTGAAACCTCATTTCTTGGATTTGGGGAAAGCTCATTTTGAAGCTAATAAATTTGAAGCAGCAATTGAGCCTTTTGATAAGTATTTGATGATTGACTCAGAAAATGTGGAGGCAACTTTTCTGCTTGGTCAGTGTTATCAGGAAACGGAAGATTTTGATAGTGCCCTCCGCTTCTATGCGCGGACGATAGAGCTTGACCCGAATCATAAAGATGCCTTGATCCGATCGGCTCGGATTTACAAGCTGAAAAACGATCCGGAAAATGCTCTAGTTATGTTGATTAGGTTAATCGCAATTGATCCGGAGAATGTGGAAGCTCATTATCTGTCTGGATTATGTCACNTAGACCTAGAAGACAATGATGCTGCCTTAGTTTCGTTTATAGAGACGACGCGGCTTGATCCTAATCATATTGATGGTCATTTTCAGGCAGGTCTTCTCTACGAGCAGAAAGGGGATTTTGATAATGCAGTAAGTCGATATGAGCGGACGATAGAGCTGGATCAATCCAAACCTGAACCGTTCTTGCGTCTCGGTCAGATTTACTTTGATCGTGGAGATGAAACCAACGTCATTCGTGTTTGGGAACCGGGTTTGGAATTGGAACCGAATCACCCACAGAAACAGTACCATCTAGCTAGTATCTTTGAAGAACGAGATCAACGAGAGAAAGCCATTAAGCACTTTGGTTTGGCCAATGAGTACGACCCAAGCCATTATGATTGGCATTTTCGTTACGCGCGTTTGCTCGATCGACATGCATTGACTGTTGAAGATTACCATGTATATGCAGGAATGGCGGTAGAGGAATANGGTAAGACCATCGGCTTAGAACCGACTTACGCGCCATCGTTTTTTTTTCGNGGATTAATCACGCGTCGATATCGTCAAATTGGCAAAANACTCCATAGATCTAGCAAGATCGCGGAAGATTTTAAGCAGGTGATTACTCTCCAGCCCAAGAATGCAGATGCACATTACTATCTTGCTATGACTGAACTNGACTTGGATAATCGTTACAAAGCCAAAGAGNTTTTTGAGAAAACTNTAAGTATTCAGCCAGAGTACAATGGGGTGAACGTTGAACTAGGCGCTATTATCGAATGGGAGCAGGATTTCCGTAAAGCCGTCAAATACTATGAAAAAGAGATTGCAATTGATGCTAAATGCGTTCGTGCCTACCAGCGTTTGGGAGATCTTTATCGCAGTTACGAAATGGATTTTGAAAAGGCTGTAGAAATGCTCAAAAAAGCCTTAGAATTGGATTCCAACCATGTGCCTTCCTTACTAAATTATGGTAATACGTTATTCAATATGGATCAGCTGGGCCGTGCGGCAGAACAGTTTGAAATGGCATTGCAAATTGATCCTGGAGATTTGACTGCAAACTACAATCTGGCTTTAATGTATGAATATAGTGAGAAAAAGGATTTGGCTATTGATCGATGGAAGCGGTTTTTGAAGCTAAACCCTCCTGCCGAATGGAAGGCAGATGCAAATAAGCATCTGCGGGGACTTGGTCAATAAGGGCTTTTTCTCTCTTCTCTCCTGAATTTGAAATACGTGAGTTGGTTTGGCTAAGAGGTTGTTGTATACTTTGGCTAAATTCGAATGGAATTTCTTGATTGATTGGATAGAGCGTTTGTAAGGTTCTGAACACCTAGTTGTGTTGGTCCGTCAATGCTGTGTTTAAGCTNAAACCCAAAATCAAAATTGAGTGCATGTAAGCATTATTTAGTGTTTTTTATCGATTTAGAGTATTCCGTATGTTGCCTACTTTATGACCCTTCCCTCGTTTGTTTTTCCTTCCAGAAGGTGGTTTAATATCACTTTCTTTTTTTGTTGTGTCTCTTTGAATGGAATGTCCTAATTATTTTTTATTTCCTTGGACATTATGATTGCAATAGATGGTGAGTTTATTCTGATCAAGAAATATGGTTCTTCACATTAATTAGACGAATTATGGAAGAGTTTTGAAGAATTAGTTGAACGTCAAAAAGCAATGTGGGTCTGTGACCGAAAACCATATGGATCCTCTTGGTAGCAGGTGGGAGGTTTAAGGCCAACCTCGTGCGCCTTCCGGCATAATTGTTGATTCAACAACCTCTAATACGATCGAGTTTTGTTTACATAAAAACACTTAAAATTGGTTGAGGTTGATATTGTTTAATAGAAGTTGGTACTGTTCGCAACTTTGTGTGGAGTCTCTAGGCTTGGGTTGCAAAGCAAGTGGCAATTCCTGAGAGAAAATATGCTTATCTGTGTTACCCAACTACATTTATGCATATATTGTGTTATCTCAGCAATAGGGTTAACACCTTAAAGATATATGATATAGCGGGGTTATGCTAAATTGAATTCTTCTATGATTAGTAATCCTCTCACTGAAAGGATACGGTTGTGCATAAAGATCTTTTCCCTCTTAAGTCTCGGTTATCAGTGGTAACTTGGGTTAACTATTATCTGTTTTGTCTTGAAACCCAAGTTTGCTTTTGATACGATGAGATCCAAAGTTTTGAGGTCAAAAGGGGGACTTTGATGAAAGTTTATACTGTTGGAGTGATTGGTTGTGGTCGAATTGCAAGTTTATTGGAGCAGGAAACGCATCGTGGCAATCCAAACACACATGGAGGATGTTATGACTATTATCATCGAACCCGTATCGTGGCGGCAGCTGATATGTCTGATCAGCGCCGTCAGGCTTTTGGGGTAAGATGGGGTGTTTCTGGTCTTTACAAAGATTGGCAGGAGATGTTAGATGTTGAGGATCTAGATATTGTTAGTGTTTGTACCTATCCAATTCCCCATCGGGATATGGTTGTTGCTGCCGCTCAATCAGGTGTCAAAGCCATATTTTGTGAAAAGGCTATGGCAGTAAATTTAAGTCAGGCCGATGAAATGATTGACATCTGTCAAAAGAACAATGTCAAACTTAGCATCAACCATGGACGCAGATGGGATTGGCAGTATCGAAAAGTCAAAGAACTTATAGATCAGGAATATATTGGTGTATTACAGTCAATGACACTTCATTTCAGCGCTGGCCTAGCTAATAATGGGACCCATTATTTTGATATGCTCCGTTTTTTTGCGGGAGATGTCCAGTGGGCGTTTGGCTGCTTAGTTGGCAAAGGTTCCCTTGATCCTCAAGGGAGTGGTTATTTTCACTTCCAGAATGATGTGCAATGCATTGTTAATGGNGCCTATGGAGGAGGAGCGCAGAATCTGTTTGAATTGATAGGGTCTAAAGGACAGATCGTAGTTACTAACACACGACCTCCTCAGTTCAAGGTTTATGTTGGTAACAAAGAGGAATTGTTTCCTAACGTGCCAGAGGGTTGGGAAATTAATACTTTTGGTTCGGGGCGATGTGTTATTCCGCTATCAGTTGAGGAAATCGTCAACGGTTTGGATTTGAATCAGGATTCTATTTCAACTGGACATGATGGTCGGGCAGCATTGGAGATGGTTCTTTCTTTTCATGAATCAGAGCGACTGGGGAATGGTCGAGTGGATTTTCCTATGGAGAACCGTGACATCCGCGTTTTGGTTCGAAATGAAGATTTTATCAGCAGTGCTGTTCCTGAATAGTTGGATTGTGTAAGGAGAAAATTAATGGGTATAAAAGGTGAAAAACTGACGGTTGCAATCGCTGGTTGTCACCGTCAGTTAAACCGAAAACCCGGCAGTCACAATTTTGCAACTGCTTTTTGTCAAGTAGAAGAAACGGAAGTGGTGGCCGTTTTTGATTTAGGTGCAGATACACGGGCAGAATTTGTTTCGTGTTGGCGTGATGTGTGGGGTGACATTCCAACTTATGGTGATTACCCAAAGATGTTGGAAGAGATCAAACCCGATATCATTTGTATTGCNACTCGACANACGATGCATGCCNAACAATCTGTCTTAGCAGNGGGGTTGGGAGTGCGGGGCATTATGTGTGATAANCCACTAGTTACCAGCTTAACGGAAATGGATGACCTCATTTCGTCTTGTCAGAACATCCCCCTTCTTTTGGCTCTTGATCGTCGATGGTTTGAGCGATACATTGCATTGAGTAATCAGATATCAGCTGGAATTATTGGTGAGGTTAAAAGCGTCATTGCCTATGGTTTGCCAAACTTGATAAATCATGGTTGCCATTGGTACGATACATTGCTTGCTCTAGCCGGCGATATTGAGCCAGCATGGGTGAGTGGATTTGTTGATGATTTTTCGGCTGAACCGGAAGGATCCCGTCGACGTATGGATCCTTCCGGTCGTGCCCAAATTGGACTGTCAAACGGAACGGTTCTCTACATTACACCAGATGGTGCTCATTCGGGGGATGGGTTACCAATCAGTTTTGAAGTGGTTGGTGATACCGGACGTTTGTTTGTTTTGAATGATGCGCATCAAAGTTTTGTTTGGAAATCAGATAGTTCAGATCAGGTTCAACTGGTTGAATTACCTCAAGATACCACTGCATGGCCTGCAGGACCTGCTATGGTTAGAGATTTGGTTCAAGCTATTCAGACAGGTAGTCGAACTAAATGTGATAGTGATCAAGCCCGTCGTGCAACCGAGATTGGGTTTGCCATTCACGAATCGTCAAAGAGGTTGGGGGCTAGGGTTGATTTGCCGGTGGATGATAGATTGCTATGTATTGAATCATTTCCTTGGGGAAACGAATAAGGGAGAGCCTACGGTGGGATCTTGCCGAGGTGCGGTTATTGGATGTGGAAGAATCGGTAGCACAATTTCCTNATCTTAAAGAGACCAACAAGTTTTCAACAAGCCTGTTATTGAAAACTTGATCAAGAACTTGAANGATGAGTCTACANCTCTTCGTCTGAGAGGGTGTGGANTGGAAGTAATGGNGATCGATCTTGATTTAAGGGAATCATACCGTAGGGTNCATAAATTATATTAATTGAATTTGGGGGCTAATATGAAGGTGAAATTGGCACAGTATGGTGTCCTACATGATCATGCGTCTGGCAAGGCTCGGGTTATGAAGGAAAGTCATGAGGTGGATTTTTGCGGTGTGTTTGAGCCGGATCCAGAAGCGAGGAAAGCATTGAGTAAAAGCGATCCGTATCGTGATGTTAACTGGTTTTCGCGTAAGGAAGATATGTTGGGTGACGAAACTATCGATGGTATTGCTATCCAAGGGCGAGTAGCAGATAATCTTGCGTTTGCTGATGAGGTTTTGAGCTGTGACAAGCACGTTTGGCTGGATAAACCTGCTGGAGACAATTTGCAAGCGTTCCGTCAAGTTCTTGCCGTGGCAAATGAAAAAGGTTTACTTGTACAACTTGGTTATATGTTTCGATACAATGCGGGATTCCAATTTATTTTGGACTGGGTTAAGTCTGGCAGGCTCGGTCATATATTTTCTGTGCGTGCTCGTATTTCATCCGGTGTGGTGAACGAATCACATTGGGATCGCTGGAATTCTCATGNTGAACGTGATGGNGGTATTCTTTTNATCTTGGCTTGTCATTTGATTGATATCATTGTCGCTTTGNTGGGACGGCCTGATACCGTAACTTCACACCTCCGGCATGATGGAGATCACTTCCCGTGGTTTCAAGATAATAATGTTGTTGTCTTTGAGTATCCAAATGCCATGGCTGTTCTTGAGTCAACAGCTTTAGAAGTTGCTTCNGGGACGTCAAGACGTATAGAAGTTTANGGTACTCAGGGAAGCATTATTATGGAACCTCTTGAACCACCCCAGTTAAGGCTTTGCTTGGATACTGATCGAGACGGTTACCAGAAGGGATGGCAGCCTGTACATATAGAACCCCGCCCACGGTATGTCGATAGTTTAGGTGCGTTTGTGGCTGATATTCGTGGGGAGAAGGAACCTGACCGTTCACTTGAACATGAGTTCACTGTCCAAGAAACTGTGTTGCGGGCTTCACGGATTGAATCACTTGACAGTTAAATATTGCTNTTGATTGCTTTGTTGGATTGTTGAAGATGCAGGCTTTTGTCTAGGTTGTGCCTGTCATTGTTTTTCCCGCTTGGTGGTAAATGGTTCTAAGTTGCCCGCAAGCGGCAGTAATATCGCTGCCTTTGCTGAATCGAATTGGTGCCACGTAATGATTCTGCGTTATGATCTGTTGGAAATTTTCAATTGCATTTGCCTTAGGCCTTTGGAAATTTGAATCCGCTATTTCATTGAATGGAATTATGTTTAATTTGCAGGGCAAATTAGCCATCAATTGACATAACCGNTCGGCATCTTTAATTCGATCATTNATTCCTCGAATCAATACATATTCTAAAGTTACCAATTCGCCTGTTTTTTGTGCCCAATGCTTAGTGGCAGACAGGATCTCATCGATTGGAAATCGGAAGTTAATTGGCATCAACTGGCTTCTGTCTGCGTTGGTTGTTGCATTCAGTGAAAGTGCCAGCTTGCATTTCAAGCCCTCATCGGCAAATCTGCGGATTTGTGGTGCTAGTCCGACTGTGGAAACGGTAATTCTTCGTTCAGCCATNCCTATTGTTTCTTGGCTNCACAGNAAACGAATTGCTTTCATNGTTGGCTTATAGTTGGCAAATGGTTCTCCCATACCCATGAAGACAACGTTTGTTATAGGNTTTTCCCTGCCCAGTTCCTTTTGAATACCCATAAATTGATCCAGAATCTCAGCAGTTGTTAAGTTTCTGAAGAATCCCATCTTTCCGGTGGCACAAAACTGACATCCCATGGCACAGCCAAACTGAGATGAAAGACAGGCCGTTACTCGTTGCTGATCAAACATCAGTACACTTTCGACTTGTTTGCCATCCGATAGCTTAAATAGGAATTTAATGGACTTGTCATCGGCTGAAACGGAACTAGTAGCAATTTCAGTTTGGCTGATTGAGGCTTGGGATGATAGGGTCTGACGAAACGATTTCGGTANGTTTGTCATGGATTCAAAATCGGATATACCTTTCTGATAGATCCATGACATTAGCTGTTTAGCGCGGTACTTTGGTTCTCCCCAGGATCGAACCCACGATTCCAGTTCGANCCGATTAAGACCCTTTAAGTTGATACGGTTGGAATTCAATTGAATAGCAGCTCATTTCTAGGTGACTGTTGGTAACACGCATCTGTTGACAAAGGTNCTAGTGCATTTTCGGNACNAGAAGTTTGTTGNTCTATTCCCCTGTGAGTTTCTGGGTTAGAATTTGATTTACCAGTTTGGGATTAGCTTTACCTTTGGTGGCTTTCATCACTTGACCAACCAGAAAACCCAAGGCTTTCTTTTTTCCGTTAATATAGTCTTGGGCGGATTCTTGGTTGGCTGAAATCACTTCATCAACAATNCCTTCAATTTCTGATGAGTCTGAAATCTGAGAAAGNCCTTCNTCGTCCACAATTTGGCTTGGCATCTTTCCATTTNCAAAACTGCTGGCGATTACGGATTTAGCAATCTTTCCGCTAATTGTTCCATTTTCAATGAGTTGGATTAATTCNCTTAAATGTTGTATCGAAAACTGACAATCAGCAATGTTGGTGTTTGANTCGTTAAGTAAGGCTGATAAATCACCCATTATCCAATTACTGCAGGCTTTGGCATCACCACATAATTTTACTGCCTGATCGAAATATTCCGCCATCTGTCTTGTGCTGGTTAAGACACTAGCATCATAAGTGGGGATTGCATATTCTTCAGTGAATCTTTTACGCAATTCTGCTGGTAGTTCCGGTATTTCTTCCCGCATTTGCTCGATTTCTTCTGCATTAACTTCAAACGGAACAAGATCAGGTTCTGGGAAGTATCTGTAGTCATGTGCTTCCTCTTTGCTTCGCATAGGGGANGTTTTTCCTGATTCAGTATCAAATTTTAAAGTTACCTGCTGGATTTTTCCACCTTCATCCAATATCTGCGCTTGCCGTTTTTGCTCGTATTTGAGTGCAGCCAGAACATGTTGAAACGAGTTTTTGTTCTTCANTTCGGTGCGGATTCCGAATTCTTTGCTGCCNGTGGGNCTAATCGAAATATTNGCATCACAGCGNAAACTNCCTTCCTCCATATTACAATCACTTATCTCAATGTACTCTAGAATTTCCTTGACGGCTCGCCAGAAAGCAATAGCTTCTTCAGGAGAACGAAGATCTGGNTCGGTTACAATCTCCAGCAAAGGGACACCCGCGCGGTTAAAATCAACATAACTTCGATTTGGATTTCCTGTTACATCACCATGCACGAGTTTACCTGCATCCTCTTCCAAATGTATACGGTTGATCCTCACTCGTTTGGTTTCTCCCTCAAGTTCAAAATCTACGTGGCCGTCATAACAGATTGGCAGGTCATATTGTGTGATTTGATAGCCTTTGGGCAGGTCCGGATAAAAATAATTCTTCCGATCAAATTTGCTATAGTTGGAAATCTGACAATTGGTTGCTAAACCCGCACGAACCGAAAANTCCAGTGCGCGCCTGTTTAGTACGGGCAATACCCCTGGCATACCTGTAGATATGACGCCAGTTTTGGTGTTGGGATCTCCCCCGAAACTAGCGTCAGAGTTACAGAAAAGCTTGCTTGCAGTTGATAATTCTGCGTGNATTTCTAAACCAATTACTGTTTCGTATCTGTTTCCCATATTTTNGACACTCTAAAAATTAATCTTTAGTTGATTTGGTTGGATGTTCAACTCCTAGCTTATTTTGCCGATAATTCTTGATTTGTTGATAGTCNAAAGAATGAGATATGTATNTGGTTTCGACCTGATTGTTATATTAGGGNNCATAGTAGATTANGGNGTTTTGGTCAACCATTCCTTNGTATTCAGTCTTTCATAGTTGTGCCATAGTTCAAAATAGAGGCTNGCACCAATCAGCGATCCTGTTTCCCCTACCTTGCCGATAATTTGACCAGTTTTAACCGAATTACCGATGGTCACCAAAGTTTCAGACAAATGCGTATATACCGTAGCGTAGTTGTTACCATGAGCAATGAGTACGGTGTTTCCATATCCAACAACCGAGGGGATTGTACGGGCGACTATACCGTCAGCAATACAATGAACCTCGGTGCCCGATTTTGCTTGAATGGTGATACCANGNTCATGTGGGTTTTGGTTCCTGACAATTTTACCAATAACCGGCCATCGTATATTGCCTAATAGATCTTTTTTAACACCAGTTAGTTCTTCAGNTTTTTCAGTGATTGTTTCAGTNGAAACAACGCCCAGAAGTTCCTCGAGTCCACTGACTGCCGCTTTCAACTCTNTTAGCGTTTGATCGTANACNACACGTTGACTCTGATANGTTTTGAGNAGCTCTTCTCGTNCCTTTTTTTGGTTAATGATGTTTAGTTGTTTGTTCTCTGCTGCTTTTGAAACGGTTTCAATTTGTCTGATCTGNGATTCCCATGTTATATGGGTNTCGATAATCTTCGTCTGCTGGTTCTCGAGTGTTTGTAACAGNTGTTGGTCAGTCGCAGCNGTTGCACTNGCGTATTTGTATCGTTTCAGTAAATCTCCAAAGTTCTCTGAGCTAANTAATAGCTTTAACATNTGNTTTGTCTGTNGCCCATACCCCATTTTATAGATNGCTCTGATTCTTTTGGCCAAACGTTTTTTATATTGTTGGTATTGTATTTTTAACGCTTGCAAGTCTAGTTGGAGTTTCTCTGCTTTGAGAGTGTAATCTTGAATTTTCTGTTTGTATTCTGTTATTTCTTTTCGGGTGATAGATAGCTTAATATCAATTTGTTGAAGCTGTTTGAGTAGGCTGTTCTCCTTTTTGATAAGTTNATTGCGTTCTNGTTGCGNTTCTCGTTTCTGGTGGCGTTTTNGCTCTAGTTCCGCGTTTCGTTCAATTTCGAGTACTTCCTCTTCTGAGGCTTGTAGATCAATTTGATCGGATAAATCATTGCTCGTNGATGGGTATAGTTGCCCCCTTGCAGGGAATGTCAGGGCTGTNGTTATTAAGACAGCAGTGATTGCTCTTTTAAGCCTAAGCATACTTTGGAACTCAAGTTGTAAGGTACTCATTCATAATTGTCAGGTTTTCGTCAACTTGTTGGCGGCTTGTCATACCAATCGTCATGGCATGNACACAATCAAGTCCCATCACAAATTCNATTGCTTGACGAGTTCCGTCCTCTTCTCGTGTCAGTTTTCCCATACCCAACACTTTCATGCCGTAGATCCCTTTACCGGTATGCGCCATGTGTTCCATTACCTTAATGACATCGGGTGGTGAGGCATCCATNGAAACCCCNGCGTAATTGATTCGGGCTAACACGATCTCTACCCATTCGCAAAATGACGCNGTTTGNAAGGCTCCAAANTCNTGGCATGATACACCGTGGGCGCGAATGAGTCCTTTTTCTTTGCAGCGTGTGAGTGCTTCCATCGCCTCGGGGTAACGATCTACCCAATCCCGGTTTGTAAGACAATGCAGAAGTACTATGTCGACGTAGTCTGTACCGATTTCCTTTAAAAAACGTTTAACGTCGTCTACAACGGTTTTAGCGGTACGTGATGTTGTTTTAGATGTGATGGTTANGGACTGACGGTCAAGGCTTTTTAAGGCTTCTTTCATGTGAGGATGGCTGCCGTATTGATCGGCAGAATCCCAGAACCTGATGCCNCAATCATGCGCATAAATGAACAGGTCTGCTAGCCCTTTTAGNCCCAGNGCTGTCTGATCAGATTTATAGTTCCAACCATTGGAACCGGTTCCGATGGCTAATCGTGATGTTTGGACACCGCTTTTNCCTAAATCTACTGTCTGCATCAAATTCACCTCATCAATGATACTTAAATTATGTCAAAAACCCTGATAATTATAACATAAATCGGAAGACCGTGATTGGTTTTATGTCTGGAAATNTAATTGTTGGATTTNGGTGTGATGTTCATGTTNTAAATTAAGGGTAATTAGAATAAAGGAAGACTTTTTTGTCCGTGTGAGCTTGTCAAAACCGTCAAANCCCAAGGGAGACCATCAGGGGNAATCTGAGACCTNTTTTTCATGGGATCAAAACTTGCATGTGGCGTTATTAACGATTTCCACCTTCTGGTCCAACAGAGCCGTCTCCAACAGCTTCACTTTGAAACACTTGACTGTTTACTGGGGTTGTTACGGCATACTGAAACCCTTTTCCGACACCNGCAGCACCATAATTCCCGCGTTTATCCAAGGCAATAAAGTAAATCTCCAAATTAAGACCCAGTGGNTCAGTAGAAGCGATCCGGTTGATNGCGGCTATACATGCGTTTTGCGGATCTAAACCGGATCGCATAAATTCAACAACCATGAAGGAGGAGCAGTAGCGCATACAATTCTCGCCTTTTCCTGTGCAGCCTGCTGCTCCCACCTGGTTGTCGATATAGAGACCTCCTCCGATGATTGGTGAATCACCAACACGGCCAGGTAATTTGTAGCCCCAACCACTGGTTGAACAACCACCNGCAATGTCACCATTTTTATCTAANGCCAGCANTGTGATCGTATCATGGGCATCGCTGTGAGCNTCTTTTCTGCTTTTCTTTTGCCAGTTCTTCCACTCCTCTTGACGGGTTTNGGTTAACAGGTTTGTACGCTGAAATCCTTGGTCTAGTGCGAATTTCTGAGCTCCTTCNCCAGCTAACATGACATGCGGCGTTTCCTCCATCACTTTGCGTGCAACAGAAATAGGGTGTGCAATACCTTCGATCGCGGCAACGCTGCCAACTCGATGGTCTGGACCATCCATAATGCAGGCATCGAGTTGTACAATTCCATCGGCATTGGGAATACCGCCGATACCGACAGAAGCATTTGACACGTCAGCTTCCGTGACNCGAATACCATCCTCCACTGCATCTAATAGGGATTTCCCTTGTTGATAGGTTTCCAGAGCTTTGTTATTGGTTGCTTTACCAAAAGCCCAAGTTGAGACAAACAATGGATAGCTGTTTGTCTGAATGCTATGATTCTTGGTTTTTGCTGTTGCCATTTTACCTCCGAGGAGTGTTGTGGTGGTTGTTGCTCCAATCGTCAGATTGGTGAGAAATTCTCTTCTATTGGTCCGAATCATCACCAATACACTCCTTTGATATAAGAGATAAAACGTGTTGGATATTTAATGNTAGTTAGTTCGGTTGTCTGCATGTACATTGAGCTATGTTCACTGATTAGGTGTGATCTTTTGTATNGTAGGGTTTTAAGGATCTCTCCATCAGGCTATGTTCTTTAGTTTTGTGCACGGCCGCTACCAATTGGCTGACNAGTTCGGCTGAAACCTGCGGATATCCATTATTTGTGTTCTTATGGTCAATAATNATGTCTGAAGATTGAATACATGTTTCTTCATAGTGTTGTTGTGTACAGCTTGAGCCTGCATGGATTTCTTGGATCTGGGCTCGATTGATGATTAACTGGACGTTTTCGTGGCTGACGCCACCACCCGCCATGATTGAAATCCGGTTTTGTGCTGTCTCTTGTAGTTGTCTAAGCAGTGACAATCCTTCAATAGCTGACGGGGCTTTGCCTGAAGATAGGATTCTGGAGACACCAATATCCACCAGTAACTCTAGGGAGGTAAAAGGGTCTTTGGTATGATCGAAAGCGCGATGAAAAGTTACTGGAATTGGATCGGCGGCCTGAACCAAGATATCTGTTCGCGGAGCGTCTACTGTACCATCAGGGTTTAAAAGTCCAGTTACAATTCCGTCAGCNCCANCCGACTTGGTGGCTTCGATATCTTCCTTCATGACACTGAATTCGGTATCGGAATAACAGAAATCCCCACCTCTGGGACGAATGATGACTTGTAATTCAATCTCTAGTTGTTTTCTAACCTGGNTTATCATCCCAATGCTTGGTGTGGTTCCTCCAACNGTTAAGTTGTCGCAGAGTTCAATTCGGTTCGCACCCCCTTGCTGNGCAGCTATCGCCGATTCAATATCTTCTAGGCAAATTTCGACCGCGACCATTTCTAACCTTTGTTGTTTTTTATAGTGGATTGTTTGAAACTGAAATTTTTCATTTTCNAATTACGATGACATCTGTTATTCAAGTGGCATTTCTTGGGTNGTTTAAGATGATTCGGTTGTTTTTGCTCTTTCAAGTTGGTATTGCATGTGAAGNGAGCCTGTTTGGAACCGACTTGCTATGATGACATNACNTGNCCTTGACCACGAGGGTCAGTCCCNCCTGATTGTATTGCTGGATCATCAGCAACCANCACGCCGTGTCCCGGACCACCAATTCCAGAACTGTGTTGAGTTTGGTGTCCTAGTCTTTGGAATTCCGCTAGGGTTGATTTGTCTATATCTTCTATCTGGATAGGCTCTGCCCCTTCGCTGTGCAGCCTGGGTGCGTCCAATGCTTCTTGCATGGTCATGTTTAGGTCTATCAGGTTGACGGTCAGATTGAGTTGATTGTTGGCGATAGTTCGTCCGCCAGGTATNCCATAAGTAGCAAATGGCAGACCATCTNTGAGAGCGATTATCGGAGACATGTTATGCAGTGGAGATTTTCTAGGAGCAATCGAATTAGCCAATCTTGGTCGAGGATCAAAACGTCCGATACCATGACCGAGCAGCAGTCCGGTACCGGGCACAGTAACCATAGAACCAAACCCTCCACCATGTGTTTGTGTTAGGGCCACCAGGTTCCCGTTTATGTCTGCTGTTGAAATATGGCTGGTACAGCTGATTGGTTCGTAAGCAACTATTTTTCCCGGTTGAGGAGATTTTAGCCCGTTTTCAAAGTTAGACTTGAGGTCAGATATGAATTGATCACCAAGTTCTGTTGAGGGATCTATACCTGTAAACAGTGGATCTCCGAACCGTTTGAGTCGTACTGGCCAACAGGTTTTCATCGCTTCTGCTAGGAGATGAAATCGTTGGGCAACTGGCATTTGTGATATATCATAATTTTCAATTAACCGTAGCATCTGTAATGTGGTCAGGCCGCCTGCTCCTAGGGGGGGCGTAGAAAGCTGATAATCACGGTATTGGATCTGGTAAGGTTCCATAATCTTGGCTCGATACTGGTGAAAATCTTCAAGTATTAAACATCCCCCGGTTTCTTGGATATAATTGACGATTTTCTGGGCAATTTCTCCTTGGTAGAACGCAGGTGCACCATCGGCGGCAATCGTTTCTAAAGTTCGGGCAAGTTCAGGGTTGGTTAATTTTTGGTTTGGTTTAGGTGGAACGTTGTTCTTGAGGTATACACGTGCAGTTTCAGGAAAGTCGCGTTTCCAGCGATCAGCGTTGTTTGCAATGCCGTTTAGGTTCGACCGATTGGGGACAAATCCGTATCGGGCTGATTGAATCGCAGGTTGTAAAATTTTGTCTAGTGGTAACCGTCCGAATTCTTGGAGAGCTAAACATAGCCCGGCCACTACACCTGGCACACCAACGGAAAGTGGTCCGTGAACGTTGGTGCGTCCTGGTATGTAGTAACCAGCAGGACTATCCGCTTTTTTGATCGGAAACATCTGATCTGAAGATGCCATTGGGGCAACTGTGTTATAGTCAACGGTGGTTATCTCCTGGCGTTCAGCTAAGTAAATGACCATACAGCCGCCGTAACCTGCAATTCCATTTTGGCTGGGTTCAACGACACCTTCAGCAAAAGCGGCCGCAATAGCCGCGTCAATGGCGTTGCCGCCGTCCTTGAGGATATTCATTCCTACCTGAACTGTTCGGGGATGTGGACCAGCTACAGTTCCATACTGTTTTCTGGTTGGTATCATCATGTTTCTTCCCCTTAAGTGTTGTTATGCGGTATTAATCCGATTGATCGATGCCGTCAGTTTTGGGTTTACCAACTGGATACCCAGCGTTCTCTATTTGGAATTGGAGGTTGTATGGCAATCCCTCCCTGCAAGTGTGATTCGTAGAGACCAAATCCGATTTCAGTTCCCAACATGGTAGCTCTCAGGTTGCTAGTTCCTGGTTTGTCTGTTTTGATGGATTCTACCAGCTCACGGATTTTTTGTGAGGTGCCGCTCCACGGTTCAATCGGTGCAACGTCAATTGGATCGTAGGCACTTTGGCTCTTTTGTCGTACCTCGATTGATTCTCCATCGTTTTGAATGCGGATGATACCTTCTTGGCAAACTAGCTCGTATTCGCCACTTATACCTGTGGCTGCTGCATGTAGAGAAGTATCGTTGTCAAATCTGACNAATGCCGAAAGTATTGGTGTGTCTTGGACGAAACGCAGGTTATTGCTGTCTCCGTCGGNTGTATNAAGTTCACCTAGGGTTCCGCTAATAGAGACTGGTTCAGGATCACCNANNAGATAAAGTAGTGTNTCTAGAAAATGGCCGCCGATACTGTTGCCNGAGAAACCAAGTACCGATCTGATTGCACCTANTTGTCCGCTCTCAGCAATCTGACGAGCCTGTCTGTAAACTGCCCAATTCCGACGCATAGGCCCAAATTCTAAAAATACATTATTGNTTTGGAAAGCTTCTTTGATGGCATCNGCTTCAGCTAGGGAGCAGCACAAAGGTTTTTCAGCGTACATGCCCTTAACACCGTTTTCTGCGCCATAGATCATAGCTTCTGCGTGTTGTTCTGGACGTGTTGTAATACTGAGGATATCCGGTTTCTCCTTGTCGATCAACTGGCGGAAATCATTATAACCTCGCGGGACGTTCCACCGTTCCGTAAATGCATTTAGTTTGTCTTTTGCGATATCGCATGCGGCCACCATCTCGGTTTCTTCCACCTCTATATAGCCACCTGCATGACAGTAGGGAAGGATCAAACCTCCGCGTTGAAGGCCTTGTACTTCATCTTCAATGGTACTGGCCATACGTCCACAACCGATGATGCCAACTCGAAATTTCATGTTGATTTCCTTAAGTTATGATGAAGGGAAATATTTCCTGACGAGATTATCTGTGGTGATATTCTTTATTCCCAATCTTACTTGATTTTAGGGGCTTGGATTTCAGCACCGGCTTGATGATGTATTATCTTACTAATGTTACCCTTGTTGTTTTTGACAAATGTTACTTGGGCATTGACGACCTTCCAGAAGAACTTTGTCTCGGATTCTGGAAAGATTTCGAATTTTGGCTGGCCTGTCATTTGTGCCAGCAACTGGCCTCCTTCCTTGGTTATGGTTAGAATAGCACCATGACCATAATCGTATTCTCCCACGTAATCGCTATAAGTGGCTGTGTTTATTTGCTCAACACTTTTCTGTTCTAATCTGAGAGCTGTGAGGGTTTGTCCACCTTGATGGTGGAT
>PBXZ01000031.1:0-17692 GCA_002729415.1 Candidatus Poribacteria bacterium | reverse complement strand
TCTATAGACGAATGGTTACGATGCGTTTGACTGCTTTTCGCTTATTAATTCTTGTTGGAGATTCTTTAATTTTTCACTTAAGGTAACAGGATAAGTGGCAGGTTGATACAAGGTTTTATGCTTATTCGGTAAGTGTGAGAGATTGCTTTGAGTTTGAATCTGAATCTCTTGCAAAGTTGGAAAATCGTAAACAAGTTTGCCCTTTTCGACAATTGGAATTAGTAGACCGCCCTGATCAACCTCATTCCATAAACAGATTTTATCCTTAATGTAATATTGATCTGGGTCAGTGAACCGTTGAACCTGCTTCTTGGCAGGTAAGGTTGATTTTGCCATATCGTTGCTCATTTTCAAAGTAAATATGGTTTTATCTCCTTCAATTTTTTCGACGTGTTTATACACACCAGGCAATGCTGAGACTCCACTGTTGCCAGAAATTGGATCTAATGTCGCACCAGTAGCCAAACGCGTCCCAATTCCAAATCCGTCTATGGGAGCACCCGATTTTAATAAGCGATCAATTTCAAATTCATCCAGATCATTGCTAGCAAAAATTTTGGTCTCCTCCAGCTCACCATCGTCTAGAACGGTCCTCACCTGCTTACTAAGTTCTAGCAAATTCCCGCTATCCAATCGAACGCCTATTAACTTTTGCCCGTTGGCTTTCATTTCCTGACCAACAGTTACAGCATGTTTGGCACCCTGAATCGTATCATACGTGTCGATTAAAAGTATGGTATTATGAGGAAAGGACATTGCATAATCACGAAAAGCCTCGAGTTCGGAAAATCGATCCTGAATAAATTTGTGTGCGAGTGTTCCAACGTAAGGGATATCAAAGTATCGACTTGCAATCACTAAAGAAGTAGCTGATATTCCCCCAATGAAACTTGCCCTTGCGGATAAGATCGCGGCATCACGCCCGTGAGCACGCCTAGCACCAAAGTCAAAACAAGTGCGACCATCTGAGACATTTACGATACGGGACGCTTTCGTAGCTATTAGCGTTTGAAAATTCATTACACTCAACAAATAAGTTTCGAAAATTTGTATATCAATTGAGTTCCCGGTAATGTTAATGATAGGTTCGTTTGGCAAAACAATGGTTCCTTCCGGAACAGCNTAAACNTCACCATCAAACTTAAAATTACGNAGGTAATCAACGAAACGAGGACTCATTTCGGGAATGGATTTACTACTTTGGAGCCACTGCAAATCANCTTCAGAAAAACGCAGATTCAGAATGTAATGGATAACCTGCTCAAGACCTGCAGNGATCAAGTATTCCCCTTGCGGGATAGCACGCGCAAAATAATTTTCAGTGCATATAGAATTCTTACNACTATCNAAATCAGCCTGCCCCATCGTTAGTTCATAATANTCAANGAACAATGCCANATGCTCTTCTGTTAGCAATGCAGATTTAGGTAAATTAGCCATACCTGCAACCTAACAAANAGTCCAATGTTTGTCAACCNCAATTTGATTTATTAGGATTTCATTGGTGTTGAAATCAAGCTGATCCAGTNTCTTTNATCGATGGTTAGTNCTATGTGCAAATTCATCACAGATGCGTGCGAGGTTATCGATGAACACCACCCATCGGTNACCAANATTACTCTGGCGTGAATGTGCATCAGCTAGCAGAAGAGCCTGCTCATAAAGGTTAGCTCGNTGGGGATGGGTTTTGATTGACATATTTAACGCTTCCTCAGTTGTTTACAATCGTNNGCTATTTGAATCAATGCAAGTTNNAATTTCAGCAATGTTAATATCAAATCCTCAGTCTTGAAACCTTGCTTTCTAATTGACACAACCCTTAGAGATTTGATATGCTTTGCAATTGCAATCCCTACACAATANCTAACTACNAAACTGGTCAAAAGGTAACACTTTTTAGCCTAAGAAACTAATGATNTGGAAGCAACAGTTATGTTTGTTTAAATATGAATGCCACAAAACACTCTAGTAATTACATAACAAGAGAGGAGATAGAGCGTGGAGAGTAAAGCAGCTAAGAAGGAGATCGACACGCACACCGAAAGCTTATCGGTAAGGAATCCTGCCATTCCGACCGATTTTATCAGGCAGATCGTTGAAGAAGATATCAGAATCAATAAGTATGAAGGACGGGTCCATACACGTTTTCCACCGGAGCCAAACGGCTATCTGCACATTGGGCACGCTACCTCCATTTGCCTTAATTTCGGTATTGCCGCGGATTTNGGNGGGCTTTGCAATTTGCGATTCGANGACACTAATCCCATAGGNGAAACNATAGAATATGTGGAATCAATAAAGGAAGANATTCGATGGCTCGGATTTGATTGGGAAAATCGAGAACTCTACGCCTCGGACTATTTTGAACAACTCTANGAGTATGCGGTGAAGCTAATCAAAAAGGGAGTCGCATACGTATGTGACCTAAGCTCAGACGAAATTAGAGAATATCGCGGCACCCTAACTGAACCCGGTACAAACAGTCCATATCGCAGCCGTACTGTCGAGGAGAACCTAGATTTATTCGAACGCATTCAAGCGGGGGAATTCCCAGATGGTTCTCGCACACTGCGTGCTAAAATTAATATGGCCTCCTCAAATTTGAACATGCGAGACCCCGTCATGTACAGGATTCTACGAGCAACTCACTTCAGACAAGGCAACAAATGGTGTATCTATCCCATGTATGACTTCACACATGGCCAATCAGATTCTATTGAAGGAGTAACCCACTCGCTATGCTCACAAGAATTTGAAGATCACCGCCCATTGTATGACTGGTATCTCGATGAATTAGAAATTTATCATCCACAGCAAATCGAGTTTTCCCGGCGCAATCTTAGCTATACTATCATGAGCAAACGAAAGTTAATTCAATTGGTCGAGGAAGGGCATGTAAATGGTTGGGATGACCCACGAATGCCAACATTATCAGGGTTGCGCAAGCGCGGTTACACTCCAGAGGCAATTCGAGATTTTTGCAGCCGTATCGGGGTTACTAAAAGTGATAATCTGGTTGATGTAGCGATGCTTGAACATTGTATCCGACAAGATTTGAATAAACATGCGTTGCGTGTAATGGCAGTGTTGCGTCCACTTAAGGTTGTGATCGACAACTACCCGGAGGAACAAACGGAAGAGTTAGAAGCAACCAACAATCCGGAAAATCCAAACATGGGATCACGGAAAATCCCTTTTTCTCGTGAGCTTTATATCGAACGGGAAGATTTCATGGAATCCCCTTCCAAAAAGTACTTCCGTTTAGCCCCAGGGCGGGAAGTTCGGCTGATGCACGCATATTACGTCAAGTGTGAACGTATCGTTAAAGATGAAAAAACTGGTGAGGTGCTTCAAGTTCATTGTACTTACGATCCTGAAACTCGGGGTGGTTGGTCTGAAAATGGTCGCAAAGTCAAAGGAACGTTGCATTGGGTATCTGCGAACCACTCGCTTGAAGCCGAAGTTCGTTTGTACAATCATCTCTTTTTAAAGGAGAATCCAGATGATGTGGAGGATGATAAAGATTTTAAATCAAACTTGAATCCAAATTCTTTGGAGACCTTGACGGGATGTCAGATTGAGCCAAGTTTAATAGATGCAAACCCTGGTAACCGCTATCAATTTCTAAGACAAGGCTACTTCTGTGTTGATCCCGATTCTTCTTCTGGAAAACCCGTTTTTAACCGAACAGTATCGTTGCGCGACACATGGGCAAAAATCCAAAAAAANAGATAATCTCAGGCAAATCGAAGTTGAATGGCACCAACAAATAGCGCAACACGATGGCACTTACCGTCTTTGGTAGAATCAGGGCATGCTGAGGTAGTTGCTCTGCGCCGACGAAACCAGGAAATGCTTATCAGATAGTAGGATCAGGCGCCGGTTTCACAGTGCATACTTTGGATCAAAAGGTACACTGATTGTGGACGGAATGCCATTTAAAGTCACCCAGAAACCTAACGGGGAAGTTATCGGCACACGAAGAAGACCAGATGGCGACACCTCAGCAACCAGTAAATAATTTCATTGATGCTATTCTTGGCCGTGCGCAACCTCTCTCAACAGGAGACGATGATCTGTGTCGTTGAAGTAATTGAGACCGCATATCAATCGGGCCGAACAGGAAAAATTATATCGTTATCGCTTTAAAATCAGACGGTAATATTGTGTATTTGACATAGGGGATATCACAAATGGAAACAAATTCGCCAGTTCGAGTACGCTTTGCGCCTTCACCTACAGGATTTCTACATGTCGGTGGAGCACGTACGGCATTGTTCAATTGGCTCTTTGCAAAGCGTCATGGAGGAATTTATATTCTTAGAATCGACGATACCGATGAACAAAGATCAACACAAGAATCAATGCAACAGATTTATGAATCGTTGAGATGGTTGGGGTTGAACTGGGACGAGGGAGCGATTGTTGGCGGCGCCTATCAACCATATGTCCAATCCCAACGAGGAGAAATCTATCGAAAATATATCCAAAAGTTGCTTAATAGCAATAATGCGTACTACTGCTACTGTACACAGGAAGAATTATCGCAGATGCGTGAACAGGCACGTGCAGAAAGTCGCAACCAGTCATATAATGGGAAATGCCGTAATTTAACGGTGGAAGATCATCGAAAATTCGAGGCAGAAGGGCGACAACCAACTGTGCGCATCAGAATACCAAATCAGCCAGTTGTGGTGCAAGATTTAATATTGGGTGAGACCCAAATCGCCCCTTCATCTTTACAAGATGAAGTAATCGTCAAGTCAAACGGGTCACCGCTTTATAATTTGACTTCAATTGTCGATGATATTGAGATGCAAATTACTCACGTGATTCGCGGGGCAGATCACCTAAATAACACTTCAAAACAAATAATCATTGCTAACGCACTTAGTGCTGAACCTCCACAGTTTGCTCATCTACCAATGGTACTTGGTAGCAGCAAAGGAGAGAAACTTAGTAAACGACATGGAGCCACTTCAGTTGACCAGTACAGAAAAGATGGATTTATGCCTGAGGCACTGATTAACTTTTTGGTTCGACTTGGTTGGTCGCTTGATGACAAGACTGAAATTTTTTCCATTGATGATATGATTGATAACTTTAGCCTCGACCGAATTGGAAAAAGCGGGAGCGTATTTGATGTTAAGAGATTAGAATGGCTCAACAACCATTACATCTTGAAGCTCAATTTAGCTGAAAGAACCTCAGCCGCAATTCCATTTCTGCAGCAGGATGGTTTGCTCGATGACAAGATTTCTGACCAAGAACGACCTTGGCTTGAGAAAATCGTGGAATCGGTTGGAGACCGGCTTACCACACTGGCTGACATAACCATCTACACGAGGTTCTTCTTTACCGATGATTTTGACTATCATCCGAAAGATGTCAAAAAATGGTTAACAAAAGGCAACCCAGTTGCTGCCCTCTCAGGAGCACGTGATACGCTGTTGGCTATTGAAAATTTTGAACTTGACACGGTCGAGACCAAAATTAAAGGCTATTTGGATAAACTTGGGGTAAAAAGAATTCAAGTAATGCAACCTTTGCGACTCGCACTCTCTGGTCAGACATTTGGCCCTGATTTATTTGCTATTATAATTCTGCTGGGCCAAGAAAAAACGATTTCTAGGATTAATCGATTAATTGACCATATCCCTAACATCAACGAAAGGAAAGTAAACTAAATATGGAACAGTCGCTGGAACATCTGATCACGGAACTTCCTAATTTGTTATTATTCCTAGTGATTGTGGGAACGCTCTTCACGGTTGGGAAAGGAGCAGATATACTTGTTGAAGAGGCAGTAGATCTCTCGAAAAAATGGGGAGTTCCCAAGGTTTTAATTGGCGCTACCATCGTTAGTCTTGGTACGACATTGCCTGAGGCGGTGGTCTCAGTTCTAGCAGCTTTTAAAGGGATGCCCGATCTCGCGCTTGGTAATGCCGTCGGATCAATTATCTGTGATACCGGTTTAATATTAGGTATAGCAGCGATTATTTCGCCACTACCTCTGAATCGCAAGATGGTAAATCGTCAAGGCTGGCTCCAATTTGGAGCGGGCTGTCTACTAGTAGTTGGCTGTCTACCATTTAGCTCACTTTCACTAAAAACCATTTTTGAAGCAGGTGGACAACTACCACAATTTTTGGGCTTCATCTTCTTAATTTTACTTGCCGGCTATTTATGGTTCACGATTCGTTGGTCCACTAGCTCAGAGACAGAAACGGAGGAACCGGAAATTGATCATGGTTCCAGCACAATCCTCGCACTCATGAAACTGGTATTTGGCATTGCCTTGGTTGTAATCTCCTCATGGATACTGATTCCTGCTATCCGTGAAGCAGCAGGGCGAATTAATGTTCCTCAAAGTATTATCGCTGCTACCCTCGTTGCATTTGGGACTTCGTTGCCTGAGTTAGTAACAGCGGTAACAGCAGCCAGAAAAGGACATGGAGAGTTAGCAATTGGTAATGTTATAGGAGCAGACATCCTAAATGTTTTGTTTGTTGCTGGCGCGTCGGCAGCTATCACGAGTGGAGGGCTAATCGCCCCCCCACATTTTTTCNNACTNTTGTTCCCAGCTATGTTGTTCGTATTACTAGTCTTCCGAATCGGTATTTTCTTCTCTGGAACAGCTTTCAAACGNCCNTTTGGATTTGTTCTGGTTTCGGCNTATATTATCGTAACCGTGTTTAGCTATATGATGAAATAGGGTTTCATGNCTTTTGNCGTTTCCTTCTCAAATTGANCAATATGAANACGACTNANATCGGTTTTGTGCNATTAATCTCNGTATTTGTAANGTTTTTTTGGAACAGACACTAGACAATATACGTTTNGTTTTGTGAATTATCCAAATAGGNTNATCCATCTAANTAAACAGGATTTTGAGGTGTTTTGTATGTCTAGGCGTTACGCNTATGTGGTGATTTGCCTGAAGGAATCGAAAAGTCGNTGGTCAGTCAGNTTCAAATCTTTAGGTAACTCTGTCCCAGCAGAAATTCTGCAGTTACCCAATCTATCTCAACCTTTAACCTCCGCATCGTGTCATAAGCTAGATCTTAATCCAGTTGATTACTTTCGCCGNATTTTTCGCGATATGCCTGAGATGTTGCGTAGTTATAGATCTCGGACTATTGATCGAGTACGTAATAACCTAAATCAGCTTGAAATTGGCCAGTCATGCCAAGTGAAAGTTGTATATATAGACTGNGGTGGNGGNATAGCTTCCTATAATTATAATATAGACCTACTTAATGANGTTTCCACCGANCCATATGAGTTGGATAAGACATTCAACACTGATATAANAACAAAACAAGAAATAGTTATTGNACGAGNAAAACCTACGCAANATTTAATANCCNCCGATNATNCTCCCCACCAGTCTGAAAATGATTATGCAAGTGTATTGATGCAATTGNCCCAAGATTTCACTNAACTCCGAGCAGATTTNGAAAGCCTAAAGCAACAAATGGNNAAATGGAANTCTCAGCCGTTAGAAAACGTAGAGACAATTGAGAANTGTGTCGCTATNCCTGACTCNGATTGGTCATTTGAGTCGGAANAACTNTTCGATCCCGAACCACGTAGTCCAGAGATTACCCCTGCCATGAGCAANCCNGCAGGAATTCAATTGAGTCGCGAGGAAAGTTTTATCTTAAGATATTTGTCTGAACANCGAGTAGCATCCGAATCCGTATTGCAAACTCAATGCAAAATTGAGAATCCGATTTCAGTGATGACCAGCTTAATGGTNAAAGTTGAACGAGGGAATTTACCCCAGATTTTTTCTAAAACGNACGATGATGGAGAAATAATTTATATTTGGGATCGACAACATCACCAACAGATAGAAGATAAANTATAATTATGTTTTCTAAGGAAATTAGAAATGGCTAATATTATTGCATGCAACTTAGGAAGTTATCGNGGAAAATTTAGTAAGCAGGAAGCTTATCAACACCTTCATNAAATNGGTTTGACCAGCGTTGAAGTTAGCNCACCAACACCACAGGAAATAAATTCCGTAAAAAAAGAGTTAGATACATATGGATTAACGGCAACAACAATCTTGGCATCGCATGATGTTAAGAGTGAAAACTTTGTCACAGATTTCCAGCAAACGCTAGAGACTACGCATAAAATGGGTGTGGACCGAATATTTCTTAGTGCTCATGGAGGCAATTTACCAAAAAAAGTGATTTTCAACCGGTTGAGAGAACTCGGTGGAAACGCACAGAAATTAGGAATCACCATCTGCTTGGAAACACATCCCAATTTAGCAAATAATGGTGATGTTGCACTTGAAACAATGAATAGTGTTAATCATCCTTGTATAGGAATCAATTTTGATACTGCTAATGTACACTATCACACCAATCGTAAAATCGACACTGTTGAAGAAATTCAAAAGATTATAGATTATATCAAGGCTGTACACTTGAAAGATACAATGGGTGGGTATCATGCCTGGCAGTTTCCTACTTTAGGTGAAGGCATTGTTAACTTTAAATCAGTTTTTGAACTACTAAATGGTAATGGATTCAATGGTCCATTCACTCTGGAATTGGAAGGAATTGAAGGAGAGGACCTTGATCGAACCGGAATTCTAACCAGAGTAGAAGAGTCCTTTCAATATCTCAAAGACATTGGTGTAGTAAACTGATCCTAGGGTTACAAATAGATCCATCACAAATGTGCTCACAGACTTCTCGTAGTATGTCATGGTCAAAAAGCTTGCGTGGTTCTGATTAGCAATGGATACTCAAAGCTCAATTGTGGGAGTTGGCATATATGAAATTTTCTGGTCAATCATACTCCAATCTGTTGTTCCTCGTTCCTCTACATGCAGATAATACACCAAAGAAGAAATTTGGGAGTTGCAGTAATCAGACGAAACTCGTAACTTGAGTAGAGGTAATTCGCAGAAAGTTTTCAATATTAATGCTGATGATCCAAATACCACTCGCAGAGACAAATGTGATTTTTCTGTCTTCTGGTGAAACGGAAAGGTTATTAGAATAACGGGAAAAACATGCCTTAGGGACTAATTATTCACCACACTTATCAACATCCCCGAGAAAATTTGGAAGTAAGTAGACTATTCGATTCCAAATACGACTTCAACAATAATTGATATCTCCAATTCACTTGGAGCTTGAATTGGNACTTCTGCTCCAGCCATCTTAACATCATATTCNATCCGCGCTACTGGAGGATAATTTTACCACTAGNATCGTTAAGACTAATGACTTTNCNAACTTTTACGNCTAAANTCTCAGCTATACTCTCCGCCTTNTTTCTAGCATCTTTGACCGCTTTCACACGTGCTCTTTCTTTTAATTTGACCGTATCCTCTACTGTAAAATTGATACCAGAAATNTTGTTTGCTCNCGCTTGAATAGNCGCCTGTAGGATNTCCCCAACACGGCTCATGTTTCGGATGGNAACTGAAATAATATTACTAACCTGAAAGCCAACAATTTGGTCTGGAGGATCACGGCGAAAATCACGTTGTGAATATATGTTAAAAGATGTGGTTTNAAAATCTGTTCTTGAGATCCCCTTTTCTCCGANCNCNAAAAAGATTGCGTTTACTTTTTCGTTATTGANGGCTACGGCTGTTTCTGCNTCTTCATTAAAAGTTTGNACCCCAATACTCGCTCGTANAATGTCTGNTGAGGCTTTGACAACACCTGTCCCTGAGACATGGNGTCCTTTACTTTGAGCATTATCCGGAACAATAATANTGGTATCCGAACAAGCCATCAGCATTATTAACATCACAAGCATACTAACATGCTTNGTCAACATTTTGTTTCCTCTAAAAATATCTGGAAATCCATGTTACTGGGACAACATTGCAAGTTGTCGCTTCGCTTCTGCGTGATTNGGTTCAATCTTTAAAACTTGTCGCAACGGCTCCAAGGCAAATTGATANTTCTTTGTNTCGATTTGAACCATTGCTTGTTCATAGTGTGCTTCAAGATACTTTGGATTTAACTGNGTCGANTTTTGGAGCGCCTTGATTGCTTGTTCCGGCTGATTTTTCATCCTATAAGCAACACCAATCTTGTGGTGGATCTCATATGANTTCTGGTCTATAGCTGCGGCCCTNTCAAGCATCTCAAGCGCATTATCAGNATCATTTTTTCCTAGGTATGAAACGCCNATTTTATATCTGGCATCGCTATTGNNCGGATCAAGCTNAATGGNCTCTTGATATTGCTCAATTGCCAGTTCAGATTCTTCNTGTAATT
The DNA here is from genome assembly GCA_002729415.1 of Candidatus Poribacteria bacterium. GTDB lineage: Bacteria > Poribacteria > WGA-4E > WGA-4E > UBA9662 > UBA9662. Next base: position 7,427 of record PBXZ01000031.1, on the reverse strand, counting down.
CATAGACAATTCCTAGGTTATAGTGCGTTTNCGCATCTTCTGAATTTATTTCAATTGCTCTTTTATAATGGATNATTGACTGATCAAANTCAGTTAATACATGGTAGACAAGACCAAGATCAGATTGGATTTTGGCCTTGTTAGGGTCTAAAGCTGCCGCTNTCTGGTGGGATTCAAGTGCCGCGTCGAAAATTGCCATCTTCACGTANACCAAACCGATGTTATTGTGTGCACTCGCTAATTCNGGGTCGAGTTCAATTGCTTTTTTATAGTGTTCAAGAGCCTCTTCAAATTTGTCNTCCATTTGATAAGTGACNCCAATGTTGTTGTGTGTCACTGCATCATTTGGATTCAGCNACAATGATTTTTCATAGTGTTCAATTGCTTTTTCGTATGACTTTGCCTGTCCATAGGAGGCGGCAATGTTATTGTGNATNATGTGGTTATTGACATTNAAACTTAGTGCATATTCAAANTGTCTAGCAGCAGATGAGTAGTCTTTCTTATAATAATGTGCCATACCAAGACGAAAATACACTTGCAGGTTGTCATCGGTTCGGCCCAGTGATTCTTGTAATGCATTAATAGCAACATTGTAATCTTCAATCTCAATGTTAGCAATGCCAATATAATAATTCACAAAGTTGCTATTTGGACGAAGACGCTTTACATGCTCATAAGCTTCTTTTGCCTCATCATATTTCCCTAGAAAATNGTAGCAAAGACCAAGATAATATTGAGTTTTCACAAGATCAGGATTTAAAGTGANAGCTTGTNTNAAGAACTTTGATGCTTGTTCGAATTCCTGTTGATCATAATGAATTCCTCCCAGTCTTTCGTATGCTTGAATNAAGGCCGGTTTNAGCTCAATTNCTTGTTGATAACATGATGTTGCTTGGTCNATNTGATCTCGTCTTTCGTAGATTCTTCCTAGTCGGTACTGTGCCATCGCCTGNTCAGGATCGAGCTCAATAGTTTTTGCGTAATTTTCAAAAGCTTTATCAAAATCGTCTTTCCCGTAGAAAAGAGAGCCAAGATTATAATATGAACTAGGTAAGTCTGGGNNCAAACGAATTGCTTTCTTNTAAGCTTGAACNGCCTGATGCTCTTTACCAATTCGCTGATAGACCGACCCAAGATTATTGTAAGTATTNGNATNATCGGGACGAAGCCGAACCGATCTTTTTAAGCAAGCAAGTGCATGGTTATATTTTTTCTGGTAAAAGTAGGCTGATCCCAGATTATAGTATGCAGTAGCATCTTCCTTATCCTGATAGAGTAGCTTTTTATTGGTTGATACTACTTGTTCCAAATCAAGCTGATTTTTCTGACTAAAGTTAACGACGGCCTTCTCNCTACTAGCAACTAATGCATTTTCTAGATGTTCATCCACCACAAATAATGCTCCTACAGATCAAATTTCGAATGCGTTCGAGAATTCCAATCCCACACCTCAACACTTTAGATGATATGGGTAAAAAGAAATACCGTATTCCCCATGCAAATATCAGGAAATTCAAACACCAATGGTCTAATACAACTCATGTAGTAATANGTATTTACTCCTGAAAATCACAATGAAATAACATATGCTCCCAATCCGAAAATATCCAGCGACATTCAACACTAATAATACCCACTACTTACGGTTTGAAGACCGATTTACTGGGACCATCCAAGATCGCACCAAAATACTCACTGAGTAGAGCTAAAAGCAAACTGAAACAAATCCTTGNCATGAAACACTTTTTCACTACAATTTTCAAGTTAGCAACAGGGGAACCTGACTGCGACAGNAGCATACACCAAAATTTGAGCGATTGGCGTTCGAACCACATTCCCAACTTTNGGCCCCCTGTGAAGCATAGCAATTCCCATACCAACGCAGCAAGAGCAAACCAAACATATGAGAGATGACTACCAATACCCACTGACTAAAATCAAAATCTTCCAACTAAATAACAAGGTCTCAATCAAACCTTCGAAAATAACTCTTTCATCGAAATTTAGTGATTCGAGATAACGAGAACCTNTTACTCTCCCAACGGCAACCCCAAATTTTGTAACCATTAATATCATGGGATTTTTCGTAAGACCGAAACGAGAACAATCTTTAAAATTAATAAAATGATCGCAGGAAGCATAAAGTAGCTTGCAAGTTCTTTGTACCGAATAAATTCTGTCGTCTCAATTCTGGTAGTCTCAAGCTGATTGATTTCCTGATATATGTCAGCAAGCTTATGTTCATTAATTGCACGGAAATAATGCCCATCAGTGATTCGAGCAATCTGTTTTAACGACTCTTCATCAATATATGCGCGGATCGGGCGATACCTTTTTCCAAATATAGGATCGTGATATGGTATCAAAGCACCTTCCTCCTTACCAACACCAATAGTATAAACCTTAACGCCAATTGCCTTGGCAGCATTTGCAGCTGTAATTGGGTCAATCTCACCAGCATTGTTTNCCCCATCTGTAAGCAGAATAACTATTCTACTTTTTGATGTGGAATGTCGTAAACGATTNGTCGCATGAGCTAATGCTAAACCAATAGCNGTACCATCCTCGATGATTCCAACTTCAACTTCTNTTATCAACTTAGCTAACATTAGNTAATCAGTTGTTAGGGGNCAAAGTACTATACTTTTCCCTGAAAAAACAACCAGCCCNATTCGGTCGTTCTGACGATCTTTCAGAAATGATCGAATTACNGATTTNGCCGCCTGCAGGCGGTTTTCTGGCTCGAAATCTTCCGCANTCATGCTCGCAGAGATATCAAGAACGAGCAAAATATCGATGCCTTCGGATACAATTTTTTCGATGCTTTGCGTTGATTGTGGCCGAGCGAGGGCAATAATAATTAGCACAACAATACTCCAATGGATATAGTTGAGCGAACGAAATATCGAAATGCGAAAAGTATTTCGGTTTTGACGNACCGATCTAGTATCCGAAAATAGGATACCAGCGTTTTTCCGTTTTCGGAGAAAAATAAAGGTTAGCGGGATAAGAAAAATCAGAATGAAGGATATGGGATTACCCAATCGCATCATTTTACTGCCATGTGACAGGAATCGGCCGCTTGNCTTGCGAGAGTGTATGATTTTTTGTATTNTCGGTAAGNCTATTNCCAAAAACGGATCGGATGCAGAGCGCAATGCCTATAANGCTGGCAACAGCAAAGGTGATTTCACCAAGATGATAAAAGGAAGGGATCCTTACAGCTAGCAGATAAATTCCATATCCAATGATAATATTAATTGCTTGTACTTTTTGCTGAGGCCATATGGCATTACCGATTGAAAGAAAGATAGCGGTTTTTCCGTATATTGACATAACTAGCAACCCAGATATGATAACCAAAACAAGCGGAATCCCAACAATTGAGAGAATTCCAAACATAATCAAGTAAGGTATTACAACAGCAGTTACCATGCTGATGGCAGCACTGCCGAATGGGCGTCGCACAATGATTCGTGCCATATTTTGTGCTTGCTGAGAGAAAATTGTCCCGATACCTGCATAGGTTAATGCCATTGTCAATAGTATGGACATTTGCCAAAACAGGTGCCAGTTTCCAGACAATCCCCAGCGCTCCTGNAAATCCAAAAAAGGATCCCATATAAGNGGTATNACATGATAAATCATAAATTTCCAAATNCCNATTTCTTGATAATTATTGCGCTGTAATGTNCGTTTCCAATCATCACCCTTATCTGNCCCACGAATTCGCCCGAAAATGGCTNTGACTGTCCCTTCGACTGACGCNCTTTTTCCGATATCAATATTACCACGGAAAACAGTCACATGCCCGTTGACATGGCCTTCGATNGTTGCATTACCAAATAAAACAGTCATACTGTCAACCAATTGACCTTCAGCNAAATGGAAATCCTCCCAAAACTTTAAAATAACAGGCATACTNGGCGTATTGGAAAGTGACNCTGNTTTCACTTGATTATTTTCCTCTATNTCGTCGNAATCAGTNCGTCCNTCTGGGGTGAGTGTCATTTTCATCGGAACCTTAACTGTACTCTGCGGCATCNCCATCAAGGAAATGAAAAACAACATAACCATCAGATAGATTTTTCCATACATTTAGCGCCTCTGTGAAGATCATCTTTACAAATAAGTATGGGTTATATTATATTCTGAAAAATTTGTCAACTTTATTCTTTGTTTTACAAGAATGCTATGGACTTTCATGGTTTTTCTACATAGTTGACGCCAAACGCCGTTAAGATTATAATGGCCTTTCGCATTTATATCCTGGATTACTATACGGTGTATAGGAAGCGCAAATAGTTATGTTTAAAAAAAACAGCTATCCAAGTGTCTTTGAAATTAATGAGCAGCACGATGACACCCTAAACACAATTGAGGTGGAGCCTTATGCTACAGTCGAACGCCACCTTGAAACAATTATTGCCAACCTTAGAATTGTCAGAGACGATATTGTCAAACTGAATAAGAATAGCGAGAAACTTGAAAATGCAATTGACTTAATGCAGCGAGAATTTGCAGATTACAAGGGTAAAACAGAAGAAAAATTAGATCTATTAGTTAATAATCTTGCTCATATTTTTCCCTTGCAACATGCAGGAGAAGATTCCGAAGATAACAAAAATAATAATGACATCAACAGCACTAAAACGGGCTAACATTTATCACTGAGTTTCAAACACAAGTATTAAAATAAATTAAAGGGTTAAAGAAGAAAATGACAGCATTAATAGAAACTCATAATCAACTTGAAGATTTTCTCCAGAATTTGTTCATCACAAAATGGATTCGATAAGACAATGTTAGGATTTAAGAAGATAGTTTAAGTACCATTTGAATAACCAATCCGCTTTAAAGAGGGAAATTGGATTATGAAAAATGGGGGAACTTTTTTCCACCGACGGAAAGGTTAACATAACTTACAAGTCTCTGTTTGGAGATACGGATGTGCAGTGTTATAAACTCCGCCTGCCAAGCGACAGATCAATGCCACATGTTCAATGGAAGGTTGTCGTTGACCGAATGATTTGTGAGGAAGGTACGCCAATCGGCAGCAGCGACTGAAACAACATTTTAGTCTACTTAAAATTTGCCTCCAGATCAAATAGTGGATTAACAGTAAAACTCCAAATTGAGCCAGATGCGATTCTGGGCAAACGCGAAATTCGGGTTGTTGGCAATCATGGAGGATCCGCCGCCTTTCAATTTGAAGTTGATTATCGAACCAACACAATTTTGGTAGCAAGTAATCCAGCTACTAAACTTCTGATTGCGGAACGGTTGATTTTCTTCTCAGCAGGAAGGCAAAACATGAAATCGGTTAACCTTAGTTTGTCGACCAAAGACTTTTCGATCAATCGAATAAGCTGGAAACACCTTTTCGTCCTACTTCTCATTCTCCATATCATACCAATCTGGGTTTTCGACTTCTTTCCTTCCCAAGATGGCGTCAGCCATATTTACAATGCCCATGTACTCAAAGAATATCATAAACACGAAAACTATATCATTAGGGATGTTTGGCAACTCAACCTAACAGTCTTTCCTAATTGGATTTCGCACATTAGTCTTACCGGAATGCTATATATTTTTCCGCCAATTATAGCGGAAAAAATTCTACTAACATTGATGATTATAAGCATTCCAATTTCGTTTTTGTATTTCTTGCATGCTATTCACAAGGAGAAATCATGGGTATTCTGTTGGCTAGGCTTTATTTTTTCTTATAACTATTTGCGCTATATGAGGTTCTACAATTTCACCATTTCGATTTCATTCTTCTTTCTAAGTTTTGGTTACTGGTGGCGTCACAAAGACGGAATGGAAGTTAATAACTTAATTGCTTTTTACAGTTTACTGTTATTAACCTACCTTTCACACATCGTTTCCTTTGGCTTAGTTTTACTTGCCATCTCAGTTTGTCATATTTGCCTGTGCGGAATCAGGATAATATCCGAAATTTGGTGTAACCGATCAATAAGGCACCTTTCTCAGAATCTTCTGCCATTAGTTCAGTTTGCTGGTTAGATTTTGCCAATTTATTTTGTTTTAGCAACCTATTATCTGCAAAGCTTGAAGGATCTCAGTTCAGGAAATTACCGGGGAATTAAATGGATTTGGGAATACTTCTGGGGAGTTAAATCAATCGTCTATTTTACTGATTGGCACATTCCTGTTAATCACGCTTTACTGGGAGTTTTGGGATTAGCTGCAGTGATGTCCCTAATTTATCGTATATCTCGAAAGGAATGGATCAAACAGAGTGATTTGTTTCTACTCATCTCAATCATTTTTACATTTATGTTCTTCAGGGCACCATGGTCTTTTGGCCCAGGGGGATGGATAAACGACCGAATACACTTATACATTTTGTTGATGCTTGCACCTTGGCTAATTCATAATGGGCATAGGGTGTTCCAAGTCGGATTTACTCTGGCTCTGGTAGTCATCACGCTTTTGCATTTTGGACGGACGGCATATGATCATGGACGACTGAGCGCAGAGATGGCTGAGGAAGTTTCTGCTGTTAACCTGATTGAACCTCATACCACATACACAATTCGCAGCTCAAGCTGGAATCAATCCGATTCGTTAGGAAACGTTAAGTATGTTGCTCCATTTTTACATGTAATAGCCCTTTATGACATAGTGAATAAGGATATTGGGCACCTAGCAAACTATGAAGCCAACTATAATTATTTTCCTGTTAATTTCTTTAATCACTCATTTTACAATGGTAAGGAAGATTACGTCGTTGCATAGGCATATTCAGAAACTGAAAAATTTTCAGACCTGACACCCAACTTTGATCTGATCCACACAACCAAGAATCTGAAGTTATTTCGTCGAAAACAGATAAATGATTTAGATCTATCAGCTTGGTCGCAAGCTGATAGAGGTCGTTTGTCGATAAAATTTGACTTGCAAGGAAGTGATTCTGAACCTGCCGATGGATGCCAGTTAGTTACTAAAGAGCACCGCTACACTCGTGGAGGATTTGGTTGGGTAACACAACCTCCGCATACTGAGTTTTCAGGAGAAGAGGAAATTGACTCGCTGCACCGCGATTGCATCAGTAGTACTCAAGACGGAGTATTTAGGCTTAATCTACCGAATGGCGACTACCGGATAACAAGCTATTTCTGTTCAGTTGACTCAGGTAAGCACAAAGTATATCTGATAGCCAATAACCAGAAAGTAATTAAGAAGTTAATTGTACCGAGCGATAAAACTGTAATTAAAAGAGTTTACGTTGTTAAAGTAACAGACAGAGAACTAACTCAGGTCATTTACACTTCCAAGGAGCGTGTGCAGCGAAACCCGAGTACGCACAACCATTGGATCTGGAATGGCTTTATGGTGGAGAAAATCACAAACCAATAGTCAACTGTCGAAACAAGGTCACACCCACCAAGTAAGGT
>PBXZ01000030.1:0-18201 GCA_002729415.1 Candidatus Poribacteria bacterium | reverse complement strand
TGCCGAATGCCGTTTAAAATCAGCTGAGACGTAACCAATTTTTAGTCGCCGATCGGGATTTCGGTCATTTGGGCATGACTGAATAGAGCCAGAAAGCGGCAAGATAAATCTTTGATTCCATTTCTGACGTTCGATTTGTTGTTCCTTGAGACCTATGTCCAAATGGTAGTCTTGAGTAAAAATAAGTTTACTTTGTTCTTTTAATACAACCTCAAGGTTGTTATATGCCTCGCTACAGTTGGAGTCAATCGCAATAGCCTTACGGTAAGCAGCAATAGCTTCTTCTAATTTACCTTGTTCTTTTAATATAATACCGAGGTCGTTGTAAGCTTCGCTGTAGCTAGGATTAATTGCAATAGCCTTGTGATAAGCGGTAATAGCTTCTTCTAGTCTTCCTCGGAATTTAAGCGCACCAGCAAAATTGTAATGAATTTCAGCGACTTGTGGATTGATGGCTAAAGCCCTTTGGAAAGCTTGGAGTGCATCCTCTAGCTGTTCAAGTTCATTGTAGATATTACCAAGATTATTGTAAGCTTCATAGTTATGATTATCGAGTTCAATTGCCTTTTTACAGAAATCTGTAGCTTTATTGAATTGTCCGAGCCTGGCGAAAGATACCCCCATGTTATTATAAGCTTGGGAATGTTTGGGATCAGTGCGAATGGCCTTTTGGTAAGCTTGAATGGCTTCTGCTATTTGTCCATTGTCATTGAAGGTAATACCAATAGTATTATAGATTTCAGCCGATTTAGGCCCTATTAAGATTGCCTTTTGATAAGCTTGAATGGCTTCATCAAATCGCTTCAAGCTCCTAAAAATATCTCCAAGATTACAGAGAAAATTAGGAGATTCTGGCGACAGGCTGATCGCTTTTTTAATAAAGCTAATTGCAATTTCAGCTTTTCCAGATTGATAGTTGACCAATCCAAGTAAATGTAGTACATCAGTGTGTTGAGGGTTTGCTTTGAGGATCTTCCTATAGCGTTCTTCTGCTTGCTGCAGATTACCAGCCTGATGAAATGAAANGGCTTTATCCAGTTCAGCATCAACATCAATGNGCAAACTTACTTCTGAAACTCTTTTGTTNGTTTTCAGGTTGTTTCGCTTTCNTCTTTTTCTTCCCATGAAAATCACATTACCNACAAATATCGAAAGTAGAAANTCCAACTATTTCATCNCGTAAGAAATTATATAGATNANGACNACCAAGCACNCCTTGAAATTATGAAGNCTGTACTAGTAGTGTANCCCGTAACGACGAGACTTCTTNCNNAAACACTAATATTTATCGCCATTAAGAGTCATTCTGAGAGATTAGAAGAGGATTGAANCCGCCTGATCAACNTCTAACTGTTACCAACTTTGAGGATTANCTATCTAAAGAAGAAGTAATAAAGTATAATATAGTTATCTTTTAGAAGATNTTCGCCATNTGGCCTATGAATTCCTTCTNCGGCTCACAAATTCCTGTAGATGTTGGATATCTGCCTTGGTAAAATATCTTCTGTTATTTCCGGGATCACGCTGTACTAAAGGAACCAATTCACGNCGCTCCCAGTTTCTATAAGTATTAGGACTAATGCCAATCAACTGCATAGCCTCATTCATGCTATAAATTTGTGTTTCGAATAGCTGAGGAGGCCCATCTTCTATCAACTGAGTAAGCTCTATTCCTATATTTTGAATAACCGTATCCCAATTTCCAACCTCTTCTTGTCGAAAAAGNTTCATGGTCGGATACCATAATGAGTCAAACCGATTAAGCATCCAACGCCAATCGGCCAGAACAGGTAACAAAGTCCATATAGGCTTACCCAAAGCACCAGTTAGNTGAGCAACAGCAGTATCAACACTAATCACCAAATCAAGTTGCATAATAGCAGCCGNAGTGTCGCTAAAANNATCAAAAGATGCNCCCAGATCTATGATTTTATCTTCGAAATCATAGATGATAATATCAGTTCTGGCTGAATCCACCTGCAAACTATAGAATTGACAANNCTCAAAATCAAATAACGTAGCAAAGTCCAGAAGTTCAATTGATCTACTAGCGGAGGCGAACATCAGCCAGTTCTCGACCTCACTATCCNAGTCTGCAGCCCAAACAAGACCGATTTTCAACTTAGACGGGTCATCCAAAATCATTGTCGTTTCTGGTGTTGCTGGAGATAAATAAGGCACTTGATTAGGAATTGAATCTAGATCCGTTTTCAGGAGACGAGGCAAGCTAAGTAAAGGAGCATGTACATCATAATCAGGAAGGGANTCTCCTCTAGGTATAACCTGCTTGATACTATCCATAGTCTCAAACAATGTAACCANTTCCGGTTGACATTCAACAATTATGTTCACCTTGGAATTGGCAATTGTGTCAACATACCTTATAAATTGAATAGCATCTCCAAATCCCTGTTCAGCATGCAGCAGTATTGTTTTATCACCAAGTGGAGAACCATCCCAAAAAGGTTGAATAAAATCTCGTTTAAATGGCAGGAGACTTTCTGACTCCCAACGCCATTCGTATTCTTCCCAACCTTCCTCGAAATCTCCTCGTAGAAGTAAAACAGACGCCAACCCCATGTGCACCTCAGGGTCGNTGGGATCAATATCAAGAGCATANCGATAAATCTGCACGGCTTCATTCAACTCTTGTCTTTCCTTAAGGAGATAACCAAGATTTCTATGCGCTTTGGTAAAAGACACATCCGCCTGAATCGCGCGTTGGTAATATTCCACGGCCTTACCCANCTGTCCCTGCTTATGCTCAATTACACCAAGATTATATAGTGTCTCACCAACATCAGGACTAATACTGAGTACCTGTTGATACACTTGAGTGGCTTCACCCAAATCTCCCAATACCCTATGTATATTACCGAGATTGTTAAGAGCTTCAATATAGTCAGGTTTGCGGTCTATAGCGTTTTGATAGGCCTCAACGGCGTCGCTGATTTGATCCTGTTGTTCAAAGACACAGCCCAAATTATAGTGGGCTTCCGCAACATTGGGATCGATTCCTATAGCTCGTTGATAAGCCTGAATAGCTTCCTCAAGCTTTGATTGTCCTTGCAAGGTATTACCCANGTTTATATGCGCCCCAACATGTTTGGGGTTAGCTGCTACNGCTTTATGATAGGCTTGAGCAGCATCCTCGANCTCACCCTGTTGTTCAAAGACACAACCCAAATTATAGTGGGCTTCCGCCATATTAGGNTCGATATCTAGACATTGCTGAAAAGACTGTTTAGCTTCTTCAAATTTGCCCTGAGCTTGTAAGGCATTACCCAGATTACAGTGATATACTGGCTGATTCGGCGAAATTTCTATCGCTTGGCTTATTAAACCAATTGCTTCTTCATGTTGACCAAACTGGCTACCAAGAACACCCAATAAATGCATTGCTTCCGGGTGATTAGGAGAAACCTCAAGAACCTTCGTGTATAGTTCTACGGCATAGCCAAATTCGCCTGTGTTATGATAACGAACTGCGCGCTGTAAAGCATCTTCAACGGTAATTTCCTCTACTGGACGATCCGAGGTTGAATCACCATTTGCGTCCAATCGGTCTTGATCATTTCGAGTTTTCATCGTACTTAAGTCTCTTTCTAGAATTATTTAAGACTACATTAAAATCCAAGCAGTTCTTACTTTGAGCTTGTGTGCGAACCCTCGTTCTAAATACTGCGCTAAATTAAATATAGATTACCAACATAATTTCACAAATCCCCATTATAGCTAAATCATAACTTCGACGTATTATCCCTGAGATAAAATCCTAATCTTCGGTTCAACTGCATCCTCTATGTTCTCCTCAGTAATCACTGTCAGATATCCTCCTCCTCCAGCACCTGAAATGCCAACTCCATAGGAACTGCTTAAGTGAATATTTCTGGCTACTTCTACTTCCTCAGTCAATGTTAAAGGCAAAATCTTAGTCTTTCCCTCAAATGAATTATTAATTGCTTCACCAAAACCAAAAAGATCTTTCTTATGTATAGATTCCCAGCACAACTCTCCACTTTCACACAAAAGCCTAATTAAAGATCTATCCAAATTTTCTATTGCACGAGGATTAAAATTCTCTTTTCTGGATGAAATCGGAACCAACTTAATAACACTTTCCAACCAAGCAACCAACAAAGGATCTTGTGTACTCTCTATCTCTTCTGGCCAGTAAGAGCCGTTATATTGAGTACGAGTAATTCCCGGATATATTATTCCAATATGGTCTTCAGAACCAGATATATATTCTTTTTCCGGTGTATTCTCTGCATCAAACAACAATTTAGCGTTTTCTTCTAAATTTACTAGAGGTATACCTGCCGACCAAAGTTTTTTTGCCACATCTCTACTACTAGACGCCAGCCCAGATTTCAACTTAAAATTATTAACAACATTTATTGTTACAACAGAACCGGGTAGAACCCCCGAAATAAAAGGATGGTCGACCCAAGCACCAACTAATTCTATCCTAAAAGGAAACACTCCTAAATCATACATACAACAAAGAAACCCCAATTTTTCAGATGATTTGGGTTACACATTATCTGCATAACAACTGATACCCAAAACCTAAACACATAATAGCCAGTGACAGCTACACAAACTATACATTAAAAGGAAACTAGGCCCATTTACCTCCGAACAAATCCCGGAAAAATGCTCTAGCTGTGTGTAAATCTATTTCCATGTTTTGATCGTACTCATTGTATGTCGCTCCCTCCTGAATAGCTAGAGGTTTTGCCGCTAAACAAAAATGTCTTGCATTCAACTGTGAGGAAATCCCAGCCAGATGCGGACGATACATAACAGTGTTAATCTCTATAAGCGCCTTTAGATTATTTGCAAACAAAGCGTTAGTAAGTGCTCCTCCGTGCACGCCAACAATGACTCTCGCATTTCTAAAATGACGAACTTGCCCCTTTATATCTAGTTTACCTGGATTTACAACCGAAAATCCAAAATCTTTGACTAGCATATATGCCAATTCTTTTTCATTCATCAACATCCTCCTTCGTACTAAACCACGCAGCACAAAAATCCTTCTTAAATCAAGAGTAGGTCCTAGTTCGATTTTGCTGATCAGACATCTTATATTCCTGATCTTATCGGCCACCGCGGGCTGAGCTTGAATAAATGAATTTTTAAATGGAAAAAAGGTTGTATCTGTTGAAGCTAAGCTACCTCCCTCATATCCATACACGCTAAGAATTTCGACGAGTATTTTCTTATATTGAGGTGGCAAGTCTCGACCAATGAGAATTTTCTTATCGGCCAAAATTGACGATATTGCATGTATTTGCAAAGATCCTAAAAAATCTACGATGAAATGGTAATACACACGACTTCCATAAAAGATGAAGTGGTCTTCTATGATCTTGGTACTGTCCGGACATGGTAATTCCATACCCTTCAGAACCCCAAAAAACCGGTTATACTTCTCACTGCTGAGCCATTTAAACAAATCAGCACAAACTGAACCATCCTTTAGTATAGGGATACTTAAATCCCCATAATACCAGCCTGCCTTTAGACGATAAATCGGTGTTTCATCATTATGTCCTTGACAAACCAATTCCACCGCGGGATGTGAGTTCCACTCTTCTCTAGATAGAATCTTGATGTCCATAAAGGAAGCCCTGTTAATTATTCTTCAACCACATCAATTCAAGGAAACGATTAAAGCTGATGCTGAAGTGCATTGTTTAGACAAAATCCTATCAGACTAAATAGGAAACATCCAAAATACGACGATAAATGTTTTAGCTAGATCCAATTGTATCGATGTCATTATCGCAGATTTGGGTTAACGCAGTTTTGGCTTGTTGAAGAACATCACTCCAACTTCCCTCCCTACTTTGACGTAGAAGAGTCATTTCGGGATACCATAGTGAGTCAGTCCGATCAAGCATCCAACGCCAATCCGGAATACGTGGGAGAAAAATCAACGATGGCTTACCTAAGCTACCAGCAATATGAGCAGTACTGTTAGCAATAGAAACAACCAAATCCATTGCGGCAACCTGTGCGACAAAATCGTCAAGGTCTTTGCTGGAATCAACCTGATCATCGGAATAGATAGGAATACTAGTCGCTGCCGTAAACTCGTTAATTTCATCGATAACATCGCCATACTGAAGATTAATAAAACAAAAGCTTCTCATAGCAATCAACTCGGCCCATTGTTTAAGCGAAATGTTTCGTGACTCTTTCTCTTTGTTACCTCCTCGCCACGAAATACCAACCAATGGTCTACCATCGGCAAGCTGTTTATATCGGCGCTCGAACTGTTGAGCTTTTTCGGAACAAGGTATTAAATAAGATCGCTGTTTGGGAAATGTAGCTTCGGTATTCAGAAAATGTTGCCCCAAGCTGGCGATTGGAATCTGATAGTCGATAGAGTGCCCCAAAACACACAAATCCGGCAGATCAAACTGGGAAAAAAAAGCGATACTAGGAAATGAACGCCGAAAAATAGCGACAAGGCGGGGGTCAATTCCAACCACGACTCTTTGTGACTTCTGTGCTAGCAGATGCAAGACACTGGCAAACATAATTTGATCGCCAATCCCCTGTTCCGCCCAAACGAGAATAGTCTTACTCGCTAAATCACAACCGTGCCATCTAGGGTATGGAAAGGTTCGCTTATCGGGCCGATACAATTCTGCCTTTAGACGCCAATCATATTCTTGCCAGCCTTTCTTAAAATCTCCAGCCAACAGCAAGGCTACGCCCAGATTAGTATGTGCTTGAGCGATAGTAGGATCGAGATCAATAGCACGGCGGTATTGACTAATGGCCTCATCAAACTTCCCTTGCTTATGCAGTATAAATCCATAATTATTATATGCTTGGGCGTACTCGGGATTAATTCTGATTGCTTCCTGATAGGATTCAACTGCTTGATTAAAATTGCCCTGATCCTGCAAAACAACACCTTGATTATAATANGCTTCAACATGATTAGGATTAAGACGAAATACCTGCTGATAANCTCGAATAGCCTCCTCATGTTTATCTAATTCTTTGAAGACATTGCCCAAGTTAAAATAAATCTCCTCAACTTCCGGATTAATCCTGATTGCTTCTTGATAGGATTTGACCGCTTGGACCAGTTGTTTCATTTCCTTATAAATATTACCCAGATTGTTATAAGCTTCAAAGTAATCAGGAAAAATCCGTATGGCATTCTGACAAGCTTGAATGGANNGATCAAATCTTCCCANCTTAGACAGAGCAACACCCAGATTATTATATGCTTCGTAAGCATNAGTATCGATACTAAGAGCTTTTTGGTANGCCCGGATCGAGTCTTCAAACCGACCTATCGACTGCAGGAAATCACCCAATNCAACACGAAATTTGATATCACTTGGATTATCGTTCAGCTTATGNTGAAANACCTGAAGTGCTTCATCATATCTGTCTGCTTGATATAAGGTNAAAGCCAGTTCCNTGCATATTGTTAAATCTTCAGGAACAACCTGTAGCGCTTGCTGGTATGCTTGTATAGCTTGGNTCAAACAGCCAGTACTATTCAAGAATCTAGCCAAATCCCGTAAAAACAACGTTTTTTCCGGTCTAATTCGGCTAGCTTGTCTAATCAAATCAATTGCAACTTCACACTGACCTGTCTGCCAAGTAAGTAAACNCAGNAGATGCAAGACTTCAGCATTCTCGGGGTGNAATTCCAGTATGTTCCTGTATATCTGTTCGGCGGGACGGAGTTGACCATTTTGATGGTATGAGATGGCCCGGTTCAGTTCAGATTTTGCATCAAGTTGCTGACTGAGCCNATTCCTTCTAGACATTAGACTTAGAATTATCTATTAATTTCAAAATGGCAACATCGAAATTGTTGCAACATTAAATCACTATAGGAAGATTTAATTAATCCAAATTATCAGCTAAATCGGGAAGTTATCNCAGATAAACATATTTCAGTCGCCGTTGAAATACTCATGAATTAAAGCTATCGAAATTCCCATGCAGACCCCGACGATGGCTGCAATCGCACCAATTAACTTAATCCGGGGACTAACGGCAATTTTTCTGGGCACAGCGGGGTCAACAACCTCAATTCCTCCTGTTACCAACCTGTTTGCTCTATTCAGAGTCCAATAGTTTGACTCTGAAAATATAATCTCCGCATTCAATGCCTGCTTAAAGATCTCCTTCCTAAGTTCATGAATTACATTAATTTCTCGACGCAGTTTCTCAAGAAAAAGTTCATTCTCTGGCACTTGATCAAGCAAATCTTCAAGTTGAAGGTCNAACACGAGACGCTCCGACTTAATTTCATCCAAACGACTCTGTGAGAAAGGAATATTAGCCCCAAGGTTAATCAATCGATTTTCAATACTAAGACGTATCGGAGAAAAACCTTGTGCAGTTGAAGTTACATAATAATTCTCACCAGAAGCTTTTGCTAACTTGGCTTTAAGATCAGCAATTTGATCATCTAAGGCTTTTAACTCTGGTGATGTTTCGCCAACACGACTTTCCATACCAACTCTCTGGGTTTCTAAATTAACCAATATAGAATGATAAGAGAGCCATACAGGATCATAACTAGTGGGATCCTCAGATAATGTTTCACCAGTTTTAACAAAATCAGGATACTTCTCAATTTCAGACCGGAGATAACTACGTTCAAGGCTAGATGCTTTCAACTGNCTGATCGTCTGCGTTTGTAAATCAAGCAACTTNGTTTGTCGATCAAGGAGCNCTGATAGTTGAACTTGCCAAACAGCAGATGTACCATTTTCCCGAGCGAACTGAAACACCGATTCTTCAAGGCTTCTAATCTGATCAAGCAAGTCATCCAGTTTTTCATTGAGTAGTTGTTTTCGATAAACAGANCGATCCATTTCCTCCTGATGCCGCATTGTCTGNAGATCATCAACCAATTGATTAACCAAGAGTGCTGCGTTCCGCTCCCCCCCTTGTTCTTCAGTAAGAGAAAGTGAAATGTCGATATATTGCGTATCAGGGCGGTTTCTGACCATTAAATTCTTTTTTAAGTAACCAACGGGAGGTAAATATCTAACACCCGCTAGATTAGCATCCTCTAGATTCTCAATAGCTCGGGTGAGCATAGAATCAGTCGCAAACCGCTGATTGATGGTTTCCACTTCACTCTTATCAATACCACCAGAAAGGACACTTTGAAACAAATTCACCGATGAGGTCGATGAGTTGGATGCAGACTCAGTAACCAGAATCAAGGCTGAAGCGACGTAGGTTTTTGGCAGACGCAANCCCACANCNAACGCACTACCCAATATGATCAAACAAGTAAAACAAATTAAAAAATCATGTTTTCTGAGNAGGGATAAATAGTCACGTAAGTGAACCTCTTTGGGAGGCATTGACGTCATTGAGATCTACCAAATCTAAAGTTTATTGGCGGCCCGAATTTCTTCTTCAGTGAATGCCTCATCCCACCATTCGGAGATTCGCCACTCNTTTTTCTTAGAAGCAGGATTCTCCCTCAACTCGAAAATAAAATTGCTATCTCCTTCAGCATACCAACCCGTATATCCACCCTCAAGTGACTCTCCATCAGCGACGAAACCTTGAATCCGATAATGATTTCTGACCTCAGCTCGAGTCTTATCTTCGTTAAACATAAACTCAGGTGGTTCAGAGAGTTCAATTTCTAGATCTTGATATCTGGAGAAAACACGGATTGCTGATTCCCTCTCTTCACGAATGTCAGTAAACTCGACATCATCGGTTTTGTCGTCCGTTCCAAGATCCGAATTATATAGGAACCCATCAGCCCAAAAAGTACTGATGTAAGTATCAACATCTTCGTTTTCATACCCTGTTCGCCATTTTTTTAAAACTGCAACTATAGTTAGTTCTTCTCCTGTCAGAGGGACATCAACGGGATCAACATCACCACATCCAACAATCAGGATCGAAATTACCAATAAGCACAGTGCTCGAGCGAATGATTCCAGCATATACAAATAAACCCCACTAATGGTAAATATTTTTAAAATTGCTTGACCAAGTTACAAGCAATATAATCTTGGTCGAGATCGAATTTAAGGCCAAATTTTTCAAAAGCCTTGCTCTCTTCAATAATAAGCTGTGACTTTGTTAAAGCATTATAAAGATTCGCCGCCACATAAGAATCAATAATACTATAAGCCCAAATACTAGCTGCTGAATAGAGAAGAAATTGCCTGATTCGGTACTTTTGGTTAGCCCGATCGTAAGCTACAAGAGCGGCTTTTGACTTACGGTTCTTTAAAGCTAGAGGCAGGTACTCTTTATCATATATCTCTTGAAATGAAAAATGCGTCACAACAGCTCCAGCTAACGAAGCACAAATACCAGAAAAAGAAAAAACCGATTGGAAGTAATTATGCGCATGGTACTGNCCCCAACCAGGAATTATAACCGACCTANCAACTGCTCCATAGGGAGAAATGAGNCGCACATTCTCCTCTGGGCTCCCCATCTCGTATTGAGTGAATCCAAACTGCACNAAAAAAACTCCAAAAAGAAAAGCAAAAGCCACAAGCCTAAAACACAAAGGTACTTCCTAATTCACCATTAATTTCCAGTAAGGTATCGATAGATTTAGATTCATTCTCAAAATCACGATTATGTTTGGTCTATTTCCTTCGCCTTTTCGTTCTACTAGTGGAGCGGCTTCGGTCCTTTTCATTATCATCATCATTACTCTTATGACTACTTGAATTACTTGATCTCNTTTTTTGCAAAGATGAAGAGTTTCCCGATGAAGGACGGCTCCGCACAGCATCCGATTTCTTCCGCCTTTCAAGGCTACTCCGACCTGATGACGACCTACTTCGACTAGACACCGACCTTTGCGCACTAGATTGACTGGTTGAATTAGACCGACTATTATAAATCTGTGTACTACTTAAAGAGCTAGGTCTCCGCCTTTTGCTAGCACTAGAACTAATATGCTGAGGAAGCCGGCTTCGGTTATCAGTATACCGCTTCTGCCTGCTCTGCCTGATAGAAGTATCGGAAGTGCGCAAGGATTGCCGCTGCAAAGCAGTTCGTTTCCATCTGGCCACACTGCTAGATTCATTGACAACTTGGTCTGAAAGCGCTGGATTCTCCCGGTGTTTCTGCACAACCACCCTAACATTTGATTGCACTTGCGCGTGATCAACACGGGAATCGCTTTTATTATTTCGAGATTGGATATATTCGGCACGAACCTCCTGATGATCAGTCGTCCATCGACCCAACTGAACCCGATTGACCATACCCGTTCCTCGAAAACGGTGCGCACGCATAGGAACCCTTCTTCGAGAAGCACGATAGTAACGGCGGTTAGGATAACGGTGGTAGTATCCATCGTAATACGAACTATAAGAATGTCGAATAAGAAAATAGGATCGGTCACCAAATGGAAAATCCCAACGCACATAGTGACCAGGATAGTTGTAATATAACGGACCATTGTAAAAATAGAGATAAGAGTAACGATGCCATGGGGACCAATGATAACTATTTACATGCCGACGCTCGACACGAATTTCGGGACGGTGACGATAAGTCGAAACACTAATTGATTCAACGTCAAGCTGTCCATTATCATCGACAACAACATGCAGTTCCATCTCATCACCATCAACATGATTGGCCGCTGCAATCTTGATTGTCTCCGCCCTACGCTTAGCACGCAAAACAAAAGTATCACCGTAAAGTGTTTCACTTGCATTCTCATCATTATAAGCCTGCTCCATCATCTCTCGTTTGGTATTTCGAATCCAGACACGCCCCGCGACCTCTTCGTAATCTTCTAGATGAGATTTCCCTGGTTCACCACGATAACGTACAGTAATCTCTATATGCTGGGCCCGTTTTGGTATAGAGAATGAATAAACAGCACTTACGAGAGCAAACTCATAGCTCTCATCATTCTTGTATTCAGTTTCCCAAGCTGATAATCGAACGCCATTAGGAAACTGAGGACTAGCTGTAACAGTTGAGTTTCCACGTTCAATCCAATCCTCAAGATCTCCTGCATCACGGTACTCACGGCTTAAGCGGTCCGAGAAATAATCATATTCGTAATCGGCATTTGAAAAATTCGCGATACTAAATAACAGAAAAGTAATAATTAGAACGGGAAGAATTTGGAACCTCATTTTAAAACCTCCTTAATGTGCTAATTAATAAGGTTAATTTTTTTCCGCGCGGCGATTTCTTTAGCCAGCGGCGTAACCAGGGAATTTACTGGACAAACCAACTCACTCACTCTTGATGACAACCGATCTATGGCTGACGCAGTGATGACGGTTTTTTTGTTGTTCGGAGACTCAGTGTAAAAAGCACGTGTACCATCACTCATAATTAGATCTGCGATCTGATCTGTTCTTATAAGTTCCACACCAAGATCTAACAATTGACGATGCACTGATCTGAACTGCATCAGCTTTGACGTTTTTTTTTGCAGTTGAGTTGACACTCCCACCACGCGATCACCACGCGCCAGAGCCTGAAGCGGTAAAAAAACAGATGGTGTATCAGCAACTCCCAAAACCATTTTAGATGACATAGTCTGTGATAAGATAGCGATCATCGTCAGGCAAAAGCCATTGAGAAAAAAGTTGAGATCATCCACATCACTATCAGTAATAACACGGTCAATACCACAAACATTTCTAATTTCGTCTATTTGAAAAATTTTTCCCGCCAGATCAGATAAGATAACAAAAATGTCATAACCATCTTCAATGCAAGCTTGAATCTGATCCAGCGACTGATTAATATTGATCTGAGCCGCTCCAAATATAACCAGAATTCTCTTCCGACCTTGATCCNACGTTGCAAATGTCCCTTGATTCACNGATACGCTCTTGTCCTATAAAACCTTCAACAGCTCAACCGCTTCACCACCACGTAAACCAGCAGCATTAGCATCATCTGTATCAAGATGCATCTGTAATACATAATCTGGATGAATCTTTGGACGGATATTCTCGAATATCAGCGATCTCTCCCCGACCATATGCACTTTCAAACGGTCGCCTTCGCTAACACCAAAACCCTCTGCTTCCTCTGGTGTCATGTGAACATGCCGAGAGGGAACAATGGCGCCTTCATCAAGACGAACAGAGCCATGAGGCCCAACAAGTGTTATTGGCTCAGCGCCCTTCAAATCTCCTGAATCTCGAATTGGCGGATGCAATCCCAGACGAATTGCATCCGTAGGAGCGACTTCAACCTGCGAATAACTTCTGACANCACCGAGAATNCGCACCCCTTCAATAGCTCGCATTCGNCGCCCNACNATAGTGANCGTTTCTTTGGCAGCAAAAGCTCCCGGTTGNTATAGAGGNGCTAAAACTGTAAGTTGATGNCGATCTCCATACAAAATCTCCANATCGGATTGGGTCACGTGTAGATGCCTAGCGGAAACACCAATTGGTACTTTTCTATCAAATTTCGCTTGATCACAAGCCCGCTTGGTTACACTACACACACGGAGAACACACCCATGGCACGCCTGATCTTCATTCGGTTGCTCCTTGTTCAACTGCACAAGTACTTGCTGTGAGATTTTTTCAACCAACTGATCCAATTTCAGTTATCCCCCATTCGAAAGGATTTATTCTGCAGAATCTTCGCCTTCGTCGGTTGAAAAATCTAGAGTCAAGGTTTTCTCCGTTTGCTGTGCGGGCTGTGGCAATATAGCCTCAACTTCAGCATGTGGCCGAGGAATTACATGAACAGAAATCACTTCGCCCACCTTGGCGGCTGATTCGGCACCAGCGTCGGTTGCGGCCTTCACCGCCCCAACATCTCCACGAACCATAACAGTGACTAATCCGCCACCAACCTGTTCTGTTCCCACCAAAACAACATTTGCCGCCTTGACCATCGCGTCGGCAGCTTCTATACTACCGATAAGCCCACGTGTCTCAATTAATCCTAGAGCATCTGATGACATCTCAAGTAGACTCCACCTTCTATATAAATTAACATTAATATGACGTTCACTAGTTGGCAGTATATCACACTAGAACCGCTTGATTCAAGCATTATGTCGACCTGAAAATCGATATTTTAATTGACAACGATGATAGTTTAAATATATCCTGTTTTAAGAGTATCCAAAATTGCAGATTGCGATAAAATGCGAAACTATACTTTCCCCAACTTCCCAATATTAATAGCTACAATATTAGGGTTAATGGCAACTCTGCTATTGGCATTAATTGCACAAATTGGCACTAGTGAAGTACAACCTAACACTAACAGCCTATTTGCTGAAAAATGCTACACATGCCATGGGGATGAGGTTGCCTCCAAAGAATGGGAATTTTCAGGCCACAAACACGCATTAACTAATTTGATTGAGGGACCATATAAAACCAAAGATTCCTGTCTATCATGTCATTCTGCTGGTTATGACGATCCAACTAGGAACTGGGGAAGGAAACAGGAAATAACACTTAAAACAGCTGTTAACGCAGTTTCCTGTTCAATTTGTCATTCACACAAGAGCCATCGCAAACATTACTTAAAAAAATCAATTAAGTCATTATGCACTTCATGTCACAAAATGGATTGTGGGTGCGCTGGCGCAGGAATTATACATCAATCGCAATCAGAGATGTTTTTGGGGCGCGACGGTGCTGGGGTGAAACGAATGCCTTCACCACACGTCAAAGTGATGAAAAAACGATGCGTTCATTGCCATATGGTCAAGGAAACTCCAGACACAGTCGCCAAGCATGGTGGACACACTTTTAAGGCAAACTTTTCAACCTGCAAACAGTGTCACGAGGATATGGACAAAAAACTCAGAAATTACAAGACAGATATAGAACAAAAGATGCAGGCTGTAAAAATGATTTTAGACCAAGTAGATGATCGGGAGAACGAGAATTATAAACAGGCAAAACTTAACTATGATATGGTCAAAGGGGATAGTGGTTACGGACTCCACAATATAATTTATGCTAACGCATTACTCGACTACAGCCTTTCTCTGGAAAAAGAACTCATAGGCAATCGCTAATCCTAATGTTCCATAACAATATTTCGCTCGTATACGCTTCAGCGGAAAATTGGCTTGAATCAGTTACGATTTAGTATACTAAATGGCAGCGAGATGCAAATTCTCAAGGTAAATATATATGTCAAAGTTAAACACCAAAACTGGAATCACAACCTTTCTATCGAATCAGGGATACAACATCACAGATCGAGGTGCTGTTTTACTCCTAGAAAACGATGAATTGAACATTGGAAGCTTAATCACTAACGAACAAATTGAGTTTGTCATAGATCTATGTGGTATTAATGATCTAGATAAGAACAAGCTTCAGGAAATTTATGAGAAAATACTGGACGAAAACACAGAAATTCTACCTAGCAGTTTTGGAATTGACTCGGGCAACCCAAAAGATAAACGGCTTGTTCTAGTGGATAGCCTGGCAATAGAAAATCTCGACGAAAATGAATTGCTTCTGACGCTTGATGCACTAGCACTTAACGTTATTGATGCCTATGACCTACTGGAAAAATATCTCAAATAGTATACGGAAAATTAATACAACAAAAATCATAAACGAAACAAAATAAATTATACCAACGAGGTTTTTCAAAATGGGAATTTTCGATCGTGTATCCACAATTTTTAAAGCAAATGTCAATAGTGCGCTTGATAAAGCAGAAGATCCGGAGAAAATGTTAAACCAAATCATCACAGACATGAACACACAACTCGTAAAGGCTAAACAGGGAGTTGCTGCTGCTATAGCCGACGAAAAACGCCTTGGCAAAGACTATAAAAACGAAGTTGAATCAGCTGAAGAGTGGGAAGGAAAAGCAACAATCGCCTTAGAAAAGAACAATGAAGACTTGGCCAAAAAAGCGCTTGTTCGTCGAAACGAACATCAGCAACTAGTAGATGATTATAAGGAGCAATGGGAAAAGCAAAAGGCCGCCGTTGGCCAGCTTAAAGATCATCTGCTGGACCTGCAACGCCGAATTGAGGAAGCGCAACGGAAGAAAAACCTTTTAGTTGCACGTCAAAAACGGGCACAAGCACAAAAACAGATTCACGATGCAATCTCTGGTATGCAGAAAAACGACGCCTTCAGTACCTTTGACCGCATGAACGCAAAAGTAGATGAGTATGAGGCCAAAGCTGACGCAGCAGCCGAAATGTCGGCCGAGTTTAGTGGTGAAGATAAATTGGAAGCTGAATTTGCCGCTCTTAAGACCAAAAGCAATGTTGATGATGATCTAGCTGCTTTGAAGGCTAAAGTAACAGAAAAATAAAACCGTCAACCCCAATAAATCCAGTCGATTTAAGCTGATACTGACCGTGCCTTAACCCCATTAGATGGAACATCCTAGCCTTCAGCAAGGCATACAATCCGCCCGCCTGTCTCCAAATCCTCTATTCAAGGGTGATCAACGACAAATTCTGATATATGTCCAACTCTTTACGAGTTTGCATTTACATAGCAGCTCGATACCAAAAACTTCTTCGACTTCTATACACGTGGCCGATTGAACCCAATCAGATGGAAATAAACTTCAAATAACGTTGCAACAATTTCCCACATTCTTGATTAGCACATCCTCATCAACCAAGCTAACAAAAACTTTGAGATCAATAAAATTAAATACGCACTTACCAGATGGCAAAAATTTCGGCTACCAATGGGACTCACTTAAATACTAATCAATACTGGTCAGCAGACTTCAACTGAGATCAACTAAGCAATGCTCACCACTTTCATGTTCTGAATATCATGGATGACTATTGCAGAAAATAGTTGGTCAATTTCTCAATCACCAACCATCAGAAAATACGGGTGCTAAATGATCCCAAGTCACTTGTGAAATAGCAACCAATTTAGCAGTAAAACCACCTCTTTCTGCAACTTAAGAATCTGATCACCAAATTGAGTTCTATCCAAGCTAAAACCGGAACAAAATACATTGAAAGTCCAACTCAGCATTGGCCGAAGACCAAACGTTAATAACATACATCCTTATAATCCCACTAAACCATTTATTTCAGTATGTACAGTGGGCGATTTACGATGGAAAACTCATCAAGTCTATGATACTAATGTAGGAGAAAGGTCATCAATTTACACCTAAAATAATCTGAATTTGGACTCAATAACCAGAAAAAATATCCATATAAATTATTATGGGAATATCACAGGTGGGGACAACCTAGAGAAAGATGTTAGACTGGGATATAAAATCAATACCTAATCTATGGTTAAATTCAGCCGAGAAAAAACCTGATGATCAAGCAATTATTCATTGGGATGTTATGGAGGGAAAACATACATGGCATAACAATGAATTAATCAGTGCAGCATTGTTATACACTAAATTCCTGATTGATAATGACGTTAAAAAAAACGATGTTTGTGCAGTTATTATCCGACATAATCCTGATTTTTATCCTATTTATTTTGCTATAGGACTAATTGGGGCAATCCCAGCAATTTTAGCCTACCCAAACAGGAGGTTACACGCAGACAAATTCCGACATGGTCTTTTAGGTATGGCTATGCATTCTGGCCTCGACTGGATTCTTACAGAGAAAGAATTAGAAGATATAGTCACACCACTAATTTCAACCCCAAAAAATAAGATTAAGGGCATCATATATCCATTGACCTGCGACAAAGGCAATATCGAAAGCTCAACACACAATGATTATTTGAAAGCGTGCAATGCTAACTTGTTAACCATAGACAAAAATTCTCCTTTTTTGCTTCAGCACTCATCAGGAACAACTGGATTACAAAAAGCGGTAGTTCTCTCACATCACGCAATTATACGTCACATACAAGAATATAGTTCTGTTTTAGGCATATCTAATAGCGACAAAGTTGTTAGTTGGTTGCCCTTGTATCACGATATGGGCTTAATCGCAGCTTTTCACTTACCACTAATCTGTGGTATTCCTACAGTCCAAATCGATCCATTTCAATGGGTTTCTATGCCTGAATTGCTGATTGAGGTAATATCAAAAGAAAGTGGGACTATCACTTGGCTTCCGAATTTCGCATATGATTTTATGAGTGACAGAATAGATCAAGATGACATTGGACAGTATAATCTTAAGAGTTTGAGGCTAGTGATTAATTGTAGTGAACCTATAAGAGCAGAAAGCCATGAAAAATTCTTTACTAAGTTTGAATCATTAGGCTTACA
>PBXZ01000029.1:0-15393 GCA_002729415.1 Candidatus Poribacteria bacterium | reverse complement strand
AATCTGATTGAGGCTGGATCAGAGAATCTGCTGAATCAACTGGGATTCACCAACGGTACTATATCTAGTAAGCATGCTATCAGTGGTGGTCTTGAAAGTGATACCTTTGCCAGTCGGACGAGTTTCATTAGCAATAATCTGAACTTGAATGGAATTCAGAGTGGTACGGTTCAAATTGGTAGTGCCAGTTTGAACCTGAACCTCGCTACCCAGTCTTTGAGCGATATCAGTGAAGCAATTAACACTACCAATATTGCGGGTGTCACTGCTTCGGTACAAGAGGTCGAGGTGGATGGCCAGACAACATACAAGTTGCAGATTAACGGCACTCAGACCCTTGTTGATGACAATAATGTTTTGCAGAAGCTAGGGTTACTGGAAGCTAATAAGGATCCCAGCCGGGTTCTGCAGACTGGTCAGGATTCTCAGTTCAGGGTGAACAATATTGATATCACGAGAAGTTCAAATACAGTTTCTGATGTTATTAACGGTGTAACTTTGAGCCTAAAGAGTCCTAACGCTTCTACGGAAGAAGCTCCTGTCCAACTTCGGATTGAAGAGAATTTGGATTTGGTGAAGAGTTCGGTCTCAGATTTTGTCGAGAAGTATAATACGGTAAGAGGATTCATCAGCGCGCAGTTTACCTACGATGCAGAAACTCAGGCCAGTGGCCTCCTATTTGGAGATTCGTCACTCCGATCTGTTCAGACACAGATACAACGAGTTTTAAGCGGTGTCATCTCTGGATTGGAAGGCGACTTTGATACTCTGGTCAGTATTGGTATTACAACAGACCGGGCCGGATTACTTACGGTAGACACGACTAAGTTGAACCAAGCCTTGGAAGCCGACGTTGATCAGGTGGCAGAAATTTTCTTAGGGAAAGGCCGTAGTACTGACAACAATATTCGGTTCGCTAACTTTACTGAGGAGACCAAAGCTGGTTCCTATAATGTCAACCTGACTGCCGCCGCTGAGCAGGCGACCGTTAGTGGTAGTGGTATCATCAACAGCAGTAGTGGTATTAATGCCGATGAGATTCTGACCTTTACCGATTTGGGATCAAATCGGACAGCTGAAGTTCTCTTGTCGGCAGGTGATCAGATTGATGAAATTGTGAGTAAGATTAACTCGGAACTGCGTAGCAGGATCTCAGAGGTTCATACCAGTGATGTTGGAAATGTTGCTACTAGTGGCAGTGTGATCACTAGAGACACTACTTTTGGAGATATTGCCGGTGCGAATGTACAGACTGGAGACACGATCAAAATCAATGGTACATCGCATGATGGCCGTTCAGTATCGACAACATATACCATTACTGCTACAAACACGATCGATGATTTCCTGAGTACAATCGAGAATTTACACAACAACGAAGTTTCTGTGGCCATCGATTCGGCTGGGAAATTAGTGGTTACCGATCAAGTAGCGGGAGATAGCGATTTGGCTATCAGTATCGAGGCCAGAAACGAAGGGAATGGCTCACTCGGCTTTGGGACTCTTACCGCTTCAACCGTGGGACGAAGTCAGTTGTATGTCAATGCCTCGAATGATGGAGGGCAATTAAAACTAACTCATGAAAACTATGGAACCGACTATGGGTTCCGTGTATTGTCCAATCGCTCAATTGGTGGCAGTACCGGTATAGGTACAATATCAGTTGAGGATTTCGGCGTGGATGTTGCTGGAACTATCGATGGTGAGACGGCAACNGGAGATGGACGCTACTTGACNGGTGATGAAGGTAACACCAATACGGGGGGGTTGCGTGTCCAGGCAAGTCTAACTGTGGCAGAGCTTACNACTCAAGGAGCTGCGCAGGGTNCCATTCNTACCACTTTTGGTTTTGCCGAGCAGATTGACCGATTGATGGATTCATTTCTAGANAGCGTCAATGGTAGCTTGACTAGAAGAGTAAAGAGCTTNACNAATGAGGATAAAAGCATACAAAGTCAGATNGACAGAATTGAGCTTCGCCTTGAACAAGTGGAGTTTAGATATAAAAACATGTTCTTAGCGATGGAGCGTGCTATCAGTCAGTTCAACTCGCAGGGTTCATTTCTNTCTAATCAGCTAAGCATCATGAATAATAGCCAATGGGGACAAAACNGCTAAACTAAGGGAGATATCAGATGCAAAACTCAACCTATGGNAAATATCAGAAGATGCAGGTGGAGACCGCAGATAAGGGTGCGCTTTTACTGATGCTGTATGATGGACTTATTCTGGCCTTGAAGAAGATGCAAAATGNTCTTGGGGCTGAAACTGTTGATCAAGGGACTCTAGCTGAAGAAGCTTTCAGAGCCCGAGGTATTCTTTACGAACTAATGGGAGCGCTAGACGATAAGCACAATAAAGAACTTACCAACAACCTGTACAGTTTGTATGAATATTTTCTGCATCAAGTTGGTGAGACAATCACCCAGANTGATCCGACATTATTGGACGATGTGATTAAGCAATTACAAGAACTTCGTGAGGCTTGGGCTACAGCTGTGCAAGACAACCGGGCGGAAAAAACTTACGGTACAAACAAAGCGACAGCCTCAACGGGCGAACCGTCCAAGCGTTCTGAAAAGACAATTACAGCTTAGTCCTCTCAGNGNTAGTTGATATGATTACTGACCTAGATCAACTACAAGNGACGCTATCCAGAAAACTGAATCTTTATCAGCAATGTCACGAATTGACGCAGAAAGTTGCTGATGTCATTGAAACAGAGGATGGAGTTCTGATAATAAAGTTACTGAAGCAGCGTGATGCGCTATTCCACAAGATCCGGCAGGTAGATGCCCAAATTGCCGTGAGGCCGGATCTAGAAGAAAAACTTCATCTAGTGGCGGAGAAAGTTCCGGAAATTGACTCTGTCCTGAACCAAATTCGAGATGAAATCATTTTGATTTTGCAAAAGGACAACCAATTGTTGAATCAAGCGGAGGTTGAGAAAAAAAAGGCTTTGAAAGGTCTGACCCAAATGCGCAGCAAAAAGCAAATCGCTCATATTTATGGTCATCTCGGTCCACAACCATCGAATTTTATTGATGAAGATCAATAATTTACTCTTTCCCTGATTAGCTTCCTTTATCATTGCTAGTTGTTTATGAATGGATTTCTATCTGTGTTAGAATCTTTAGGCGATAGAGTTTTTTATTANTTNNTCGCCTGATTTCGCCTGATTCTGATTTCGCCTGATATAGTAAAGGTCTAACCGCACTTGTGATGTCTGAAAAACTTGATCCTGATTTGTTACACTTTTTTGCCGAGGCATTCGACTCTTTTGATTCGGCAACTGACAAATTAACCGAAGCTTACACCGACCTTGAAAGGCGGCTGGAAACTGTCAATCAGGAGCTTGAACAGACAAACCGGGAATTGAAACAAAGCCTGGTTGAAAAAGAGGAACTTCATGATAAACTAGCTTGTATTCTGGAGAGTATGACGGCTTCAGTCATCGCTGTCGATCTTAATGGTAACATTAGTTTATTTAATCATGCTGCTGAGAGTTTAACCGGGATGGAATCGGAAAAGGCAATGGGACAGNTGTATGAAACCCTTTTTTCAGATCGGCCTTATCTGTTGCATACGCTTCAGGAAGGAAAGCCTTACAAGAGTCATGAAGGCTTCATTAAAAACCCGAAACTTACGGAACCAATTGCCGTTGAGATCAGTACGAACTTGATTTCAACGGCCAATGGTGATGTACTGGGTGCACTTGAGATCGTACATAATATCTCGGAACGGAAACAACTCGAGGAACAACTCAGTAGATCAGCTGCACTGGCTGAACTCGGTAAAATGGCAGCTGAGGTAGCCCATGATCTTCGGAACCCGCTTGGTGCTATACGGCTTTATGCTGGTATGCTTCAGCAGGAACTAAAGGATGATCGAAAAGAGTTGGCAGATTCTGTAGTTAGAGGTCTCGACTCGTTGGAGACCATCACCTATAATTTGCTGTCTCTAGCACGTCCGGTCAAGGCGAAGTTTGAGTTTGTTGACCTCAATGAACTTCTGGATGGTATCCTGTCGCTCACCCAGCCTGCCATGGACGAAAAAGATATTTCACTGAAATGGTGCTTCGATGCGGAAAATCGAGTGGTTTGTTATGGAGACTTCGAGCAACTCAAACAAGCGATGTTGAACCTTGTCCTCAATGCCATCCAGGCCATGCCGGATGGAGGTGATTTGGAGATCCATGTAGGCACAGACTCGGAAAAAGAGTTGGTGACCTTATGCATTGCAGATGATGGTCAAGGTATTCCAACCGACATTCAAGAAAAGATTTTCACTCCCTTTTTTACCACGAAACCCACAGGTACGGGTTTGGGTTTGCACACAGTTAATCGTATTGTGCAAGCACACTATGGTCGAATCCGGGTTGTGAGTGCCGAAGGGACTGGCACCCAATTTGTTGTCGAGTTACCTCGTGACGCCAGGCAANTACAACCGCCGGTTTTTCAAGTGGGAATTGAACCGATTCAAGCAGTGAATTAAGGAAGATGAGCCATGAATGAATGTGATATTCTTGTTGTCGATGACGAAGATTTTATGCGAGGAGCGATAATCGAAACGCTTCGTCGTGGCGGTTATTCCGCCATGACGGCAAGCAGTGCGCATGAAGCGATAGACCTAATGACCCACCGCGAATTTTCGCTCGTATTGACGGATGTTAAGATGCCGGAAATGGATGGGTTAGCACTCTTTCAAAAGATCAAGGAATTGCGTCCCGAAACTTCTGTTGTGATTATGACAGGTTTTCCTAATTTGCAGGATGCCATTAACGTCATCAAAGAGGGCGCGGTTGATTATTTACAGAAGCCGTTTCCTCCTGATAAATTGATTGATATTGTTGAGCAGTTCATTGATGTCCGTCAACCTAAGAAAGAAACAGATTTTGGAAACATTATTACTGAAGACACTTACATGCTCCAAATTTTGGACAAGGTTCGGATGGTCGCGCCGAGTAATGCCCCTGTCTTGATTCAGGGGGAAACCGGAACCGGAAAAGAGCTGATTGCGCAAGCATTGCACAATAATAGCCGTCGGAATGAAACAGGAGAGCTGATTGCTTTAAACTGTGCAGCGATTCCTAATTCATTACTGGAAAGTGAGATGTTCGGGGCGGAAAAGGGTTCCTACACAGGAGCAAATGCTCTCCATATTGGTCGTTTTGAGCGTGCGCACAAGGGGACACTCTTTCTGGATGAAATCAGCGAACTCTCATGGGAACTTCAGGCCAAACTTTTGCGGGCACTGCAAGAGCGGGAGATCGAGAGAATCGGTGCTAGCCAGCCAACTAAGGTGAATGCTCGCGTTATTGCCTCAACCAACGAGAATATCGAGAAACTGGTGGATGATGGGAAATTTCGACCGGATCTTTTTTTCCGTCTTGATGTTATACGAATCTCAATTCCTCCTTTGCGTCAACGTAAAGCAGATATCCTACTTTTGGCTAACCATTTCCTGAAAATTTATTGTGATGAATACGATCGGAAAATTAACGGATTTTCCGATGAAGCAATGGCACAATTGACAGCCTACGGTTTTCCCGGAAATATTCGGCAACTACAGAATATCGTGCAGGAGGCGGTTATTGAAACTCAGAGTGATTGCGTGGACAGGGATAACATCCATCTGCGAAAAACTCTATCAATGCAGGATGGTAACTCAGTTCAGGAAGATGGATCTGTTTCGTTTAAGGTAGGGATGTCGCTCCGGGACATTGAGAAAGAGGTGATCCTCAAAACCCTTGGCGCTCATGATGGTAATCGGACGAAAACTGCCGAAACACTCGATATTACATCTCGAACAATCCGAAATAAGTTGCGTGAATACCGAGATGAGGGACAAGAAGCGTAATTCTTGGCTTACTTCTTGCTTACGTAATGGGTCGAAGGTAGAAACGGATCATTTCGGAGCAATTGACATGGCAAATCTTTCCGACATCACGTCTAAATCACTTGAAGTTGCTATTGAAGGTACAAAACTGCGGCACCAGTTGATCGTCAACAATATTGCTAATGGTGATACACCCAATTTTCAGAGTCTTGACATCAATTTCCAAGATGCGTTGAAAGAGAAATTGGCTCTATGGCGGGGAAATAACGTTACAAAAGACAGTTCGGCGACAAGCGGTCTGAAACGGTTAGAAGAGCGAGAGTTTAATATTGCTGTCAAACTTTCAACAGAAAAGAAACTTGATGCTTCCCGGTTGCGAGCAACTATCTATACTGAACCAAATGAACAGGAACGTTTAGATTCAAATAGTGTTGATGTAGATCGTGAAATGGCCAAGTTAATGGAGAATTCCTACTTTCACCGAGCCTACCTTGAAATCTACAATAAAAAGTCTCGGATGATGCGAATGGCTATTACTGGCCGCGTATAGTTTGTATAAAGAGGGTAAAAGCATGAAAAATATGGATCTGTTTACTTCACTGAACACAAGCGTTACGGCATTGCGTGCACAAAGATTTCGTATGAATGTCATCGCTGACAATTTAGCTAACGTTCATACAACTAGAACGGAAAAAGGTGAGCCTTATCGGCGAAAAGAGGTTCTGTTTGCTACTAATGAGTCGATACCGTTGTTTCAAGATAATGTCAATGCTGCTTTGCGAAAGTATGCTGGTTTAACTAACACGTTCAGCAATGCTGCTCGTGGTGTCCGAGTCACTGATATCGTTGAAGATCAGCGGCCGTTCCGAGAACTCTACAATCCGGGCCACCCCGATGCTGATGAGAAGGGAATTGTTCGATTGCCGAACATTGACCCCATCGTGGAAATGGTCAACATGATGTCTGCTTCACGTTCATATGAATCTAATATTACAGCTATTAATATTACCAAACGAATGGCAGAGAAGGCATTAGATATTGGATCGTAGAAGGTTGTAGTCAGGAGATAGGTTGTAGTCAGGAGATTTAGAATAATGAAATTACAACGTACATTGACGCCGATTTCGCTCAAACCACAGAAAAATGATGTCAAGAATGCCGATTCAAAGCAGCAAACCGGCTCATTTTCTGAAACGCTCAACAATTCNATGGAAGAAGTGAATCAACTTCAAAAAGAGGCCGACAAGGCAATTGAAGCNNTGGCAACAGGCGAAACGANAGATATTTCTCAAACTATGATTGCCATTGAAAAGGCCAATGTGTCATTCCAATTGATGACGCAGGTGCGCAATCGACTTNTTGAGGCCTACCAAGAAGTTCTCCGTATGCAATCCTAACCCATTTTAGGTTGACAAAAAAATTGTAGCGGATTAGCATAAAATACGTTCTTTAAACATAGATACCTATTTATTACTTAGGTGTAAGAGCTAAAGGTCAATTTTATGTCGCCCGCACTACAAATTCTCTACGAGCAGTTACGAAGTTCCTGGGCTAACCTTCCACGACAAGCTAAGATCCTTCTTCCTATTGTCGGTGTCCTGATTCTGGCCGCATTTGTCGGTCTGATTATGTTTTCCGGAACAGAAGAAAATAAACTTCTCCTCTCTACTCTTTCTGAACGGGATCGATTGTTGATTCAGAGAGAGCTAACAAATGCCGGAGTGTCTTTTGATGAAGCCCGCCTTACCACAGAGGGAGCTCTCTATGTGCCGGAAAGTCTAGCCGACAGGGCTCGTATGATTCTGACAGTGGAGAAGCTACCGCAATCCGGTAGTGGTTTTGATGTCTTCGATCAATCGGGTATGGGTGATACTTTTCTCGATTATAACCGAAAAGCAGAAGAGCAGACTGAAATCAGCATTCGTAACTCGATTGAATCGCTCGATCCGGTCAAGTATGCTGCTGTCGACGTTACGCCAATGGTAGACTCGCCATTTGCGGTGGAAAAAGAACCTGCCAAAGCTAGCCTTACCGTTGAGTTGAAGCACGGGCGTCGTCTTGATTACAAGCAGATTGACGGAATCGCTAATATGGTGGCAGCTTCGGTGCGTGGATTGACCGTCGATAATGTCAAGATTATCGATAGTTTTGGTCGACCGCTTAACATCATGCCGGAAACAACAGATCAAGACCTGATCGTCGGTCTTAGAAATCAACAGTATGAATTTGAGAAACGTGTGGCTGCCGAGCTGGAACAAAAGATTATGAGGCGTATGACACCACTTGTTGGCAACCCGCAATACGTGCAGGCCATTGTCAGGGTTGAAGGCGATTTTGACGAAATTAGTACAGATCAAGTTGAATATAATCCCACAGGACTTGAGGCAGCGGAAATTCCAGTCGAAACTGAAACTACGATAGAAGACACGACAGCAGGACCGGGAACGACGGTAGGTAGTCAACCTGGAATGGTGCCAAACACTATCGGTTCATCGAGCAGCCTGAATCCAAATCAGGAATTGACTGTTACTAGGAACAGTAGTGAAAAAACACGGTTGGTTAGTAAAACAACCACAACTACCAAGAGAGCGCCTGCCAAGATTAAGAAGATTACTGCGACATTATTGATTGATCAGAGAAAACAGATGGATCCAAATGGAGTAATTACGTATACGCCTTGGACGCCAGCTGAAGAAATATTACTTACAAACGCGGTACAAACTGCAATTGGTTATGATGAGACACGTGGTGATCAGGTTTCAGTGGTAAGTCTGCCATTCGATCGTACCTACCCAGCGGAACAATCGACCATAAACACACAAAAAGAGCGATTAGCAGTAGCAGGGTCTGCAGCTAAATATGTCATTGTGCTGGTTGTGGTTGCTGCGTTGATGCTGTTGATGAGGTCATTCTTCTCCGGTTTAGGTTCTACGGATGCACCGCAAGCGCAGGCGAGGGTTGGTGGTGGTGGCGTGGCGGCTATCTCAGGCGAACCATCTCTTGAGGATGATGAATTGAGTGATGAAGGTCTAGCTGGAATGGGATCAGATGCCGCTGGTATACTTGGTGATGACGATTCTGGCGGTGCATTAGAAGGTTCAGAAGAATTAGAGATTGCACGGCTTCAACGTGAGATCTCCACTTCTGTCCAGAGCAATCCCGAGATTGTTGTTGCGCTCATGCGAACTTGGTTGGAATCGGAAAGCGAAACTTAATTGATTCTTAGGAGATTGGGTAACAATGCAACAAACAATGCGATTTGAAGATTTAACTGGGAAACAAAAAGCTGCAGTATTGTTAATTGCGCTTGGCATAAATGAGTCATCTGGTGTTATGGAACAGTTTACTCAGGAAGAAGTCGAGACAATCACTACTGAGATCGGTCAAACCCGTATGCTCTCAGGTGAACTGCGATTGGAAGTATTGCGTGAGTTTCGGATGCTATTAATGGCCAATCAGTATATGGTTCAAGGTGGGTTGGAGTATGCCAGATCAATTCTGAAAATGGTGATGAGGGAAGACGAGGCTGACCGTATGCTTGAACGCGTTTCAAGGTCAGTTGAAGGTAATCCGTTTGATTTTATGGAAGAGGCAGACCCTGAAAGCTTAGTCGCTATTATTCAAACTGAGTCTCCACAGACGATTGCACTTATTTTAGCCAATCTAAGTCCAACCCAAGCCAGTTCGGTGTTGAGCAGCCTAGAGCCAGATATAAAAGTTGATGTGGTTAAGCGAATGTCCACACTGACTGACATTAATCCGGAAGTCCTAACGCGTATTCAGAAGCAGTTGCGAGGCAAAATTTCTGCAATTGTTAGTACTGCAAAGAGTGACATAACAGGTCCGGAACGTGTCGCGCAGATTATGCAAAATGTTGATTCTACTTCTCAGAACCAGATTCTCGCTGGTATTAGTGCCGAAAATCCCGATCTGTCCGAAGAAATTTCTGCTGCTATGTTCACTTTTGAGGATCTCATCTATGCAGATAAGAAAGGTTTTGGGACCTTGATACGAAACGCAAATGATTTGGATATTGCAACCTCTTTAAAACTTTGCAGTGAGGAGTTGAAAGACAAGATTTTTTCCAGTATGTCGGGACAAAAGAGAGAAGAGATTGAAGAAGAGTTTAAGATTATGGATCCTAAACCTATCCCCATAATTGAAGAAGCGCATGAAAGAATCTTGGATTCTGCCAAAGGAATGATAGATGAAGAAGAATTAATGCTTATCCGTGATGCCAGTCAGGTTATCTAATCAATTGGTGGCTTCTAAATAAAATGGCACGAATTCTTCGCGAAGATCAACTTCCAAAATCGGGCGATATAGATTCGATTGGGACCATCCTGAATCTGGAAGATTTTGGAGATCCGGTTGTTTCATTGCCGGAAACAGCGACACCTGAAGCTGATCTCGACCAACCTCCCGAACTTTCTCCTGAAGAAAAATTCGATTTTCTGGAGCACACAGATCTTTGTAGAGACCTATCTGCCGGTGTGGTCACAGCCATATGCAACGTGGCTGCAGAGGTTCATTATCAGGCTGACGATATGTTGTTTAGTGAGGGTGATATAGGGGATTCGCTTTATTTCTTGGTTGATGGTGAGATCCAGATTCTAAAAGATGATGTCGCGGTATTTACCATGAATCAGCCAAGAACTTGCATTGGCGAAATGGCGTTGATTGAAGAGAATGCCTCCCGTAGTGCGACGGTTAAAGCAAGTGCAAGCACAAGGATGCTGAAGATTTCNCGGGAAAATTTCCTCAAAATCGCTCAACAAAATTTTCAAGCTGTTGAAGGCATATTCCGCATTCTGAACGCAAAATTGGAAGAGAATCTCAACCAAGCGAAAGAAAAAGCGGAGGAAGAACTTCAATACGCCCAAACGGAAGCTGATAATATCCTTGCCACGGCAAGGGAGGAGGCAAACCGTATGACTCAAGAAGCACAAACCCAGATTGAACATAATCTGCAAACAGCTATTGAGGAAGGGCGAGCACAAGGACTTGAGGAATCCAGAGACAGCATTGTCGAGCAGACCAGCTCTCTCTCCCAAACGTTGCAGAATCTGATTAACGAAATCACTGAATTCCGATCCCGCTTGACCGAACAGTTTGAGGAGGAACTCCTTGAGTTTGTCATTGTTACTTCAACTAAAATTGTCGGCCTGGAACTTTCTGTTAAACCAGATATCATTGTTGATATCGTCAAAAGTGGATTAAAAATGATGGAAGAAAAGTCGCAGGTTCTTATCTACCTTAATTCTGAAGATTTGGATCGAGTGAAGACCTTTCGTTCCGATCTTCTTGAACAATATGAAGAAACGCAGCAAATACAACTTAGTGCGGATGACAAGCTGGGTTTGGGTGAACTCCGGATTGATAATGGATCAAATTTGATTGATATCACTTGGCAAACCAAGGTCAGTAATGCTGTTGAAAACATCTGGCAAGTTTATAATAGCCAAAAGTTCGATTTGAACGGAACCGAGGATGCAACCATTACAGATTAATCTTCGAAAATACATTAACCAGATTCCGAATATGGATTTCGTATCGTCATTTGGTAAAGTGACCAAAGTTGTTGGTCTTGTGATCGAAGCTGAGGGTGTTAGCGCTTCAGTTGGCGAACTGTGTCGAATTATCACTATGGACTTGATGACAGGGAACCAGGTAGATGTGGATGTTGAGGTTGTCGGTTTTGAAGATGAAAAGCTCCTACTGATGCCATTAGGTGATGTTCGCGGAATTCGTTCTGGTGATCGGATTTGCATTACGAATGTTCCACTTACGGTACCAGTTGGCGAACAACTTCTTGGTCGTGTTATTGATGCCTTGGGCCAACCGCTTGATGATTTCGGTGATTTGTTGTGTCTTGAGGAGTATCCTGTCTACAATAGCCCTCCNAGTTGCTATAGCCGCCAGCGGATATCAGAGAGAGTCAGTACAGGAATCCGTGCCATTGACAGTTTGCTAACTATTGGAAAAGGCCAGCGTGTTGGTATCTTTTCTGGTAGCGGGGTTGGTAAAAGCCGGCTCCTTGGTCAAATTGCCCGTTATGCGGAATCAGATGTTAATGTTATTGCCTTGGTCGGTGAACGGGGGCGTGAAGTGCGCGAATTCGTTGAAGATTCACTCGGGGAAGAAGGGTTAAAAAGATCCGTTGTGGTTGCGGCAACATCAGATCAGCCGCCGCTTCTTCGTGTACAAGGTGCGGTTACGGCAACAACTATCGCTGAGTATTTCCGTGATCAGGGGGCGAATGTGATTCTGATGATGGATTCCGTNACTCGGTTTTCNATGGCGCAACGTGAAATCGGNTTGTCAGTNGGAGAACCACCGNCAACACGTGGATATACGCCTTCAGTATTTGCCAAACTTCCAGCNTTGATGGAACGTGCTGGTACGACNAGCCATNGAGGTTCAATNACAGGNNTCTATACTGTTCTGGTTGAGGGTGATGATATAAACGATCCTATTGGCGATACTGCGCGTAGNATTCTTGATGGACACATTGTTTTATCGAGGACACTNGCTTCCCAAAACCATTACCCTGCCATTGATGTCTCCNTTAGCCTCAGTCGGCTCATGAGAGATATTGCTGNGGATGATCAGAATGCAGCAGCTGGTCANTTCCGTNAAGTTCTNGCGGATTATGANGAAATTCGAGATGCTTATAATATTGGAGCNTATACTGTCGGNATGAATCCNAAAAGCGACTATGCTATAGAACACATAGATGCTATGAATGAGTTTCTNCGGCAGGGAGACGAGTCTTCAACTTTCGAGGAAACATTAGATCAACTATCACAAGTTTTTTCTAACCTATAAAAGTTTAACTTTTTTCAAAAAATCCTACCTTTTTTTCAAAAATGAAGAAATTTCGATTCAACTTGGAACCAGTCTTGCGTAAGAGGAAACTTGCATATGAGAATTGTGCGAGGGAACTTGCGGCGGTTATCAGNAAATTACAGTTGGAAGANCAGAAGCTCAGTGATATTCAAAGGAAGAAATCGGAAACGATTTCCGAATTTGAGAGGAAAAATAATCCAACTACAAAGGATTTCGTAATTTATGTGCCGTATATAGATCAACTGGAACTGTCAGAGATCAGACANCTTGNGACAGTAAAACAAGTTGAGGNTGAAGTAGAATCGGCACGTGAAGTTCTCCGTCAGGCACAGATTGAACATGAAGTGCTTGTTAGAATNAAGGAGAAATTACGTGNAGATCATGATTATGAAGCCAGAGTTGAAGAACAGAAATTTCTTGATGAAATAGCCGGTTCACGATCGGTGAAAGATCCACAATAAATAACAAAAATTAACTGAATATTTAATTCTTGTCTTACTGGCTTGAATAGTTGCTTGCTATTTTGGCAGTCAGTNATACATTTTGAGGTCTATTTTGGGNTATGNNANAATNCNGATCCAAATAGACTAGGAGAAACAATCATGGCAGTTAAGATTCTAGCTTTGGTGTCTCTTATCTTTTACTTTTTAGCGCTTGTTTTTGGATTGATGCTTTTTTTCAATTCTGATCAACGAGACCTGATTACATCAGGGGAAGCATACGGTTATTCTACGATTGATCTGCCAAATATTGATACCCTTCAGGGACTTATGAATCAAGAGGCAGAGATAGGAGAACTCATAGACCAATTAGAATCAGAGTTGGCTTCTAAAACGGATGATCTAAAAACGATTGAAGCGGAACTAACGGAATTGACAACACAATATGTAGCACTTGAAACCAAGATGGGTATATATCAAAGAGGTGAGGATGTGGCTATCGACTATTTGCGCGATAAGCAGGTTGATGGTTCTGTGGCTACTCTAGCAATGCTTGAAGAAGCGGAACTCAAATTTTTTGTGCAATACGCCATGCCGTTTATGCGCCAAAATGCGGAATATACAAAGAATTACGACAAGTTGCTGAGTGCAATCAATCAAAGTGCGGATTTAGCAAAGAGAATAATTGTTTTGAAAGCTCAAAAATAAAAAAAGGGGTGGTAATTTAACAATGTTTTGGCAATCTGTATCGACACAGACTGAAGCTAATACTTCGTCATCAGCGAAACTGACAGCAAATAATTTCCAAGAGGTTGGTTCGGACGGTTCGGGATTTACCGGTCCACTTTTCTCGGAACTACTTTCTACTCTGATAGCAGGAATTGAAGATCCTAAGATCCAAGCTGCTTTGAATTCGCAGAATCAGACTTTTAATCTCGGGTCTTCATTTACTGGTGAATTGCAACCGATGAGTAACTTGTTGAATGGTAGCCAACAACAAGTTGGTTTAACAAACCAGAATTTGTTTCAACCATCAATTAGTTATCATCATGAAGGGGATCAGCTATCAATTTCGGTTGCGTTTCCCGGATTGGATAATACAAATGGGGCATCTGTAGATGGGGCATCTGTAGATGAGAGCTTTGTCATGGATCAGTGGCATTTTACTAATATCCCGTTATCGCCCGAATTGTCTATTGATAGATTATCAGAATTGGTTAGTTTTACTCAGGGATTCGCTGATTCATCTTCTACCTTAAAAAGCTCTCCAATGCAAGATACCATCAGGTCACGAGTAGAACATCTTAAAAATGCCTTATGGGTACGACTTTCGACTGAAANGGGACTAGAAGAATCCTCGGCAATAACCCCTAANCTCCAAGTTGCGGTTGATGATGATATNATTGAAATTGGGATTGTCGGTCGGGACTTCTCAATATCGTTACCGAAAACTGCCTTTTTGGAAACTGAGTTCCCTTCTGAGANCATAGCGTCAGTTATGGCGATCCCTTTTTTGTTCAGTCTGAATGATACAAATCAGCTTCCCNCTGACACANCTGNTCTTGAATCCGATTCAGTGGCGTTNATTAGNNCACCGATTGAAAGTTTAAACAAGCTAATACATCAGAATTTNACCTCGGCTGCAACGGACAAAATTATGCCAGCAGTTGAATTAGGCATAAAGCCTATGGGCAAAGATGCTGTTATTCAAGTTNTTGAACAAAAACTTTCGATCCAGTTACCTCAAGCGGAAATTACNCATCCTAATTTTCCGCTTGAGCAACTCGCAGGGACAATGACGCCCCTTCTTTCTCACTTGCAAGCTGNTGATCACNTACCGCTAAGTNCAGCTTNGGAAGGAGCTCAGCAGATTGTCGNTGGTGAAGATTTCNTGTCATCGAATTCTTTTAATCAGGACAGANCCGTGTTGNCCNCAGCAAGTAGCCTTGAANAGTCTAGTTCTATTCTGCCAATTGCACAATCCACTGATTCCNCTGAACCAGCAAATACCATGTTAAGGNCCTCATCGACCGCAACGCAGAAGGCAGTTGATTACCTGTCCGATATGGCATCAGAAAAAATAGGAGTAGATCCCGGTAACCCAAATTCATCCCAGTTGTCATTGTCTGCTGAGATAAGCGGTAAGCATATTCGTCTCGAATTTCAAGCTGACCTGCCGCGTCATTTAGAATCAATCACTCAGAAGATTGAGCAGATCGTGAATCAGAACCAACAGAACAACCCGACTAGCACCGTCGAGATGTTG
>PBXZ01000028.1:0-10678 GCA_002729415.1 Candidatus Poribacteria bacterium | reverse complement strand
TAATCAGTAAGTTGCAGGATGAGGATAAAGATGCTCGTGCGTCCGTAGTATGGACATTAGGTTGGATGGTAGAAGAAGAAGTTGTGGATGCAGAACCTGCCCTAATACAAGCATTACAAGATTCAAACCCAGAGGTTCGTGCTGCTGTGGCAGTCGCGTTAGGGGGAAAAGGAGCTGTAAACTCTTATTCCCGATTTACAGACCGCATTGAAAAACTCCTCCTGTCATGATCTAGAATATGTGCCATATATAGAATCGATGTTCTCTCAACGCTCCTTTTATGCGCAAAGAGATATAATCGTTGGTAGGTTATAGGCCGTGTGATTAAACGCATCCAGTTGGCATAGTCAGGAGATTCTGTTGTCTCGATGTTGAATCCGTATTTGTAATATTTTGCTACCTAAGATGACCCAGTTGGTAATGACTGTTAGATACATAAACAATATCCAGCCATGGTTTTGGGTTATATCTTCGTGGTAGAATGGATTGGAAGCAGGAATCTTAATGTTTGTTGTCAACGCTTCAATCGATGAAATCATACATTGGGCGCTGAAAAATGATAGATGATATGCTCCAAAAACTACCCATGGTAAATTCCCCTAAAATTAATCCAAAAAACAGTGGTATCATTTGCCTATAGGTTTTCAACCCACCTTGTTTAAGTAGCATTCTTTTCAGCGCCCATCCGATTAAAAAAGACAACCAAAAGATGTTCATTGTGTAGCTGCCGGAGACAGCGTAACCGATTGGAGATAANGGCCACCACAGGAATCTCCANCGTAAGAATGTTAATAACATCGTTACACAAATNCCGAATGTAACAAAGGTGGTTGAGACCGAATCAAACTGTGTTGGCATNACAAACCATCTTTGGNGACGATTGAATGGTCCCCAGCCGAAACTACCATTTGATCCAAATTGATATACTCCATGTAAATAAGNCCAAAAGGAGGCTAACGAGCCAAAGGGNATCACTAGNAACATCGCTATCATGAATTTTTTGTCAGCGATGCTCGCCCGCTCGGCGATTTTAAAACTTTCCAACTGATACGGCATTGGGTTAGAAGTATGAGCCCGNTTGAAGAAGTANAAGAAGNAGAACATNGTCAAATCACTAGGAGAAAAGCTTCGAGTGCCCAGTATTTTGGTCAATTGGTCAATGCCGAATCCGGACCCATGAAATGCAGATCGTGNAACAGAATGCCAGATTCTGCTCGAATACGGGTNAAACTAATAGATAACAGAAANTACAAGAGGAAAAAAATAACAATCACCCACATAGACATACCNGAAAAGTGGCAAAAACCCATTANGAAAAACGAGGAAATAATAACTAGAGAAACTGCAATNCGATATCCTATTGTTTCGTTTGNTTTCTCAATATCAGTGTGTTTTGAAATTACATTTATCGNNACCTNCCNGAGATGCTTTCTTGTAATCCAGATGGCCAATAGTCCCAACCCAAGATAAGCACCAAAAGATTGTTCGTCAGCGTAAGGGAAAACTGGTAGTCCCGCAAANCCCATCATGCTGCCNAANATCTTTTGACCTTTCCAAAGGAGGTAGAAACACCANCAGGAAAAAGACAAGTCTAGTGGCATTAGAAAAGCAATCCCGATAGCAAAAGGNTAGATTGCTATTGGGGTCCAACCAATAGCAGAAAATGGCTTTTGGGGAAAGAACCGACTGATGTCATANTGTTGNCCGCTGATTACACTGGGNACGACTGGCCATATAAAGTGTAAGCCGTTTAGTACATTAATACCGAATGAAAAAATAAAACATGCCCACATCAAACGATTTCTGAACAGGCCAGANTCTGTGGAGGTCATTTCAAGCGGTAGCTGAATTAGAGGATAGCTCAATTTTTCCTGTTCTGTCCACTGCTTACGAAAAATAATGTTTAGTCCAAGNGTAGCTAAGAGTAAAGCTGATAAAAAGGTTGTCCACCACAGAANAGGTTCNAACCANCCTTGGATATTTGTCATTGTGTATAGGGTCGATNCACCTCTATAGAAATCGGTAAATACTTTTGGATTATCAATGGTTAACCAATTAGGAATATACCTCCAAAATAGGTTCTGCCATTCGTTTTCCGNGGTAGCAAATTGATAGGCGTGTGGAATGATCGGTACCAGCACCTGAATAGTAAAGTGGCTGGCTANTACTGANGCGATGGTNAGCATNACGTANACAGTTAGCAACTCACTCTGCTTAAGAGAGAATTTAGGGAAATGACGAAACAGGAACGAGTTGGCAAGATTCAAGACTAAAACGGAAAAAACCACATTGTACATCAACGTAATAGTTCCGCTTTCNCCACTGCCAAAGAAGAACGACATCATAATCCAGTAACAGTTGATNATAACCATTACTAAGCCAATTAGTATGGAGCGAGGGGTAGTGGNTGANTTCTCTNTTTTTCTTGGNATTTCCATCTACGAAAGATTGGAAAATNNTCTCCATAAGACNTTNGGTTTCNTTCCNNAATCAAGTGATANTTTTTNGCAGAGAGAACTATGGTCCTCTCTGTTTTGGGAGTGAAAAGCATATCTAAAAGATTATGTGTNCTCTNTAGTAAGGCAAAANCGATTCANCAANCGGNCAGACAATACTAANTTTTTTNCCAATAAGNTGTTGTATCATAGTTTGTCTTTAGCCGTAAGCTCCGTGATCAAGGAANCCAACGAGNCGTTTTAATCTGGGATCGGCATCTTTGTAGACATGTTCAGGCATGGTATAGTTCATGAAGGGATAGTATTTGTGNCCGATAACTCTTCNNCCATAGGTGATTTGAGTGATGTATCGGGTTNGGTCACTTTGGTTGGGACCACCGCGATGCCAAACTTGATTGTTAAACATAGCTACNCTGCCTGCTTTGCCCAAATTGTATTGGATTTTATCTTCCCATTCTGTGNCCTCAATCTGAGNCGGTGGACTGGCTCCGAAGAGGTGGGATCCGGGNATGGTTTCNGTTCCTCCATGTNCAACTTCTGTGACNTCGGTTAAATAGTAATTTGCGGTGAAAAATAAAACGGGCAGTCTGATGTTTTTGGGAGGTTGATCATCTGTAACAATNAGGTGTGGNGTGTCATCCTGATGCCAGGTGCTGAGTCCTCCACCNGGCGGTGTGATGAAGGAGTTGTTATGTATTATGTGACAGTTAGGGGCGACCAGCGCTTCGGCAAAACTGACGATTGGTTCCAAATNGAACAGGTTAAGGTTGGCTGGGCTGTGTTCGAACATTCGGTGNTGCAGCTGAATCCCGG
Organism: Candidatus Poribacteria bacterium; assembly: GCA_002729415.1. Classification (GTDB taxonomy): domain Bacteria; phylum Poribacteria; class WGA-4E; order WGA-4E; family UBA9662; genus UBA9662. The sequence continues at coordinate 7,409 of PBXZ01000028.1, read as the reverse complement.
ATCCCGTGTTTTCGGNGTTTATTTTGGCGTTAAGNTCTTTCCTAAGTTGAGCGCAGTGTTCTTCGGTTAGAACCTCTTCTAAAAANAAACACCCTTGTTGGTGAAAGGTCTCCACCCACGTTTCGATCTGTTGTTGGTCGACGGTGTAATTGGATTCGAATCTTTGATTGCTTGTGTATTGTTGAGTCTGAGAACTCATGTTTCTACCTTTCAAGAAATGTAAATATGGTTGTGTCGAGTTTGATGTAGTGAAAGTCTGTCATCCAGAAAATTGTGAGGGGACCAATTATTGTTGATTTTGTCTATGTTATGGTGTCAACTTCTGTAGATTTAGTGTGGAATTTACATTAGGTTTGTTCTCTCCATTCACTTAAGCTGTCCCCCTCTGAGTGTTTATTATATTTTCAACTTCGGTATCTCCAATTACTTTTGATTTGAGTCATTTGGATATAAACAAACACTGGTTTTTGAACTGAAAACTTCAAGTTACATTATGATTATATCTTTATGTTTTCGAATTTCTTATCAATTAAATGGTAGTGAGTGTAATGGGTTTATGTCTCATCAATTCGAGCTATGGCGTAGGAATCAAGATTAAGTGTCAAATCCCCATTAAAAGTTGACAGACGCTGTCCTAATTCAGCACGAAAGCCTTCGGGATTTCTTTTTGCTGATTGTATATTTGTTTCGTTTAAGTGACGTACAAGAACATTTTCGGCCAAGTTTTTAACTTCGACCTCTAATGGGCTAAGGCTTAGGTTAGCGAGGATAATTCGCCTTTGCCCTCCTTTTTTAATAGCAATTCCCTCCAATGTCAGAGGATTACTTGATGTTGAGAGCATAATTTCTCCTCCGGCAAAATCACCAACGTCGGCCAGTACATGGTAAAGAGGAAATACGGCGCCAGGGATTGACTGAAACTGTTCTGGTAGTTGAGACCCGTCTTCTGTTTCCATTACCCCGCGCCAACCGCTAGTTTCATAATAAGTTGTGCTATAGACACCACTTTGAGAAAGGTACTTAAGACTGCCGAGCGTCCAACCAGCGCCGTACAATGACATCTGTCGCACATCAACCTGAGCAGGCAGTTCGCCAGCTTTGGGGGCTGATTCAGGCGCAGCGGCATTGGGATTAAAACGTGGCAGAAAAGTTATCGGAGTTACCGCAAGTAGTAATCCTGCAGAAAACTGTTGAGCACTTTCAACTGTGATAGCTTGTGCTTCAAGAGTCTCCGTTAGTGAAGAGTTATCGAAAGCATGAACTTGTGGATTGATGGAATAACAAATCAGATCTAGTCGCTCCGCTGAAGGGCGATTGCGGTTCAATTCAGTAAAGTATGAATTTGTCCCAGCTCCGATTTTGGCGCCAGACAAATAACGGTGGGCAATTTCAATCCATTTGGAAGAGGTGGATGACTCATCCTGATGAAAGATAAGATAGGTTGTCACAGGTGGTTCGAACTGTTCAATTGCCCTTTTCCAGCTTTTGATTTGTTCTTCAGCTGAATTGTCTAGATGCAGGGCAACTTCTAGAGATATATTTAACAAATTTGCTTCGTTTATAGCCCGTTGCAGTGTTTGTTGGTAATCTAAGTTGAAGTCAATGTCCACCCGGAGATGGGATAGATTAATGGCTTTGAGGCGTTCCAGTTCCTTTTCAGAAAGAGGTTGACCATGTGATGCGATCCCTAGTCCAATACGTGGCATAGAATGTGAGGCTTCTGTATCGAAGGTAAAGATAGTATGGCTGTCTCTTTCATTCGTAAGACATGCAATTTTTTCAACTGGTTTGGTTTTATTTGATTCTGATTTGAGGATTAGTCTAATCGACTGTGAAACTTTCGTTCCGGCTTTTACCTCCACCGGATAAGGAACAGCAAGTGGTGTACAGTAGGTTTTGTACGATGCATCCGTCCAATTCCGCTGATCCTCCATTTCGAAGATATCACCGCTAAACCTGACTTCAGCCCAAAGATCAGTTTCAACTTGGTGGGAAATTGCCTGCATATCCATAAATGGTTGATGTGGTGAGATAAACTCGGGGAAAATACCCTTTTCTATTGTTCCATCAATTTTTTCGACGCGACATGGGATATTGCTGCAAGACATTGGGTGAAGGAGACAAAAACCGATACGGTTGCGCTCAAAGGTTGAAATCGCTTCACCATCCATGCTGAAGGTGACGGTTCCATCCTCTTCGCCGATAATTGTGCCCTGCCAAAAGAAATGGATATTATCCTGCTTGTTTTCTACATCATAAGTGATTTTGAATTTTTCATCAGCTATATCCATTTGTAGATTCGATAATTTCGGCAGTATTGTATCCCAGTTATGATCACGAATTGCTACGTACACTCGGCGGATAATCTCCTGATTTCCAAAACGAACGTACCGCAAATCGCCATCTTCGAACATTAAAGATAGCGGTCCGGCTCGCAATTCTTTGTGTTCTGGTAGTGGGGTATCTTTCCCATAGTATGACACTGGAGGCGATAGTTTGGTGTTCATAATTTCTGCCTTCCCATTATTCCTTATTATCTAGTGTGTTGATACCCTGTTGCAAGGCCTGTTTATACAACCATAAGTCCCCGCCATAGGCCAAGCATCGAAATCCTTTTTCTCGCATTGAACGACCTTCTTCAACGTTAGAAGTCATGAATCCCGCTGACTTGCCGTGTTTCTGACAAATCTCGGCAACATGGGTTACTGCCCGTAGATATTTCGGATGGTCAAACTGTCCGGGGATTTCCATCGAGTTAGTCAAATCAAAATGGCCAATCCATAATACGTCAATTCCGTCCAAGGCGGCAATTTTATCTGCATTTTCTAGTCCTTGTACAGTCTCAATTTGGGCTATCAATAATATTTCTTGGTTAATGCTAGACATTTTGTCTAAAATATTACCTTCTCCATAGTCATCATGAGCAATACCAAACGCCGCACCCCGTTTGCCTATTGGTGGATATTTAGCTGAATCCACGATTATTTTTGCTTGGGCTTCAGTCTCTACCATGGGTACCATAAGCCCCATTGCTCCTACATCCAATGAACGAGCGAAAAAGTGATATTCTGTTGTNGGTACACGTACCATCGGAACGATATCCGCAGCACGTGACGTTGCCATTAATGAACGTATGGTTTCGATACTCCATCCAGTATGCTCCATATCAAATATCAGGAATTCTGCCCCTGCCCCAGCAGCGATTCTTGCAATTCCTGAGGTGTTAAACTCGAACACCATTGTGCCTGTTGAGGTGCCACCTTGACTCAAAATTTGTTTTACTTTATTTTTTCTCATTTTTTCTCCATTCAGTTGGGAAATTTACTTAGTTTTTCCTTTAAACGTGGATGATTNNCAACATCGTGATTGACTACGTTTTGCGGGATGCGNCCCATTGANACATCCACAATGCTTTGNCATGCGCTCTGGCCGTTTCCTAAGAAACATTCATCCGTCCAACAGATAGCATGTGGTGTAAGAATAACATTATCCATACTTAAAAGAGGGTTATTGGTATCAATCGGTTCCTGCTCAAAGACATCCAATCCTGCTCCTTGTATGCGTTGATTACGTAGTGCATTGATTAGCGCTTGTTCTTCTACAATGGGACCACGTGCAGTGTTAATCAAGTATGCAGTTTCCTTCATCAAATCGAGTCGTTCTGCATTAATCAAGTAGTGTGTTTCAGGAGTCAGCGCGCAACAAATACAAACAAAATCCGATTCTCGTAGCAAGTCTTCTATATTTACCAACTCAATTCCTATAGCTTTTGCTTGTTCGATAGTTGCGTAGGGATCATAAGCTAGATGNTGCATTCCAAAGGCCTTAGCTAATGTAAACACTTCGCGACCGATATTTCCTAAACCGATTACGCCTAGTGTTCGACCAGTAACTCCCGATCCCATGTGGTCCAATTTTTCTGCCCAGCGACCTTGACGGATCAGGGTGTCTTTGATGGTAAGTTTATGACTAAGGGCTAAAATAAAAGTCATGATTGAAGCTGCAACCGGCCGTCTCACACCGTCAGGTGTTATCGTTAATAGAATACCATTTGTACTACAAGCTTCAACATCCACATTGTCGTATCCTACGCCAAATCTAGCGATAATTGCNAAATCATCGTTCCCATATAATGTGGTGGCATCTACTGTGGGTGATAGTACTAGTAATGCATTGTAGCCGTGTATCTGATCCGCACGCAACGTTGGGGTGTTTTCCGNNAGAAATTCCCACTCAATTCCCGTCGCTTGATCCAGCGTATCCACACCAATGTTTCCAAAGCCAATAGTCCCATCTGGTTTTAGGAAGTCTCCTGTCAGACCTACGCGAAATGTCTGGGCCATTAACTTCTACCTCCTTTGTGATAGTTTTATCTGTGGTAAATATTAAGAATTCATTAGCTATTTTTTTGTGTTGAAACTTCGTCGGAACGTCTATATTATAGTTTAATCTTTAATAATATAGAAGTATGCATTTTAAGTTCATGTTATTGCAGAAAACGTATTATATCCCATTGTGNAAATAAGGAGAAGAAAAGTTGAAAGAGTTAATTGCTATTGCTCCAAGAAAGCCTGTTTTACAGGATTATGAAGATAGTCCTATTAGTGATGGGCAAGTTCGTGTCAAAGTTGAGTTTGGCGCCCCCAAACGAGGGTCAGAGTTAACAGGATATCATGCTGTTCGAGGTAGTAGTTTTCCTATGGGGCTTGGTAACATGTGTGTTGGTCGTATTATTGAAATTGGGGATGGCGTTGAGGGTTTTTCCATTGGTGATCGTGTTGCTAGCCATGGGCATCTTCGTGAAACTCATACATGGAACGCAAATGGTTTGTTGCGGTTGGAGGATCGGATGACATGGAAAGAAGCTGTTTGTTACGATCCCACTCTTTTCGCTTTAGGAGGAATAAGAGATGGTCAGGTTCGTTTAGGAGATGCTGTTGCTGTTTTTGGGCTTGGGGCAATCGGACAGATAACGGTACAGATGGCAATAATGGCAGGGGCCTCGTTTGTTGCTGCTGTAGATCCAATTGAAAAACGACGTCAGGCAGCCATAAGTGCAGGGGGGGATATGGCACTGGATCCAACTTCTGTTGATGTCGCTAAGGAACTGAAGGCGGCAACTAATGGTCAAGGAATTGATGTTGCCATTGAAACCAGCGCGGCCTATGAAGCATTAGATCAAGCCATACGCGGGTTGGCTTGGGGTGGCAATGTTGCTGTTGTTGGTTGGATGAAGGAGTGTAAGGGTGGGCTTGATCTAGGGGCTGTTGCTCATTTTAATATTCCAAATCTAATCTTTGCACGATCTTGTAGTGACCCTAATCGTGACCATCCACGTTGGGATTGGGCTCGGATCCAAAAGATCTGTTGGCAATGGCTTAGTGAGGGGCGTTTTCAATGTGAAGATATTGTGTCGCCTGTTGTTCCTTTTTTGGAATCTCCAAAAGCCTATGAAGAAATGGATTTTCATCCGGAAAAAAGTATTAAATTAGGTGTTTCATTTGGGTAGATCTTATATCTCTTTTTAGATGCAAATATGTTCATTCGNGAATATGATAGAGTATCGATATGCCAAATTGGGGAGGTTTTGCTTTATGCTTATTATTGATGGTCATCTCGATCTTTCTTGGAATGCGCTGCAGGGCAACCGGAACCTACTTAATTCCGTCTACACTATTCGGACTCAGGAAAATAAAATACCCGGCAAAGGCCGGGCTCAGGGGACAGTTGCTTTTCCAGAGATGTATAAAGGGCGAATTGGACTCAGTTTTGTGACGCTATTTGCTCGTTCAACAGGCCAGCCAACTCCGTACGTGGATTACGAATCAACGACCCAATCTTATGGGGTTGCCCGCGGTCAGCTATCCTATTATCGTGCTCTTGAAACAGAAGGCCATGTTCGTATTGTTACTAACCAAACTGAGTTGAATCAGCAAATAACCGAATGGGAAGAGTGGGAGTCTGAAGTAGATCCCAATCATACACCGCCTTTAGGGTTTGTTATTANCATGGAGGGGGCAGATCCAATTCTAACACCCGGTCAACTAGAAGAATGGAAAATGGATGGCCTGCGAATCCTAGGTCTGACCCACTACGGATTAGGAAGATACGCGGGTGGAACCGGAACAGAGGNGGGGTTGACTGATTTGGGACCTCCTTTACTGAAGGAAATGGAACGGTTGGGAATCTTACTGGATCTAACCCATAGCTCGGATCAAGCATTCTGGGAATCGCTGGAACACTATGAAGGGTTGGTGCTGGCCAGTCATAATAATTGTCGTGCTTTGGTTTCCCATCAACGACAATTTGATGATCAACAACTTCGGGGNATTTTCCAAAGGNACGGTGTTATTGGCTTAGCGTTCGATGCCTGGATGCTGAGTCCGGGCTGGACTATCGGTGAAAGTCGAAATGATTCNGTCACCTTGAACACGGTTGTCGATCATATTGATTATATATGCCAATTGGCGGGAAACTGTCGTCATGCNGCAATTGGAACTGATCTGGATGGTGGATACGGCCGGGAACAATCGCCGTCAGATCTTGANACTATCGCTGATTTGCAAAANNTGGTTGGTCTGTTGGAGAAACGCAGCTACAATCATGATGATATTGTTGCTATTATGCACGGTAATTGGTTGAGGCTATTAAATCAGGCTTGGGAATAATCAATGAGACGAGGGTTTAGAGAAGCTGGTTTNNGNCGCNATTTTGTAATAATACAATACAATTGTTNCTCATAAATGGAGAATTTGATGAATACTTCTGANCGCCATGTTATGGANCTGTTTAACCTACAGGGCAAAGTGGCTATGGTAACTGGAGCNTGCGGTTGGTTGGGTTCGACGATGAGNCGAGCNTTAGCTGAAGCTGGNGCCCGTGTNGTTGTCACCAGNCGNNAGGANGNCCGAGCNGTNCAGTTTGCCGATTCCNTACCCAATGGCGGTCATTTGGGAGTCAGTTTCNANCAAGATGATACCAATACCATTCCGGATTTGATTAATTGNGTGGTCAAAGAAATGGGGCAGATTGACATATTGATCAATAATGCGTACGGAGGCACAGCACCTGATATTAATATCGCCACAGCTGAGGATTTTGATCGGGCCTACCATGTGGGAGTAACGGCTTATTTTCTCCTAGCACGTGATGTTATGTTACATCTGAAGGAACGTCAGGTCTCGGGTTCGATTATCAATATCGCCAGTATGTACGGTGTTGTCGCCAGCTATCCAGATGCCTACGATGAATTGCCGGTTAACAGCCCTCCCAATTACCATGCTTTGAAAGGTAGTTTAGTCCATTTAACGCGTCACCTTGCTGTCTATTGGGCCAAATACAATGTTCGGGTCAATGCAATTTCACCAGGGCCATTTCCCAAACCACAGGTCCGTCAGGATATTGCCGAT
>PBXZ01000027.1:0-7374 GCA_002729415.1 Candidatus Poribacteria bacterium | reverse complement strand
ATCGGTCTCCAGTTGAATGGCTCTATTAATACCCTGGCTTGGACTCAAGTCTCGATGATTTTAATTGTAATTTTTATAACTGTTTTAATTTCAGAATGGGTGTCTGCCAAAATAAGGTATGCCATCATTTGACTATTATTTCTTTGTCTTATAGGTATCGTCATCTTTTCTTCATCATTTTTTTTATGGAAAATCACATTTTTCAATTCTTTGTAAATAGAAAGTAATGATTTTGATTATGCATATATTTAACTTGATTTTTCACAACTAATGAATCGAAATAAAATGAGAAAGGAGGTATATTTAATTCGTCACGCTCAATCTGAAGCAAACGCATCTTATGATCTTAATGATCCGACCATTTATTATGATCCTCGCATTACTAATTTAGGAAAGAAGCAAGCTGCAATAACCAGAAATTTATTAGCTAATATTGATTTTGATTTAATTGTTTGCTCTCCTTTAACCAGAGCCTTGCAAACATTTGAGTGCATATTTCCAAGACCAATTCAAAACACGGTTGTCTTATCTTTAGTTCGTGAGTATTTAAATGACTCTGCTGATGTAGGAAGTCAACCAAATACACTAAAGAAAGAATTTGCAAATTTTGATTTTTCTGGATTGCGAAAATTTTGGTGGAATAATGACGTTCCCATTGATGAAAAAGAAATTAATTATGAATCAATACAAAATTTGGATGCACGTGCAAAAAAATTTAAAAAATGGATCGATGAGAGAAATGAAAGAAAAATTGCGGTTATCAGTCACGGCACTTTCATATCAAGAATAACTGATTATTTCCCAAATAACTGTGAATTTCAAATCTGGCACCCAGATCATGGTTAGTAATTTATATTTTTATCGAACACTATTTTAGAAGCATTAAGTTATTATCTATTCTTGAAATCTTCAAGTCGAATCAATTTATTAATATTTTCTCGTGATCAAGAGGTTGACCCTCAACATTCCTCGTGGTTGGTGGTAGGATATTAATTATGTTTGGTTTATTTGTAGATTTTGAAAAAGAGTTTGAAAAAATATTAAAATATCTCAATATTATGTTGAAATTCATTACACAATCCTAATTAATATATTTAATAATTCATGCGCACAATTATTGAACCGTTCAGAATCAAGATGACAGAACCGATCAACATTATTTCAAAGGATGAGCGTATAAAAAAACTCAAAAAAGCACACAACAATGTATTTTTGCTGGACGCTGAAGATTGTGCAATAGATCTACTGACAGACTCAGGAACAGGTGCAATGTCAGCACAACAGTGGGCAGCACTCATGCTCGGTGATGAGAGTTATGCCGGAAGCAAGTCTTGGAAAAAATTTGAATCCACGGTTAGAAATATAACCAACTTTAAACATATATTCCCGACCCACCAAGGGAGGGCGGCTGAAGGGTTACTTGCAATGACGCGAATTAAAGAGGGTGACGTAATACCTAACAATAGTCACTTTGATACTACCAGAGCTAATCTAGAATTTGCTGGTGCAAAGGCGATAGATTTACTGTGTGAGGATGGTCTTAATACAGAAGCCGAGAGTCCATTTAAGGGCAACATGGATATTCAGAAGTTGGAACAATTCATAGCTAAATATGGTGCAGACAAGATACCATTTGGAATGATTACGATTACCAATAATACTGGCGGNGGTCAGCCAGTATCTATGGAAAATATTCGTGCAACCAAAGAAATCCTTTCTGCACACAAAATACCTCTAGTTATCGATGCATGTAGGTTCGCTGAGAATTCATATTTTATTTCCGAGCGGGAAGAGGGCTATAAAGGAAAGCCNCTAATTGAAATCGCACAAGAAATTTTTTCCTACGCAGACGCAGTGACAATGAGCCTGAAAAAGGATGGACTGGTTAACATTGGCGGGTTCTTTGTTTGTAATAATGATGATTGGGCAGAGGACTTTAAGAATATGCTTATCCTTAGGGAAGGCTTTCCTACTTACGGGGGATTGGCTGGTAGAGATCTTGAGGCTGTCTCAGTAGGTCTTATGGAGGCACTAGATTTTGATTATCAGAACTACAGAAATGCAACAATGAGATACCTAAATAAAAAACTAGATGAGTCTGGCATTCCTGTTATTAAGCCTAACGGAGGGCACGCTGTTTTTTTAGATGCTAAAAAATTCATGAAACATATTCCTTCCCTTGAATATCCTGGAATTTCATTGATAAATGCGCTCTACATTGAGGGGGCCATTAGGGCAGTGGAGCTTGGAAGTGTGATGTTTGGTTATTTCGATGAGGATGGCAATGAAATGGCTTCTGACTTGGAATTAGTTAGGNTGGCATTTCCTAGGAGAGTTTATACTCAAAGCCATTTCGATTATTTGGCTGAGGTAATCTTTGAAGTTTGGAAAAAAAGAGAACAATATAAAGGCCTAAAGATAACAAAGCAAGCCAAGGTGTTGCGACACTTTTCTTGTCATTTCGAGTCTAAATAGTTTTTTCAATTCTAATTTATCAATTAATTTGTTTATAAGTTTTACCATATCAAGTTACCTCGCTGTTCAAATGTCATTACTGATAGTTCTATGAAGGGCGATGCATTTCCTCTCAACATNCCTCGTNGTTGGNGGTAGGTAAATTGATGAAAAAACTAATTATTTTTTTTGTTACTTTTTTTAATATCTAGTTCTCTTCATGCAGATTATTTCTTTAAATCATTAAAATTTAATGTTTCATAAAAACAAATTGGCGAATTAGAAAATCGGGGAAGATTTTAGTTGAGCATTCTAATATATATGTTTAACATACAAACATAGAATAGAGAAAATATGAATAAGCGAAATCCGTTGAGTCAAACCTCCTCTTTAGCAGGAGTAATAGAGCACCGCGGAATTCTAGGAACGGCATTGGGAAATCTGGGAACCCGTATTGTCGGCGGTGAATGGTCTGTGGGTGACGCGATCAGTAAAGAAGCGGATCTGGTTGACGAGCTAAATGTTAGTCGGTCAGTTATAAGGGAAACCTTTCGTATATTAGGAGCCAAGGGACTGATCCGAAGTCGTACTTCGGACGGTACACGTGTGCAGCCGCGCAACCAATGGCGGTTATTAGATCCGGATGTAATGGAATGGCGCATTAAAGCTGGCGATACAAATAGCCTGCTCGAAGATTTGTTGAAAGTCCGGATAGTTCTAGAGCCCAGCGTTGTGTACACGGCAACTAGTTGCGCTAATGACGAGGACCGTGTTCGTGTAGAAAAAGCTTGGGAAGCAAAGGTTAAGACGTTTGAGGATGTAAATACTCCTAATTCTGAACTTAGGCGAAATTTTATCGAAACTGATCTTGATTTTCATCGAGCATTTATCGGGGCGATCAGATCTGAACTACTGGACCAATTGTTTTCCATTATTGAGGCGGCTTTGGAGTTATTGCTCGACTTGCAGATGAAGGCAGCGGGCTACACCGTAGAAATGATCGGAATGGATAAAAGTCATGAGTTGCACGAGGAAGTGTTCAATGAATTTATAGCTGGGAATGCCGCTGGTGCGGAAATTGCGATGCGTGAATTAATTAAGCGAGCGATTGAAGATGCACATCAGGGGTTTGAGTTACTGAAAGGTAATCAAAGTGGATAATCAATGAGAGTTGAAAATATTGAACCCGCGCAGATTTCTGCCATTGCGGGGCGGTTAGGTGCGCATGAATTTAAGGGCTGGTTTTATGGCGACTCTATCGGATTTGAGGGGCTTCTAGCCGCTGCAAATATTCTAAATGAGACCAAATGGATGGACTTCTCGAACGGGTTCTTCCGTGCTTGGGCTACAAGAATGGAGCCGTTTCAACTCGACGATAACACCGCACCGGGCCACATCATGTGCGAGATAATTGAGCGTACTAACGATGAAGTGCTTAAATCTGCAGTGTTGAAACTGGCGCAGCATTTGCGCCGTCGTCGAAAGGTCAATAACGTATCAATAACGTTTAACGACACTTTACGATCACTAATGCAGCCATACGGAAATGTTAAGCTATCGGCTGATGAACAATTGCAAATGGAGGATCCGGGTCCCGGTGTATACCTTGACTGTATGCATTTCGATGCCCCCTTTTATGCACATTTGTCGCGCATTGATCCTGATGGAGGTTGGGCACAATTAGCAGTTACCGAGATCTTAGGATATAAATATTTGCTGCTTGACACTGACACAGATTTGTACAAGCACTTTTGGTTGGAGAAGGTAGACCGAGCGTATTGCAAGGGCTGGGGGCGAGGTCAGGGCTGGGCACTACTCGGCTTGTTAGACGTACTATACTATGTTGATGAGGCCGATGGACTGGATTTGGTAAGGGAAGAGGCAGAAGCACTGGCGAATGTTATGTTAGGGTATCAATTGAAAAATGGAAATTGGCACTCATTAGTTCATGAGCCGCGCTCCGGTTCAGAGTCTTCGACAGCCGCATTTATGGCTACTGCGTTTTATCGAGGAATGACCCAGGGTGTTTTACCCGAACATGAATTTTTGGAGCCTGCTGAGCGAGCATTCCGAGTGATGAAAGCGAATCTCGACGAAAAGGGTAACCTGATGGGTGTATCAGCTGCTGTGCATTCAGCACTTGTTGAGAAGCATTATTGGTATGTACCAACAAACTATATTGTTCCCTGGGGACAAGGTCCCGTATTGACTGCGATTGCTGCCCGAAAAGCTTTCGAATTTTAATATGTTCCCGATGCCGTACACTGGCTTGATCGGTAACATCTATCTTAACAAATAACGCACAGCTTCCATTTTCCCAAGTTATTGATTCGTTTGCCACTTTTCCGGCCTCGGAAAACAGCTCTTCAATTGTGACATTCGCACTTTCTTGCGAAAAACGACGCGCAATGGCTTCGCCGATTCCCATACTTGCATCGATAAAAATCGCTGTTTTCCTTCGTAATCTTTGCATTATTCAGTTCTCTAAAGTTTTATTTGACTTTATAAGATAAACAGATAATAATCTAAACATAATTAAAACACACCACAGGGAGAATACAAGGTCCAAAGGAAGCTGAAATGTCCAATGCAGACAATATCCTGTTCAAAGTTGAAAATGGCGTCGCTTTTTTAACTCTTAACCGACCAGCAAAAATGAATGCAATTACTGCTGCAATGGGCGGACAAATCGCAGCCTACGCAAAGCAGATTGACACTGACGACAACATCAAGGTTTTGGTGATTGATGGCGCTGGTGAACGCGCATTTTCCGCTGGTAGCGACGTAAATGCTCTCGACGACTTGGGAACAGTGTGGGACAGTCGCAACCGCGCTGATTATGATCGTGACTATATCGCACCTCTTCTAGGCCTTAGAAAACCAGCGATCGCTGCAATTGATGGTTATTGTCTGGGTGGTGGATTGGAAGTTGCGATTTGTTGCGACATCCGTGTTGCGACTTATCGATCATCCTTTGGCGCACCTGAAGTGCAGCGTGGCTGGCATGCGGGCAGCGGAAACACTTCCATTCTGCCGCGCTTGATCGGCTACGGAAATGCCGCTTACTGGATATTGACGGGTGACATTTATCCGGCTAAGGAAGCGCATCGTGTGGGATTTGTGCAGGTATTAACCGAACCAGACGATCTGATGCAGAAAGTTATGAGAATAACTACAAGACTGGCAAACAATCCACCTATTGCAGTGCAATCTGCCAAAAACGTTATTCGTCAAAGCCAGGGTACTTCAGTCGCGCAAGGCCTCTCATGGGAAAACGACGGTTACACACTTTGTATGATGACTGAAGACGCGCGTGAAGGCATGGCCGCATTTGGCGAGAAACGAACACCAAAATTTGTGGGAAAGTAAAATCAATAGATACCCAGATGTCGGAAGCAATAGCAACTGATGCAAACCGAGCTCCGCTGGATGGTTTACGTGTTCTAGACCTGACTATCGCGATGGCAGGGCCGCTTTGCACGCAACGCCTTGGCGAAATGGGCGCAGAGGTGACCAAGATTGAGGCTCCAGGAGGCGGGGACTTTTCGCGCTATGCGCCGATGGCAGGGGTAACCAAATTTGGTGACGCAATTTGTTATGTGACATTGAATCAGAATAAGAAATCACTGGTTCTGAATTTGAAATCTGAAGCTGGCAGGGCGACGCTGTACAAGATGGTCGAGCAAGCGGATGTCTTGGTTCAAAATTATCGTCCACGCGTTGCAAGCAAATTAGGCATCGATTTTGAAACATTATCGGCAATAAATCCACGGTTGGTTTACGGATCTATAAACGGCTATGGCGAAGATGGTCCGTTGAAAGATCGACCAGGCCAAGATCTGTTGTTGCAATGTTTTACCGGGTTGACAATGAATGGCGGACGTGCAGACGGACTTCCACAAGCTAGTCCGCTTTATATGGTCGATGTCACTGCCTCCCATATGGTTTGTGAAGGTGTTTTGGCAGCGCTTGTCGCACGAAGCGTTACGAGCAAAGGCCAAGAAGTTAAAGTAACAATGATGGGCGCGATCATGGAAATGCAGTGCCAGGAAATTACGTCGTATATTGCCGCGGATGCCCCACCAGTCCGAGGTTCATCTCCTCAAGTCTCAATCTATCAAGAACCTCCGTACGGAATTTACGATTGTTCCGAAGGCTTTTTCGCCATCGCACAAGCAAACTTAGACGTACTCTCGGATGCTTTGGCATTACCCGAATTAGCAGAAATGAAAATAGCTCGCCCAAAGCAAAGCGACGGAGTTGCTGTTGCAAATTGGCGCGATACGATTTACGAAATTATCGCGGGGCGGTTGAATGAAAATTCTGCTAAATATTGGGACAGTCTTCTTTCACCTCTAGGTGTGTGGTGCATGGTTGTGAATGATTACGATGCTTTTCTTAACCATCCTCAAACTCAAAACCGACTGGTAGAGATAGAACATCCAGTTGGCGGGAAATATACCGCCGTGAAGTCAGGTATTCAATTCTCTCAATACCATTCACCCGTGATATCTGCTGCACCAGCTTATGGCGCCGATAGTGAAAAAGTATTGTGCTCATTTGGATTCACCAAGGACGAATTTTCCAAACTGGTACAAAGTGGTGCAGTTTATTACGCGGATAAAGAATTATGAAAATATACAGCAGTTGGCAAGTGGTGCGGATGCAGTAAAGCTGATGAATTTATCGAAATATCACTTACACCAATAAATAATTGACCCCTCAACATTCCTCGTGGTTGGTGGTAGAAAAATTGATGAAGATCAAAATAATCATCGTGAATGATGCTAGAGAAATCACAATGAATATAATTATAAAAACTATGCGGGCAACATTATATTGGGGTGATGGAAATTAGAGGATATCGTATCTATGGCTAATCTTAAAACCGAATTCTGCGGACTTGAATTCAAGAATCCG
>PBXZ01000026.1:0-15585 GCA_002729415.1 Candidatus Poribacteria bacterium | reverse complement strand
CCCTAAACCTGAATCTTTTACACTGACGCTAAGTGATTCCTCATTGTATTCAAAAGTTATCTCAACGTTTTTTGTTGGGTCGTAATCGTTTCCATGATCCATGGCATTGATGCAGGCCTCGTTAACAGCAATCTTGAGTTTGTTTAGTTTTTCATATGGGATCTCGTGTATCCTTGCCATTGCGCCAACAGCTTCAACAACAATCTCTTCGTAGCCGGGAATACTTGGTACGATGGTGCTTACTTTGCCTGTTTCCATTTGTTTCCTTAAGTTTGTTATGTGGAATGTTGAAATCGATATACTAAGTATATTATAGGAAGATCATGAGAGAATATATTCCATATTGGATTTGTTTGCAAGCTATTTTTTTTCGTTTTTATGTTAGGGTGAATTTAACCGTGCTATTTTTTCGCACACTTAGGCTGAAAAACACTTTGTAATTCAGAAAAGCATATTCAATTTGTGATATTATAGACTATATTATTTTAACTAAGATAAGGGGTAGTCATTATGGCAAAAACAGCCCGAGCTGTTATCGCGCATGGACAAGATTTTGATATCCGAGAATACCCTGTACCTGATCCAGAACCAAATACTATTTTGTTGCGTCAGGAGTTGGCAGGTATCTGTGGTACCGACCTGCATAATTGGCAAAACGGTATTCGGGGTGAGATGTTGCTGGGACACGAAAATGTTGGCATTATCGAATCGATCGGAAAAGGAGTTACAACCGACTATTTAGATAACCCTATTAGCCAAGGGGATAGAATTGTCTTCGCTCCAGGTGTAAAAGGTGGTTATGGAGCTTACGGATTCCGGCAGGATGCGGATAATCCTCCCCATTTTAGTGGTGGGTTTGCGGATTATATATATCTGAGCATCCCGAACACTTGTTTTTTGAAAACGGACGCGCCACCGGAGATCAGCGTCCTTACCGAGCCGTTTGCAGTTGGTGTTCACGCCGTAATGCGAGGAGNTGTCCAAATTGGGGACACGGTAGTGATACAAGGATCAGGCGCCATNGGATTNGTGACCTTAGTCGGAGCTAAAATCAGCGGAGCAGCCAAGCTGATTATGGTTGGAGGNCCAGCTGGTCGGTTGGAANTGGCCGAACGAATGGGGGCGGATGTTACNATTAACATTGAAGATGTAACATCTGCTGAAGCCAGAACTGAATTGATCAAAGAACATACGCCGCAGAAAGAAGGAGCGGATGTTGTCTTNGAATGCGCTGGGTTTTTGTCGGCCACGCCNGAAGGTTTAGGTTATGTCAAGTTTGGTGGGACCTTTGTTGAGGTTGGACACTTTGTCGATATGGGATCGATCCANCTTAACCCGAANCAGTTACTGATGCGAAAAAATCTGCGGTTAGAAGCTGTTTGGGGATTTCAGTACGAGCATTTTATCCGCGGGNTACCTATACTGGAAAAGGNGGAATTTCCGTTTGCCGATATGATAAGCCATGTNTTGCCACTTTCTCGTGTTGGTGAAGGATTTGAAGCCCTAAATGGGANTTATCAGTTGGATGATCAGACAACCATCAAGATTGCTATTAAATCTCAATCATAGGNTTGTCAATAAAGTCTGGCAGTAATTGAAGTTGNTTGTTTAATCAATAGAAATGGTTCTGCCACTAGCTGCAGATTGGTAGCCTGCGGTAATGACAGCAATCGACTGTGCGGCCAGAGCTGCATGCATTTCCCCCTCTTTACCTGCCTCAACAGCGTCGATAAATGCACTAAATTCACGGTTTTGCCAACTTTCGTCGCCGGTTGNTATCCATGACTGTTTCGGCAANAATTCAACTTCATNTTGTGTGTGNTTCCACATTCCCATTGGATCCCGCGGGTGTGGGNCNGGNGNTTGGAATGGAGNTTCATCGGCACAGATCTGCAAACGGGATTGATATGGATCGAATACCATTGTCTTTTGGGTCCCTACCAGATAGAGTCGCTGGATTCCGCCTTTGGGGTGACTCATCCATCCCATGCGCCCACCAGTAATAGTGGCGGTAATATCATCTTCCATTGACATCATCAAGACACCAAAGTCTTCAATGTTACATTTACTGTGTTCTTCGAAGAAGTAGTTGGCAGTAACGCCGGAAACAGTTTTAACTGCTTTATTCGACAACCAGTTAATAATGGATACTGCATAAACACCAATATCGAACATTTCAGGTTTAGCCTGAATAAAAGTGTATTTATCTCTTGACGATTGCTCCTGACGTTTGCGACCCACCGGAGCAGTTCCCGGATGACCTTTGGCAAAGACGACGTCGCAATGCATGGCACGTAGCTGACCAATCTCCCCGCTCTCGATTGCCTTTTTGGCCAATTGTGCCCATGGGCAATAGACATTACTAAACATCTGGCTGGTAACACCTGAAGACTGAACAGCTTGAACAATTAATTCTGCATCTGTTACGGTCAAGGCCAATGGTTTATCTAAATAAAGGTGTTTCCCTGCTTGAGCGCATTTTTTCCCAATGATCCCCCGCCTTTCCATCTCTACACATAGACTGACAATATTTACATCTGTGAGGGCTAAAGCTTGATCCAAATCAGTAATATAGGGTAAATTTAACTCATCTGCCAGTTGCATGTTGAGCTCAACTCGATCGGCAGGGGCGTCTAGCTCATCTGAACAGGCAATGAGTTGACAACGCGGATCAGCTGCGAACATCAGAGCGTAATTTTCCTGATGCGTCCGGTAGCCACCTAGTAAAAGTACACCGTACTTGTTGTTTGCCATTTTTATACCTTCTCCCATTTAACCCATTGCCCACTATCCATTGATTTTTGAACTAGTTGGTTTTGATCTGTTGTCTCGGTTAGGTCGATTATGAACTCTTGGTTATGATGTCGGCTAGGTGGTGTTTCATGGTAAATTGTGCCTTTGTTGCCAATCAGTTGGAGGTCAATTGAGACTGTTTGATCCGTCGCAACCCGGTTGACGCTTAGCACCGCCGTTTGACCTCCTAGATATCGGATCATGGTAGTTAGTTGAATACTATCGGGACTTCTTCTCGCCTGTATGGATTCTGGCGATGAAGGCATCCATAGGTTGGCAAGTGTTATCAGGATATTGGTTGCATGTTCGATGCTGATGTCTTTAACGGGAAGTTGGAGCATAGACCGCAAAAACACTGGACTACCAATTCGCCCGCTATCAATCACCGATTGAATCGATTTTTGAAGTGATTGCATGATCAAATCCTTTCGTCATGTAGGAAATTTTAAATCCCTTTTTCGCCATGTAAGCCAACTAGCTGTACGTTCAGATTTTAGCCCATACGTAGGCTTCGATCCATCAGTGGTATATCTAATCTAGTATTGCCCTGTTTGTGAGATTCACGTATGGCAATAGCAATTTCTAAAGTTTCTCTGCCGAATTCTCCTGGACAGATTTCTTCAACGCCTTTTTCGATCGATAGACAAACGCCTTCGATTGCATCAACCATGGAACTCCGCGGGTACCATGGGTTTGGAAATTGGGTTTGGATGGGCGCATTGGTTTCCGGATGCGCTGTCCACAATTCAAACTGTGCATGTGCGTTCCGTGAAATAATGCGTCCTTTCTCACCAACGAATTCGATTGTCCAGCTAAGACCTGTTCTTTCAGCATGAGAATTCATTATTGCCCTGATACCGTTCTCATAGACAATGTATCCAGAACCGGGAATGTCTCCATGACTTTCTGCCTGTTGATCGTTGTCCAATACACCAAAGACCCATTTTGCTGGTGTACCAGCGAACAGGCGAAAGAGAGCAAAAGTATGACTCTGCAAGTTCGACAGGCTGGCAGGACTGTGGCATATCATGGATCGTAAATTCCCAATCACACCGTCAGCGATGACTTTGCGTGCGTTAGTATACCAATTATACCAGTTCAAGTGGCAGGCCATTGACAAGATAACATTATTTTTTTGGCAAGCTTGTATCATGGCGTCAGCTTCTGCCAGAGTACGGCACATAGGTTTAGTGGCGAATATGGCTTTGACTCCCATTTCTGCCAGTTCAATAACGATCTCAGCACGAGGTTCCGGTCGGGTAGTGACAACCACAACATCCGGTTGTTCTTTCTCAACCATCTGACGATAGTCCATGTAGAGTGATTCAATTGCCCATCTCTGCTTGAAGTCGTCCAGTTTTTCCGGATCCGAATCAGCAGCAGCAACCAGATCTATTCCATGGGCCTCGATCATGGCAGGTGCGTGTGCCCATGGCCAGGGATAATGCGGCATACCAATATGTTCATCGTCAATAGTACTTCCCATCCGGCCGCATCCTACAACGGCACCTCGATAAGTGTGTTTGGGTCTTCTGTCCGCAATGGCGTTAAATGCTTTTCCTCTTAGTTCTGCCATCTATTCTCCGTTTGCTATCGTTTTTTTTGNTATTGTGATGATATTAGAGATTAGAATACNTTGGAATTTCCTTNTCAGGAATATAGAGATGATTCTGGCAAATTTGTTTTNACTCTTAAAAAATTNAGAATCAAAATAACAGCTCGTTTGTCNAAAATATGCCATATANAANCTAGCGTGGTTGGTATTGTGATCGAACCGGTTCCTTCAGGGCTCTTTCAAACAGATCATTCCATTCGTCAGTACCATCATCGTGCCAAGGATCCAAATATACACCTTCTACGTAGGCAGGTCCCTGACCAGAAGTAAAGAATCCGTATCCCTGAGACGAAGCNCCCATATGAATACAACTTCCGTNAGGATAGACAATAGTGCTGATAATCCTTGGTTGCGGNTGGTTATAAAGATTCCCCTTTGTCAGGAATGGTTCGAGCTTTTGGGTAGGAACTCGGTAACGCTCTACCTCTTCCAAATCAACTGTTACACCTAGGCCAGGTTCCTCTGGAACGGTATGGTGACCATCAGTAACCTTAATNTTCTTAGTCAACAACTGGTTNCTATAAAGATTAATACATGTAATCGCTGGCCAAGTGGCATGTGTTAATACTGCGCCTAAATGTGCCGCCCANGTTGTNGTCAGNCCATTTCCAACCAGTTGCAGCCAGAATGGTTTATCAGCTTCCGCACTCAAAAAACCTTGTCGTATAGCTTCCGATTTACCAGCACAGATGACATATCCGTCGCACACNTNTTCTTGGACTCCTACGAGATAGGGAGGACTGCCGAANTGCATGGCAACTTGGCTATTAATTTNCCGTCGAATTTGTTGGTTTCCTGGTATATCATCTTGAGGTATAGGTGATTCAAAAATGGCCACAATATCGTANTTTTCAAGNTNGTGGATAACCGGAATAGCGCTTTCTGCATTCTGGAGAGTGCTATTAGGATCAAGATCGAGTTTGAAATCTGGAGGAACCACAGCATTAATTGCGTCAANCTGTTTAACAATGTCTTGCCAAGGACGGGGCTTCAATTTAAAACTGGTATACCCGTTTTCAACTGCGTCTTTGGCTTCTGCCGCCCAATCTGCTGGTGATGCGTCAATAGACCACCAAGAGATTGGAACCTGATCCCGAATTTTTTTGCCCAATAATGCATAGACAGGGACTTCTAAGATTTTACCGACAACATCAAACAAAGCCATTTGTAGTCCCGCTCCTAATGAATCGTCGTTCATCATTTTTGCTGGATTTTGACCAATAACTTTGGCTGTCGNNTCATCAGTCACTCGGGACCAAGTGTAATGNATGACTGTTTCACCCCATCCAACATGGCCTGTATCTGTAGACACTTTACACAATTCTAAAATAGACCAGTTGTATACTTCCCGCTCCGTGATTCGTTGCTGTCGCGCNGTAAAGGGAACATCTACGATGATGCGTTCTATATCTGTNACTCTCATACCAGTTTCCTTCTATCCGGTTTCTGTATCTGATTGAATCTAAGAATTGCCCTAATTCATAATCTCAAAATTGATTGATCCTGTCAAGTTGATAAAGCAATTTTGAGCTTTCTATTATCATCCGGATCAACTATAATCAGATGCCGGCCGAAGGTGATTCCAGTTCTTTATTTTCAAAATTCAGGGACTAAAGATTTTGTTAAATTGTTATTCGAGTTTCCGAGGCTTTTGGAGAGAGGTTGTCTTCATTGATTGTTTAGATTCTGGTCTAAACGTGTCACTGCTAAAAGGCGTGACTACTAACAGTAGTTTTCAATTCTACAGGAACAAAAAATGAGCAGACAACAGTTGTCTAAAGGTGACTGCCGAAATGTCTTGGTTGTTGCCATTACACCACGAAATGAAGATCAACAGGTGGACCTGGATGGAGTTCGGCGAAACTCTCGTTACCTAATTCAGAATGGGGTAAACTTTATCATGCCTGAATGTGGAACAGGCTTGGTTTATGATGCCAGTTTAGCGGAATACGAAGCTGTGGTTGGAACATTTATCGATGAAGTGGGAGACAAGTCTCATGTCGTTCCCGGCATCGGTCCGGGGTTTGGGCGGTCCTTGGAAATGGGTAGCATTGCCAAGGACTTAGGTGTGGATGGCGTGATGATTATGCCAGTAGTTGGTCCCGCTTCTGCTACGGGAGTTTATAATGGTCTGAAAGCAATTGCTGAGAAAATAAAGCTGCCAACGATTCTCTATCAGCGTCGATTGGACATTATGACAGTTGATGATGTCATACGCCTTTGCCAATTAGATGAGATTGTTGGATTGAAATACGCAGTTGATGATATAGAGGCTTTTAAGCAAATTTCAGAAAATGCTGGAGATCAAGCAGCCATGACCTGTGGTATGGCGGAGGACCCGTGTATCGATTATCTAGAGAACGGCGCTATTGGCTTTAGTTCAGGAATGGCGAATTTTGTTCCGCGAATGAGTTTGTCCTTGTTGCAAAATTTCATGTCTGGAAACAAAGATGAAGCTGAGCGTCTGCGAAATCTGATGATACCGTTTGAGGATTTTCGTGGTGAGAACGGAGCTCAATATAGTAGTTCCGCTCTGCACTCTGCTATGGATTATATTGGCTTGTCAGGTGGACCGGTAATTCCTTTTGCTACAGATGTTAGCAACAAAGATTTACCACGAGTTCATGCCATTATGGATGCGTTGATGACTGAGGAAAAAACTTTAGAGATATAGNTAGTATCTGCCAGAAATTAGAAGAAATCTTGATTGTACTGCACGATGGAACTTATCTGAAATGTTTCTAATAATTGATTCAAAAAAGTGCTGAGAAGTAGCAGGGCAACCTCGCGTTTTCCTTGTGATCTATATTGTTTAAACTAAGCTTTTTTATGATACTAAGTGTGACCAGTTATAATAGAATTACTGCGAACATCCATAAAAGGAGTTGTCAATGAAAGTGCATATAAGTGACTTATCATCTGACGTCATCGAGCAAGATTTGCATGGGCTTTGTTTTAAAACGATTCGGTTGTGTTACGAAGACGATGCTGATTTTAATAAAAACACTTACGATTTGAATATCAATGTTGATACCGACTCAAGGCGTGTTCATTTGGTCAAAGGAGTTACTTATGCTGATGAAATGGGGAATTGCACTAACCGAGATATTGAAAAAATAACTAAAACACAATGGATTCGAAAAGAATTTTGGATCCATCAGCCGGAAGCTGATAATGCCCAATTATTAGTGTACATTAAGAGTAAGCCAAATGCCGATAGTCGCTTGCATATCATGGTTAATGACCAGAAGACAGTAGTATTTGAAGAAGTTGAGGGGCGAGAATATTGGGATGCCTGTTGGACTTCTATTCCAATCCCTGTTGACGTCTTACGTGTTGGTTTAAACACATTTATTTTGCAGGCCGAAGGCGATGGGAGTTGGGAAGTTTTGGTTGAGCAGTCCCGTCTGCCAAACCGTAGTGCGAAAAGCCGTGACGCGGGACGCAATTGGGATGATGAACATCTTGGTGTTAATAATGCCTGTGATGGGGAATATATGATCCGGTTGAAAATGGAGCAGTATCCGCCACGAGGCCTAATGCAGTCAGATGTTATTGATATTGGTCGACTTGCAACACCAGATGGGATTGCAAGCCCATTCAGTTTGAATCAACTTGGATTTGACTTAAAAACTGTAACTGTCCTGAACACGAAAGTCAACTTGGAATATCGTCTCGGCTCAACGCCTGAGTATGGTTTAGAAACATGGACGGATTGGAGATCCACTGTCGATTCAACATTCAATTCGTTTCGCTATTTGCAGTGGCAAATGACTTTGTCTACCGGTAACCCTTTGGTGACACCTTGTGTTAAAGAACTGGAAATTAGAGCGGATGTACGTGTTTCCCAACAGATGGATCAGCCTAACCTTGAAATTGTTCAACAGCGGATGCCAGAGCAGATTCGGAGTTCACACCGTTTCTCATATTTGTCATCAGACACGAAACGTGCACAGATTTTTCGTGAGAGATGGAAGTTAGACGATGTAATTGCAGGAGCGACTTCAGAATTCGATCAGTTCATTCGTTTGAGTGAATGGACACGACANCAATGGGAAAACGGTTGGGANATGGGCGAAATCGACTTCTGTCCTCCTTGGGATGGTCTATTAATTCTTGAACTCGCGTCTCGGAAATTGGGCTTGGGTATGTGTACACATTACTCTACTGTCTTCGTTCACGCTTGTGCCTCTCTGGGACTAATTGCCCGTACTTTAGTCATTCGCTGCCATTGTGTGGCAGAGGTATGGTCAGAAGAATATGGAAAATGGATCATGATTGATACTGGAGGAGACTCCAATGATCAAACTAAAGCAACGTATTATTATGTTAAAAACGATGTACCTATGAGTGCTCTGGAGATTCATAATGCTTGGATAAATCAAGATTTCGACAAGGTAGGAATTCGACCTGAGCAAGCTGCCAAGCGGTTCGAGAACGATGTCATCAGCCGAGCTCAGCTATTCGAACGGTTCTGTATTCATCTGCGAAACGACGAGTTACGTACTCTTAGTCCAGGCGAACCAGAACACGGTTTAGGTTCATATCACTATGATGGCTACCTATGGTGGAAAGATGGACACACACTACCNCATCCGTGGTTTTCGAAGCACTCTGGTAGGGAAGGCGATTTCTATTGGACGCTNAATCATGTGGAAATATATTTGAGTAGATCGNACCANCCTGAAATGCTCAACGTAGACTTGAGTACACAAATGCCTAATATTAAAGGTTACCTTGTTCAGATGGATGGTAATGATTGGGTTTCCACCCTGAATCATTTCAACTGGAAATTACGACTAGGGGAAAATCAGCTACGAGTTAAGGCCGTGAACAAGCTAGGCTGGGAAGGTAAGGAAAACTATTTGGCGATCGAACACCACTAGCCTCCTTNAAGAGGATTACCAAGCAACGACTAAAAAGCGAAATTAGATGCAGACACCGCATAGCAAAACCGAAACCTAACGATCGATGTAGCAATAAAACTCAACTTAAACAGGTTTTGAAAGAGTTAAGCGTACGAATCAACGAGTAAGCCGCCAAGCTGCCCGCCGCCATTGTCGCCCTCAGTGTTACTAGCCACATTCTGTTGGGTGCCAGCAACGAGTTGACCTGAAGAGCCTGATGGAGAATGGACGGTGTTTGCCGAAGTAGTGGTTGCGGTTGCAGAGCCTGTATACCCTTGATCTCCAACTCCCCCAGTATTAGTTCCTGTGTCTGCAGCTGATGTCGCTTGACTATATCCTGATGTTGTCCCACCTGTGTTACTTGACCCGGCGTCTGCGGAGGTAACCATGTGATGAGATCCTGATAACCCACCGACTGCGTTGGTTACTCCACCCATTTCTAATGCCATGTCGTCTTCCTTAAATGCAAATTATGANACCATAGTANCATAAAGCAAAATTCTTAGCAACTAAAATTTAGCATGAGCAGCGAAAAAACTTTGAAATCCATATTCAAANTTTATATTACTTGGGGTAATTTGTAGATGAAGAAGGCTCGGTTTATACAGCATATGCGCATTTTGAAATTAATTGATTTCGATGATGTTATCATGTGTTATTGAAATTGTATCTAGTCGCTAATATAAAATGAATATTATATTTCCATCGCTGGGTTAATTCCACGTACCATCATACCTTGTCCAGGTGAAATGTGAACGTCTTTGAGAGCCTTATCAGTGGGTGACCGGAACTGAAACAATACCAATCGTCTTGGTGAGTTCGTTCGGTTTGGATAAGATCCATGAGGTGTCAAATAACTGAATAAAACGACATCACCAGCTTTACCTATACAAGGCGTGGCTTCCTCGATGGTATATTCCTCTGGTGCTAGATAATGACTGCCATCGTGTTGGTGTGTTAAAGGGCCTTGTGTGTGAACTCCTGGCATTACGCAAAGACATCCGTTCTCTTCCGTTACATCCTCGAGGTAAATTACCGCAGCAATCATAGTATCCTTCTCATGTGGGAAATAGTCATAATCTTGATGCAATGGAAATGGAGATCCTTTTTCAGGTGGTTTAACATGAAGCTTGGTATGATGCAATTGAACATTGGGGCCGATTAAATCAGCAACAGCTTCTGTCAGTTTGGGGTGAACTAACATTCGAGTAAATACTGAAGAATGGTATTGCATATTGTGGATACTGAGTACAGATGTTGTACCGCGTTCGTTTTCTGCGATCTGGGTGTCTTGCCATTTTCCTCCCCATGTTGCTTCTAGATTTTTTCCACTTTTCTCAACGCGACTAAACATCTCATCCGTTTCGCGAACACATTCTTCTACCTCCTTAGGCTGGAAGACACCTGAAACAACTAAATACCCGTTATCCTTGTAAAACTTAATTTGTTCACTGGTAAGCATGTTTCCCTCATAAATTATTCAATAGTAAGTTAAAAAACTTAATGAAGAGTCCTTGGATTGTGTTTTCACCATTTAGCTTTTTAGGAGAAGATGCAACATAATAAAATAAATTATGCTGAATGGCAACACATATATCTTAGTTGGGACGTGAAATGATTATGTTTTTGGTGATNGGGGCAATACGCGATCTTGAGGAATCAAAGGTTGACAGCCTGTTGCTGTAACAAGAAAGGATTTTTCAATGTGTAAAGCACCTGTTTCTAACCTGAAAATAGATACTTCTAGGTTNACAACCATATTTGTTTCCAATGGTAGATCAGATGAGATTCCTATACAGCCGTCACGAATATAGAGCTCATTTTTGGGAACAATAATCGGGTAGTCTCGGATTTCTAGTCCCAAACCATGTCCATGTGGTAAGGAGGCCTGAACGTTTTTTTGATCTAGAATCTGCGCCATAGCTGTTTGTATCTCTGATGACTTGGTCCCAGGTTTGATTGTTTCTACACCCGCTTGAATGCAAGCGTGAAGTGTATTATATTTGTCAATCTGTGAGTCTGATAATGGACGCATTGCTAGAGTGAAGCCACTGTCTGAAACATAGTTGCGATACGTACAACCGAAGTCGACAAAGAGAAAATCCCCATCAGTCAATAAGTAGTCTGGTTCGGTAGCAATCCCCAACCCCCGCAAACTATATGCGAAATGTTCAAAATCAGCACCCTGTTCTGCTATTCTGGTTCGGTAGGCCCGAACAACATCCGAAATTGGTCGACCAGAGTGGGCTGAATTGATGCTTTCGTCAGCCGCCTTCTCACTGATCTCAGTAGCTTTCGTCAAGCGATTCACTTCCTCTTCGGTTTTAACCATGCGGATTAGGCGGATCAAGTTTGAGCAATCTTTAATGGATGCCCGAGGTAAGGTTTGATCTACAGATGTTTTCAGGTCAGGGTGAATTCCGTCCATTTCCAACCCTATCTGGCTATCAGTTAGGTCCCTTGATTTAAGCAAATTTAGAAGTGCTTCTACTGGTTTTGTGTAATATGTCGCTTTGTCTAAAGAAGAAAAAAAAGCCCGTTCGGAATCAGATTGAATATTTGGTGCAAACTGGCCATCTGGGGAGGCATTCCCCACAAGGTACAAATCATCAATCCAAGAATCAATTGTATTTGCTGAAAACTGGGTATCGATGACCAATGCAGGAGCACCCTCAGCTGGAAAAATCGCAAATGTTGTTGTTGGCATTAAATGAGCAGATGCCCCTGGCATCATCATATACTGTTTAAATTTTGGGTCAAGCCAACAGGCACTATCTGCAAAGTAGGTCATAGTGGTTGGAGAAGTTGCGATTAAAACGTCCAGATTGTAACGAGACATATAATCTAAAGCTCGTTTTTTATTGAAAGTCATATGAGGCTCCTTTCATCGTTAGCACTAGCCATATGATAATAGTTTAAAGTGATAGGCAGAGTTCCAAATAGCATTGATATTATTGGAGAGTCCTTTTGGGAATAACAAGGCCTTTCTCAGTAAATCTGGCAAGTCTTTTACGCCGTTTTGAGTTCTTCAGTCTGATTTGTTCCTACCGTCTCTCTGCCAAGTGATTAGAGAGACATCGGTTAAAAAATGTGTTATACGGCCTGCCAAAATCGGTATAATAAACGACGTGTTATTGTGGATTTTTCCAATGTTTAGTATTACCGATTTGATGAGAATTCATCTTAAACCTGATGTTGCGATACAGCGTAGGAGGTGGAGAATCCCATCATCCATCTGATTCAGTCATAGATTAATTGTGAAAGCTTTGCTGGAATTCTTTAGTCATAAATCTCTATTGCATTTCCACCTAGCACCATTGCTTGTTCTTCTTGATTTAGGAATTTGGTATGGTGTTTGGCCAAGTTTACCAATTGGAGGTACGTCAGATGGGAGAAGAGTCCTGGGATGTCAGTTCCCCACATTACTTTATTTGGACTTATCCTCTCAATGGCTATACGTATGTATCTAGCCGCACTGGGGTATGGATAGCCTTCATTGCTCAAGTAAGCTGGTAGAGCAGCGTTGTCAAGCCATACATTGTTTAACTTGCCTAGGTCTATCTGTTTTAACCATATTTCCCATAATCCTGGATCAGTTTCAACCATTGGGCTGGGTTGTCCCAAATGAGCAACAACAATACGTAAGTTAGCAATAATATGCACAGCGTCTGTTTGATACGATCGGCTAGCAACCGCGCCTAAATCAAGTACCCCCAATTGAATTAATAAACGGTTTGATCAGAATTGAACCTGTTTTATCATATTACTAGGTCAAAGCATGAAAATCAGGAGTATTGTTTTCAAGTGTAAAATATTAAGTAATTTTTATCGGTACGTCAACAGAATTTGGTTAGCATGCTTAAATGGGATTGAGGTTTGCCTGTCTCTTTAGCACTAAAGCGTAAATCGTGCTACAATAGCTTATCTGGTTGGGGTAACAAATCTATGAAGTAATTTGAGCATCTAAATGAAGACAAATTAACATGTCGTACACTGACCTCTTTAGTTAACTATAAGTTCTCAATCCATGGTTGCCACTTAATATTCTTTAAGGAAAATTTACCTGTTTATTGTTTGAGGGAAAGCTGTTGTTAATATGTATTTGATAATTACTTTTGATAAAACCAACAGTGAGGAATATGAATGATCATTGTTGATACACATTGTCATACAGGTACAAACAAATATGAACCGATTGAGTCCCTAATTTTTCACATGGANCAAGCTNNTGTANGTAAAGCAGTATTGATCCAACANGCAGGAAATACTAACAACAGTTACCATGTTCANTGTCTTCATTCCCATCCAAATCGNTTCGCTTCAGCTATGATTGTCGAAGCCGNTGANACAGGCGAAAAAATAGNCTTTTGGGCGNAACAGGGAATCGTGGGTATACGTCTCCANGCCGATTCAAGATCTNANACTATCGATCCACTGGCACATTGGAGGNCNGCTGACAAATTAAATCTTGTTGTTAGTGTCCCATGTAGCATACCGACACTTTTGGGTGATGAATTCAGCCAAGTTNTAAAAACCTTTCCGGATCTAACAATTGTTATCGAACATCTGGGAGGTGCTAACCANANTATGAAANCGCCATATCAAGANTTNAAGTCAATGTTAGCTCTCTCAAGNTATCCTAATTTGTTAATTAAGTTGCCNGGATTTGGCGAATTTTGCCGATTACCGTATCCTTTTACTGATGTCCCTCTAATGGCACGGATGGTTGTTGAGGCCTTCAGTCCGCNGCGAGTTATGTGGGGAAGCGATTATCCACCGGTTAGTACAAGAGAAGGTTACAATCATTCACTTGAGTTTCCTTTGAGCTATTTCTCGGATCTAGGCAGAGAAGATCGGGAATGGATTTTTGGGCGTACAGCTTTATCTGTGTGGAGGTTTTCAGAATGAAAGAAATAAAGCGCTGTAATATTACTTGATTTGTGAAGCCATGATGTCTAGAGGGTGTTGAAGTTCATGTTTTCTAGGCGCGGTACAGAATGTGCTCTGTTTTTTGTAGCTCACAATTTTACGATTTGGTTTGTAGGTGTCTTAATTGTATTTCGGTGGGTTATTCTAAGAGTTCTCGGAGTTTGTCGACAAGCGAGAATTCGAAATTTAGGGCTTAAGACCTCTCAACATTTCTCTCTTACCGGGAGGTCCTGGTAGCTTTTGCACCTGAAATCCAACTTTCTGCATAGTTCGTCTTACATCTCCCTTTGCACAATAAGTTACCAGAATCCCCCCACTTTTTAGGGCCGTAATCATCTTTATAAATATGGCTTCATTCCACATTTCAGCTTGTGCGTGTGGAGCGAAAGCATCATAGTAGATTAATTCAAATTCTGTCTTATAGTTGGTATCTTGTACNTGATGGAGGGATTTTTGGAATTTGTACTGNGGTGTAATTTGAATGGCTTGATTCCAAGGGGTCTGATGCATCAAATTAAAAATTCCTTGGAACTTTCTAGCTTTCAGAAGTTGTAGATAGTTTAATTTTGTTGTACAACTGGAAGGTAACGGGAATGGTTCGAGAGCATGATAATTGATCAATATTTCTTGATCTTTAGTTTCTAAAAACGTCAGAAATGCGTTAAGGCCAGTACCGAATCCAACCTCTAGAATAGAAATGGGGTCAGAGGAGAAATAGCATAACCCCATTTCTATGAATACATGCTTTGATTCCTGAATCGCTCCGTGGATAGAATGGTAACGCTCTTTTAAACTAGGAACCTCAAGTGTATGAGACCCATCTCGGGTTGTGATTAAGTCTAAATCCATATAATTTCTGGCTATAAGCTATGCAGGGTTCTGTAAATTGGTGCGAGGCTAAGGAGGCAAGAGAATTCCTCTGGACTAGGAAGACTGGTATATGACGTAAACAGACTTGGATTGACTCAAAATCATCAAATGGATTACAATGAGTTTTTCAGTACAACTCCGTAAAGGCCGACTGCATAAAGCGTCTTTTGGTCGGCCAAAGTGATATCGTACAACCATTGATCAGTACGACTTTGCTGTCGTATCCACGTTTGTCCGCCATTTTCCGTGTAGAGAATAGCGCCTTCACTTCCAACAGTCCAGCCTTTTTTTCGATTCTTGAAGAGAACTCTCCACAAAAAACTGACAGGTTGTCCTTCCTGGTATTCCCAGTGTTCTCCTGCGTCTGAAGTGTGTAGAATAGTACCGTTTCCGCCAACGACCCAGCCTTCGTTTTCGGAAACGAAACAAACATCCATTAGGGGAATGTCGGCTTGACTCTGTTGCCTTTCC